>NZ_CP025815.1:2470680-2779515 GCF_003352045.1 Sulfitobacter sp. JL08
AGCCAGAACGCCGGCCAAAAGCACGTATAAACCGATTTCGAGTGCAGACAGGTCTTGCAAGGGTTTCTTCATAAAATCCGGCTTCCCCTGCAAGGATTGGTGCGGTCGAGAAGCACCTATGAGGTGTAACGCACCGTATCACCGTGACACAATTCGCCTTGTTTATATCATTCTAGTAGCTTTTCATGTACCAGAATGTAACACAGCGCAACAACTAAGTGGTAGACATATTGGTAGACAAATGAAGCACAAGTTAAGCAAAACAATGGTCGAAAAGTTAGGTGATGGCAAGCACGGAGACGGCGAGGGTCTGTATTTTTTCGTACGTGGAAAGAGCAAATCTTGGTCGTTGCGTTTCACCGATGCTGACGGTCGTCGCCGTGAGAAATCGCTGGGGGTATATCCCGCCGTTAGTCTGGAAGAGGCCCGCAAGCGTCGTGATGCAGGACCGGGCAAGCTGTCGGGCGCGCGATCCCACACGATGCGCGCTTGGGTTGGTCGTTGGCTCAAGGCGAACCGCCACGATCTGAAAGACAGCGGGCGCGCTGGCCGCTGGCTGTCGCCTGTGAAGGTCCATGTGCTGCCCGCATTGGGGCGGCGTGACGTTCGTGAACTGACCTTTGAGGACATACACGCGGCATTTGACCCTATATGGCGCACCAAGACATCTGCCAGCGCGAAGGCCTTGGATCGGCTGGGCAAAGTGCTGCGCTATGCTGAAACAGAACTGCCTGAGATTGACGTGCGCATAGTTCCGCGTGTGCGGGCGCGGCTGGGCAATCAGCGCCACGTTGTGCAGAACATCCCGTCGATGCCGTGGGCCGAAGTGCCTGCGCTGTACGCGACCTTGGGCGACACCCCAACTGAACTGGCGCTGCGTTTATTGATCCTAACCGCGACCCGTTCGGCCCCGGTGCGTTTTGCGCATGTCGATCAATTCGATGGCGACGTGTGGACCATCCCGGCGGCGAACATGAAGAACAGCACCCAGTTTCGCGTGCCTCTGTCTGACGAAGCGATGCGGGTTGTTGAATTGGCGCGGCCCCTCGCGCGGGAGGGGTTCCTGTTCTGCGCCTATAAAGGCAAGCCCATCAGCGACGCGGCCATGGCCCACTATCTGGCGCGAGAAGGATACGAGGCCCGCCCGCATGGCTTTCGGTCCAGTTTCCGCACTTGGGCCGAAGAAACGCAAGAACCTTGGCACCTCGCAGAGACGGCGCTGGCGCACAAGATCGGCAGCAAGACGGAACGCTCCTACAATCGGTCAGACCTGCTTGAACAGCGCCGCGCCGTCATGGATCGATGGGCTGACCACGTCACAGCGAAATGCTTAGAAGCATAAAGGTCATTTTACGTCAGGTCATAATCGCCGTCGCTTGTATTGGGCAACTGTAGCCGCTCACCATCCGGCAGAAAGAGAATGTCCAGACAGTCGCGGGACACATCTGCGTGCTATCGAGAACGCAGTATGGGGAAAAAGTCGCACCCGCTCCCCCTATAAGAGACAAAAGCCTTCGCTTACACTCAATAGTGGTAGTGACGTATTGAGCAACAAGTTCTTCTGGGTAGGGGTAAGTGAACTGGCGGCTCCCACCGTCCATCCGTTCATGAATCTTGTGAGCGTCACTGCCACCACCTCTTAATTTGCGCAGCCATGGGCAAAAGTCGTAGGCAGATCAAGAATCTTTAAGTCGCAAGGGACTGCTGATGAATCTCAATGTGCTGCTAAGCACGGACGGCGCTGTCACACAAAGAGTTGCTTCGACTGGTGGTACGGAGAGTGAGCAAGCAACCCGTCCCTGATCGCGTCGCATAGCTCGTTCTCGGCGATTATCCGATCCGCAGAAACCTCACAGAAGACGCATTCTGCCTCGCGATACCCATAAGCTTCCGCGACTCCGCGAAAGTCTGCATCGTCAAGGTCACGCTTGTTGATGTTGCACGTGATGCAGAGCGCTTGAAAGTTGCTGAGGTCGTCTTGACCACCCTTGTTGCGCGGAATGATGTGATCGACATGCAGGGCTACCTCTTCCGCAGATGCGCCACATAGTTCGCAACGGTATTTGGCACGTTTCAGAACCTCGTAGCGGATCGACCCAGGGACATACCCCTTAGCGTTAGACCGATGCTGCCAGATGTTGCTGCCCCGGCGTTCAATATAGTCGGCGATCTTCTCTTCACATTCCGCGATCAAGCGGTTTTTGTCTTCTGCTCCAACCTCGCTAAAGTCCTTCAATCGATAGCCACAAACAATATCGACCAGACATGCCACTTGCCAGCGTCTCAGAATGCCTGTTGTTCTCAGACAGATCATGCCAATGTTGCTGCATGAAACCTGAACTTCGCACCCCCGCCGGCACCCCGATATCCAAATTTTGCTTTGGCACAATGCAGTGGGGCGGTAAGGCTGACGCCATTGATAGCCGCGCCATGTTTGATGCGTCACGGGAGGCGGGCATCAATTTCTTTGATACAGCCCATGGGTATACTGGCGGCAAGTCCGAAACCTTGCTTGGCGAATTTGCGGCCACAGATCGAGACAACCTGTTCATCGCCACGAAATGTGCGTCGACCGGCGACTGCAGTCCCGAAGCGATAACGAAGGATGTCGAAGAAAGCCTAACCCGTCTGAATATGGACCGCGTTGACATGCTGTATATGCATCGCTGGTCAGATGACGTTCCGCTCGAAGCGACATATGAGGTGTTGGCTAAAATGGTGGATGCAGGGCGCGTTGGTCACATCGGTGTTTCCAATTATGCGGCTTGGCAGGTGATGAAAGCGGCTCGGGTCGCGGCATCATTGGACCTTAAGATTGAGATGCTGCAACCCATGTACAGCTTGGTCAAACGTCAGGCCGAAGTTGAAATATTGCCTATGTGCGCATCAGAAGGCATCGCCGTTGTGCCATATTCTCCGCTTGGTGGCGGCCTTCTAACTGGCAAATACAGTGTCGGCGATGAGGGGCGACTGACGCATGACCAAATGTACAAGGCGCGCTATGGCCAAAGCTGGATGCATGCTGCTGCAAGCGCTCTTTCTGACGTTGCCAAAGAAATGGGCATTTCCGCCATTACTCTCGCCGTTGCCTGGGTCGCCCACAATCCCAATATCACGGCTCCAATTCTCAGCGCCAGCAAATCCAGCCAACTAAAACCTTCCCTCAACGCAATCGAATATCAGATGGATGATGCAACTTACGCGCGGCTTACCGCACTCACCCCAACACCACCCCCAGCAACAGATCGGTCCGAGGAGATCTGACCTGACGACGGACACTGGCCAAAGTCCGCTTTTAGAAATGTGCTGTAGCGCCGTCGAAATCGGTCAATGTCCGGTGAGGGCCGAATGCGCCAGCTGGCCTGAACGACACGAAGTTCTGCTATCTAGGCTGTTGGTGTTGATAGCATCGTCGACCTCGGGGCAACAATTCATCGCAGGCTTAAGAAATGTGAGCTTACTCGTACGAGCTAGAAGGTCTCCTATTTTCTCCTACCAAGCGTCAAATAGCATTGAATATCCCGATATTGCGTCACATGTGGTCGTGTCGGCAAATTCGGCTAATCTGGGCAAATCTGAATGACCAAAGGTTCCATAAATGCGACTGGCTACGTTCAACGTACAAAATCTAAGACTGCGCCAGAGGCAGGGGAACCTCGTTCTTGATGGCGCGATGGATCAGGATTTTGACGACCAGCCTCGATTGGTCGAACAGGATATTGCTGACCGGCACATGACTGCAAAGGTCATTGCGGAAGCAAAGGCCGATATTGTTGCTTTGCAGGAAGTATTCGATGCAGAGACCCTTGAGTTCTTTTACACGCACTTTCTGCTTCCGGCCGGGTCGCCTGCCTACCCCACCCGTATTTGTCTACCAGGAAATGACGGGCGCGGTCTCGACGTGGCGGTGCTCTCGAAAATGGAACCGCTAAGAGTCAAAAGCCACGCGGACCTCACTGGAGCGGACCTAGGGCTAATAGATTTACCTGAAGAGCTTCGGGATCATCCGCTTTTTCGCCGCGATTGCCTCGAATTGGACTTTAATACCTTCACATTGTTTGTCTGCCATTTCAAAGCGCCCTATCCGGATGAAGGTAAGGCGCAGATTGTGCGTGAGGCCGAGGCGCGCGCTGTAAGAACTATCGTCGAGAACCGCTTTCCAAAGCCTGAAACCGAACGCTGGATGATTGTAGGAGACTTTAATGAGTCGTCGATGGGCAACGAAAATAAAACGACGGCGCTCACACCGTTAAAGCAGGGCTTTTCAGAGGATATTCTGGATCGTCTGCCACTCGGCACAGATTGGACCTTCGAAGTGCCGGACACGTATATTCACTCACGACCAGACCGCATTTTTCTGTCCACACGATTGGCAAGGGAGTATCCGCAAACTGTTCCCCAGATCGTACGAACAGGAATGACCCGATACTTCTATGAACTCGGCTCTATGGCTGTTCATGACGAATTGAAAAATCATAGCCACGCCAGCGACCATGCCCTCGTCTACGCGGACTTTCCGCTTCTCTAATCAGCGAAACTTTTTTGCTCGCTCATAATCAGATTTCAGTAATTGTAGGGCTTCAACCTGCTTGCCACAGCATGGCTCCGCCCGAGTCAAGCTCCATTCTTTGACCGAGGTCATGGAACCTCTATAGCGCAGCATATAGGGATCAAATGGCCGTGTCCTCGCGCTAAAGGTCTAGCTCGAAAAGGTTAAAAAGTTTGATTGGGTTAGTCAGTCCGCGCTCCTCGTAGGAACCACACGCCGTAAATGAATCTGGGCTTGCTTCGGGAAGCGGAGGTTGCAAGAGATCGTGAGAGACAGGCATTTGAAGGCCGCCTAATCCGGATCGCAGAAACAATAGTGTTGCGGTTCGCGCCAACTCGCGTTCAACTGTCTGTGTCATGGCCCAAACAACTTTGACCACCCAGAACAGCGATGCAGGCACTGTGCTGCATTTGCAGGGTCGCCTTGTGACGGCGGCACTGGCCTCAGTCGAACGTCAATTCGCAGAGTTTTCTGCGGCCTCTGGGCCGGTCACGGTGGATTTGTCTGATCTTGAAGCGTTGGACACGGGCGGCGCATGGATGATCGCGACACTTCAGGCGCGTTTGGCCCGCGACGGCGTCGCGATTGAGATTGCAGGCTGTTCCGAAGCGCGCAGGGAATTGATCGAAACGGTGACCCGGGCCTTGCCTGATACAGAAGGCGAAGAAGCGCCCCCACGTGGGTTTTTGCCATGGTTGGAACGGCTTGGACACAGCACATCCCAGTTTGGCAAGGCTGCGCTTTCCCTTTTGAACTTCGTAGGTCTCGTGTTGCATCGCTTGATGGGTACTGTCCTGCGGCCCTGGCGGCTGCGGGCCACGGCGCTGGTCAGCCAGATGCAAGAGGTCGGTTTGAATGCGGTTCCGATCATTGCTCTGATGGGTTTTCTGATTGGCGTGGTGCTGGCGTTTCAGGGGGCAGTGCAGTTGCGCCAGTTCGGCGCCGAGGTTTTTGTTGTCGATCTGATCGCGGTTTCGGTGCTGCGAGAATTGGGCATATTGCTGACAGCGATAATCGTGGCGGGGCGGTCTGGGTCGGCATTCACGGCCTCGATTGGTTCAATGAAGGTCCACGAGGAAATCGATGCCATGCGCACGCTGGGCCTTGACCCGATCGAAGTGCTGGTTCTACCGCGCGTGATCGCGCTTATCTTGATGCTACCCATACTGGGGCTGATCGCTAATGTTTTTGCTCTGTTCGGTGGCATTCTTATGGCCTGGATCGAACTGGGAATCAGTCCGGGCATGTTCGTAACGCGTTTTGTCGAGAACACGGATGTCTGGCATCTGGCTGTGGGTCTGATCAAAGCGCCGTTTTTTGCCTTCGTGATCAGCATTGTTGGCTGTTGGCAGGCGATGCAGGTGGGTGGTTCCGCCGAAAGCGTGGGTCAACGCACCACTGCATCCGTCGTTCAGTCGATCTTTCTGGTGATCGTCGTGGATGCGGGTTTTTCCGTATTTTTTCCGGAGATCGGCATATGAAGGACATTGCGACCAATCAGCCGATCATTGAAAAGCCCGCTGCGCGGGAAGCAGTTATCACCGTGAGCGGTTTACGGACCCAGTTCGGCCCGCAGATCGTGCATCAGGATCTCGACCTTGATGTCTGGAAGGGCGAGGTGCTGGGAGTCGTCGGCGGGTCCGGTACCGGAAAATCCGTATTGCTGCGCACGATAGTGGGACTTAACCGTCCAACGGCCGGAGACATCAGGGTGTTGGGGGTGGATGTCGTCAATGGTCCTGAAAAGGATCGCCGCGCGGTGGAACGACGTTGGGGTGTGGCGTTTCAGGACGGTGCCCTATTTTCATCGCTCACCGTGTTGCAAAACGTGATGGCGCCGATGCGCGAGCACCTCAACCTGTCTCACGGGCTGATGAAATCGCTTGGAGAGCTGAAGATAAGCCTCGTTGGATTGCCGCCCCTCAGTTGCGGCAAGTTTCCGTCCGAATTGTCCGGGGGTATGCGTAAACGTGCTGCGCTAGCCCGTGCATTGGCATTGGATCCTGAAATCGTCTTTCTGGATGAACCGACGGCCGGGCTCGATCCGATCGGAGCCTCAGCTTATGACGAGTTGATCAAGGATTTGCAGGCTTCGCTGGGATTGACCGTATTCATGGTGACGCATGACCTCGACAGTTTGTATGCGATCTGCGACCGTGTAGCGGTGATCGCTGAAAAACGCGTGCTGGTCGAGGGGCCGGTTAGCGAGATGAGTTCCGTCGATCATCCCTGGATCAGGGAATATTTTACCGGTCCGCGCGCCCGCGCGGCGCAAGACAAACGCTGAGAGGCGCGGCCAATCTATGGAAACCAAAGCCAGTTTTGTTCTGATCGGTGCTTTTACGCTTGCGGGCATCCTTGCGAGCTTCGGCTTTCTTCTGTGGCTGGCCAAGGTCGAAGTTGACCGGCAATACGCCTATTATGATGTGCTTTTCGACAGTGTTTCCGGGCTCAGCGATGCGGGCGATGTGCGTTACAACGGGTTGCCTGTCGGTCAGGTGGTTGCTCTAAACCTTGATCCCGATGATCCGTCAAGGGTGCGCGTGCGGCTGGAAGTGGGCGCAGATACGCCCGTAAAAACCGATACTATCGCCACCTTGCAATCGCAGGGCGTGACTGGCGTTAGCTTTGTGTCCTTGTCGGGTGGATCACCTGAGGCGGAGCGGGCAGAACAGGGCAGTGTGATCCGTTCGGAATCCAGCGCCTTGCAGTCCGTTCTGGAGGGCGCGCCGGTGCTTTTGCAAAAAGCGGTGCTGCTGCTTGAAGACATTAACAGTGTCGTAAACGAGAAAAACCGAACCGCGACCAGCCAGATCCTTGAAAACCTTGCCTCTGCCACTGGACGGATGGATCGCGCGCTGGAGAATTTCGAAACCTTGTCGGGCGACTTGGGCCTGGCGTCACGTGAAATTGCCGGTTTTGTCGGGCGACTGGACGAACTGGCGGAAACAACTGAAACCGCTTTGTTGGCGGCGACGGATACGCTGCAGACCGCCAAAAGTTCGCTCGAGAATGCCGACACAATGATAGCGTCGGCGAAAACGACACTGGGCACAATGGATGAGACATTCATCTCTGTCAGAACACTGGTTGATGGCGACCTTGGCGATCTCGTCCGTCAGGGTACTGCAACAGCGGAACAGGTCGGGGAGGTGCTGACGAGGGTGGAGCCGGTACTCACCACGACTTTGGATACGGCCACGACCGCGCTCGGCAGCGCGGAGCAGACGTTTGCTGCGGCCAACAAGGTTATTAGTGAAGACCTGGATGGCATCCTCACGGACACGCGCAAAGCAGTGACAGTCTTCACGACCACCATAGAAGACGCGACGGGTGACATTACCCTCATTTCACAAGAGGTGCTGAAAGCGTCGCGGTCCGCCTCCAGTTTTGCCAACACGCTTGAAGTCATCCTTGCGCAGAACCGCCGCCAAGTTTCTGATTTTTTGCGGGTCGGCCTGCCGGAGTTTCTGCGTCTGATGGAAGAGGCGCGGCTTTTGGTGAGCATCATGGAACGGTTTGTCGACCGTGCCCAACGTGATCCCGCACGCTTTATTCTAGGGACCCAAGGATCGGAGTTCAAACGTTGACCCTATCTGCTTTTCGCGCTTTGGCCTTTTGCAGCGTGGCCTGTGTGCTGACGGGTTGCGCCGGTTTGGCCACCCTGACGACAGCAACAACGCCCACCGACCTGTATCTTTTGACACCCAAAAGCACATTCGATGCCTCCCTGCCACGGCTCAGGCAGCAGATCGTCGTGGGCGAACCGACAGCGACTGCCGCTGTCAGCACCGACCGGATTGCGGTGATGCCCACATCGTTACAGGTCGAATACCTGCCGGGCGCGCGCTGGGTGGATCTGGCGCCGGTGATCATTCAGGCGCTTCTGATCGAGAGCTATGAAAATACCGGCAAAGTCGATGCCGTTGGCAGGTCGGCCATTGGTTTGCGCGCAGACTATCTGATTGTCACGGATGTACGCGAGTTTCAGGCTCGGGTGCCGCCGAATGCGCCACCTGAAAGCCTTTTGGAAGTGCAGGTGCGTTTGAATATCAAGGTGATTGACGCCGATCTCGATCAGATCATCGCTTCGCGTTCCTTTGAAAAAATTGTTCCCGCTAAAAGCGATGCGGCCGCAGACATCACCGAGGCCTTTGATGATGCTCTGGGCAGCACAATGCGCGATAGCATAGAATGGAGCATCAGAAAGATGCATTCCGATTCCGTATCAAAGGCAGCACCCGCCACCGACTGATAGATTGTGAGGGGTGCTTGCGATCTGGCCGCCGACGCAGTGTATCCTTGAAATACCCCTCGAACCTAAGCCCGTAAGACTCTATGAGACCCGCCGCCGCCCGCTGTGTCGTACCCTTGGGAATAACGCTCGCCTCCCACTGCCGTCGAAGAACCTCCAGACGGACCTCGCACAGCAAGTTTCGGAGGAACGGCGTCGGGTGCCCCTCGTACGGCTGGGACGCCGAGTGTGTCAGTAAGTTTTCCAACTGTCTTTCCTTTATTACCAAAATTAGCCCCCATTGCCGGGACCGGCCCGGCTGTGCCAAACGATCTTTAACGGCGCGTCCTGCGTTCTTAACCCCTTTCACGACGTGCGCCAGTTCAGGGATTTGCATCGACATCGTCTCGACCCACGGCACTTCCACCGCCATCGCGCCCAGATCGCGCGCCATGCGGTCAGCGTTGCCCTCCCCCTGTAGAGGGGCCGTCACGTCTGCCAATACACCTCGGGCCAGAAAATCAGCCATTCCTTCGCCGTCTCGTGCGTACGGCGCGCGTCGCCGTGGGTCTTCGCGCGCTCGGTAATAACGCACTGCACGTCGCTCAAAATATCGATGGCTTCCCTCATGTCATTTCCTCCTCTGCGCAAGTTCAGCACCGATGGCGATCATGCGATCCACCAGTTGCTGCGTCGACAGGTCAGCCAGCGCGCGCACCTCCTTAAACATCCCAAACATACTAAACTCTAAATATCTTGTTCAAAAAATTGCCTACAAATTTGTTTGTACCAAATGATTAAAGATAAGCGTGTAATCAGGCGTTGATGCAGGTCAAACCCAACTATTCAAAGCATGATGAGAACAGTTCTGCATTCTGAAAATCGAAAAAAAAATCCAGCGCAGATAGGCCACGCTTCCACGGCCCTACCCAAAAGCTCGAGGGTGGGGGGCCTCGGCTCAGGGTATTTTGCAGTTTAGAACAATCCTATCCTGATCTAGTCACTTGCTCGTGCGTTTAGTCTTCGGTGGACGGACATTCGACTAACGCCCATTCGCTCCGAAATCGCACTTGGCCCAAGGCCTTCATCGCGCAGGGCAGTCACCCGCTCCCGATCAATTCGACGCTTCCCGCCCTTGTAGACTCCCTTCTGTCGAGCTTTTGCAATGCCGTCAGCCTGTCGTTTGCGAATAAGGGCAAGTTCAAATTCGGCGAACGCACCCATCATGTGTAATTGAAGCTTTTGCGAAGGGATCATCCCCGTTCGTAACGTATGTCATTATGGGTAAACCTTGCGTGACGCACCGGGAGTGAACACTTAGTGCGTCACTTAGGGTTATATTTGATTTATTGACATAAATGGTTCAACAGTTTAAGACCCTAAATGAACAAATGGAGTGTTCCTTATGGCTGTCTATGGTTACGCAAGAGTGTCGTCTTTGTCTCAAAGCACTGAGGTGCAAGAACAGTTGCTCAAAGGTGCTGGGTGTTCTGTAATTCGAACTGAAAAGGTGTCAGGGAAAACCAGAGAAGGACGGGACGAACTGGCGAACTTGATGGATTTCATTGCCGAAGGTGACCAGTTGGTTGTCTGCAAGCTTGATCGTCTAGGCAGAAGCACACGAGACGTGCTCAATCTCGTACATGAGTTAGAGCAGAAAGGTGCATCACTACGTGTCCTTGAACCTGAGATAGACACCAGTGGGCCAATGGGAAAAATGATACTCACGGTTCTTGGAATGGTTGGCGAGATGGAACTCAACCACCTCAAGGAACGGCAGAAAGCAGGGATTGAAGCAGCTAAAGCCAAGGGTGTCTACAAAGGTCGTCCTGTCCGTCTGGATCACAAGAAGATCAGGGAAATGGCATCAGAGGGAATGAAGGTGTCAGCCATTGCCGGGCAAATAGGGTGTTCAAGAGGGGCTATCTATAAAATTCTAGGGGATTGAGGCAACAGACCGCACCGCCAGCACCATTCATACGACAGACAGTCCATCCTCGAACATCCGGTAGGCCGCCTTCCTCTTGTGCGCCTAGCTCGTAGTGTGGGTTTGCTTTTGAAATCAAATCGGCACAGAGTGAATGCTATTAAGGGAGTATACTTGTGCGGCTTCGACTTATCTTAGCGACCATCATACTGGCCGGCCCAGCCTCGGCACAGAACATCGAAATGCAGAATGGGGAAAACCTTTTTCTGTACTTTTGTGCCGAGTGTCATGGAAGGGATGCAGAAAGCATTGGCCCAATGGCAGAAATGCTGGCCGTCGAACCGCCGCGACTTACGACACTTAGCGAACGTAACGGCGGAGAGTTTCCGACAGAAACTGTTGCCATGCAGATCGATGGTCGCATGAACATTGGCAGCCACGGCGATATGCCGGTTTTCGGTCCGTATCTGGAAACCATCCAGTCAGTAGCTATCAAACTACCAAGCGGGCAGACAATGATGGTGACGCAGAACCTTGCTCACCTGATTGCATATCTGAAGGGTGTTCAGAACGAATTAAAATAGTCGGCTTGGCTCAAAGTGCGCAACCTCGCAGTTGGGAGCCAGTCCGTACATCACTGATCCGCACGTCTCGCGGCTCACCGGATCGTCTAGATCATTGATAGTCTCCTTGGCACGAAGCCGACCCGGACACTGTCAAAGCGGACTTTCGCTGCGGCAAGTGTGAATGACTGCTGAGCGGGACTTTTCTGCCATTCGAGTCGATCAAGGCATCTGGCGCTTTCGACCCAGAGCCGACCTTGATCGTGCGCATAGATTGCTGCGGGGGCAAGGAGCGAAGGCGCTGCCAAGATGAGAACGTACAAAAAATGACACCAAAAGCGACCAAGAGAGGCGCGCGCCTTAGGCGGTCCAAGAGGCTACTCGAGTTCTCTTTTTCAGTCACTTGTCAGGTTCCCTGGCTGGTCCAATTTCATACGCGCTGCCGCCACCCTACCGGGTATCAAATCGGCCTTCCAAGCGTCCCAATCACCCCCGGCGCCCATATAGCCGGAATAGACCTTTGCGATGAGATTTGGATCAGCGGAAATCTCTTGCCACGAAAGCATTGATAGCTGGGGATGCTTCTGACGCAAACGCTCCAGAAGAACAGCGGCGCCCCAATCCGCCAAACCTGGTTGCTCCGCAAGATACACGTAGAGCCAGTGAAAGTCCGCAAGGGGACTGCTTTGCAGTTCGAGATACCCATTTTGAAGCGCCCAAGGGATAACCTCATCTAGAGTATGTCCCTTAAGGCGAAATGGCCCAACTGAAAAATCAAACCGGTAGACAAGTGATGGGGCCAAGAACGCAGCGACATCTTGCCCATTTTCGATCAGACGGCGGAGCGCAGGTTGTTGGGCATAGAAATCACTTTCTGCCTGGCGAACTGCCAATAAGACTTCAGATGATACAGATGGCGTCACGATTGAGAAATCGACCTTCGCGAGGGCGTTCACGCGACTAACAAGGAATAAAGTTGTCCCCAACGCTCCGACAAGAATGCCTAGCAGGCCACCTATAAAAAGCTTTGCCAAAGTGCAGCCCTTTCGCTTGAGTTGAACACAAAGCCGTAGTGCCGGAGGCATGTGTGACAGATAAAAAGCGGCTTAAGACCCCGCTCCTCATAGTTTGGACAATTTTGCGCTTTGAGCAATCTGCTATCTGCCGGCACTGTCCAGTCTAGGTTTCGTCTTTTCTCCACCAGCCCATGATTGGAGGCACGCCAACTAGAACGGAATGACGGCATCAAAGGTTGTGGAAACGGCACAGCCGGCATTCAAAAGTTGTGCAGCATTATGCACTTTGGGCTCGATGCAGTCATTCGAGTGTTTTTCTCTGATGACCGGTTAGTCGTATTAAGCGGCCGTTCACGACTGGAAATTCAAAATTTTGGTTCTGAACGACTGCTTATACCGGCACCAGACGTTCGCTGCACTCTGTATTAATGACCGCCTTGCGGGACGGAGCCGCCACTCGATCAGGACCAGAGTACTTCTCGATTTTTGGGTTGGGTTGAGAATGCAATGATATAGTGCGATTGTAGTCGTCGCTGAATGTAAGGAGTAACCTCATGAAGCGTCGTCTCGCCGTCATCTTGATGGCTGATATGGTAGACTATTCTGTTGCCATGGACACAAATCAAGGTGCGGCGATTGAACTGATACGCGAACTTCGTAACAAGTGGTTGGAACCAGAAGTGCTTCGACGAAATGGCGAAGTGCTTAAGCGTTTGGGAGACGGTTGGATAATCGTTTTTCCGGCGATTACTGACGCCATTGAAGCTGCTCAAACCGTGCAACTAACTCTTTCCGCCCACCAATTGATAAAATTAAGGATCGCGTTACATCTCGGAGAGATTGTGGAAGATGATGCTGACCTCTACGGAAACGGGATCAACATCACGGCACGATTGCAGACCGAAGCGCCACCTGGCGGCGTCATGATATCTGAAGACTTGCACCGGCAATTGGATACATCTCTTGCGGAAACGTTCACACAGTCAGGAAATTTCCAACTCAAGAATATTTCGCGAGAGATAATCGCATTTCAGTGGCGTCCCAACATTCATCGTTCCGATGATGGGTATGATATTCCGACAATTATAGTGAACGATATAGCGTTTAATGCAGGCAATTCGCAGACTCAGGACGCTGCCGTGGATTTGCGCGATCAACTTGTTGACGGCCTTTCCCGCAGAACCGGAGTACGAGTTACTTCGCTAGGGAGACAAGAAGGTAAAGATCCGACCTATACTTTGCACGGCCGCCTGCGACTGAGCAAGACAACAGCAAAGATAAGTCTTTCACTTGTTTTGAACCAAACTGGAAAAGTTCTGTGGTCGGATAACTACCAGACTCCGACGGACGACCTTTTTGATTTGGTAGATTCGGCTGCAAGCCGTGCGAACAGCTCACTGAGAAGTATTATCAATGCACGAGATGGGGAACGCATCGCGAAACTGCCGGAGAATGCCCTGAGCGCGTCCGAACTTAGAGCACGCGCAGCTCACGAGTTTTATGCATTTACAGAAGAGGGCTACAAAAATTCTGTCAGACTTCTCAATCGGTCACTAAGGCTTTCTCCGGATAATTCAATGAGCCTTGCTATGTGGGCTTATGCAAAGACGTGGCTTCTGCGGATGCGCTATCGGGAATTTGACCCAGTGCTTGTTGAGGAAATTTCTACTTGTGCCGATGCTGCTGTAGCATTGAACTCGCAAAGCGACTTCGCGTGTAAAGTTCGTTGCGAAGTCCAGCTGCATTTATTCGCCGACACGGAAACAGCAAAGCAGGCAGCGGCAAGGGTCGCCAAGCTTAATCCCAACTACGGTCTTCTCAAAATATGCAGAGCCGAAATCGCGCTTGCTGAAGGGGAATGGAACGAAGTTCGGGCTGAAACCTCCAGTTTCTTTGAGTTTCATTCACCTGATCCGGATGAACCATATGTATGCTATCTGCGCGCCGCTGCTGAATTCTTTGACGGGGATTACTGCGCGGCAATTTCTTGGATTAAGCAGGCCATCGAACAATACCCAACGTCAAGAATCTATCATCTGTTTCTTTCAGAAATCTTTTTCGCCACAGGTGACGAAGTCGCACAGCAAGAAACTATCTTGCGCGCTAACAAGTTGCCGGACCGCCCAGAAGTGTTGGCTCCAATTCTTACGTTGCCTGATCAGCACCGATGGCTGATGAAAGCCGTGGCACCATCCCTAAAACATTAGACGATTCAGTGGTGCTAACAGTTAAGCAGACCGCCTTAACCTATTTCCAGAACAGGATCGCCACCATCCCAGGCTCCTTTGCTGGAAACGATCCGAGCACGAGTAAACGAACTCCGATCAAAATGCCCCTTTTCATGTTGATAGTCCATCTGGTCACGGTGATGACCGGGCTTATATGCTGCTTGCATCATTGCCGCATCGCTTCGCCAGATCGAAACCGTTATGCCGTCATGAGCATCAACACCGGCTCCGCTGAATACCGCTCTGCGGATATTGTCGGGAAGCGTTCCGTAATACTCCTGCACATTGTCGACTTCGCGCAAGAAATTCGCAATGCGAGGGAGGTCATCTGGCCCGGGGTTGTCATATCCGGCTGATGTGAAGACCGCCAAAACACCACCGGGATCGGCAGGCGCTGTAATGAAGGAGGAGTCTTCCTTTACCGTGCCTCGCCAATTGACCTTGCCCCGATGTGAATACGGCACGACCAACGCATGGTAGGCTTCGACAGTGTCACCAAGAAACGAAAGATGATCTTCCGGACTTTCAAAAACCTCCTCTGCATCGCGATGAGAAGAGTAGATACCAAACCCGCCCCATTCTTCTGATATGTTTGTTCGCATGCCTTCGGAGTTGACTGGCGAGGCGGGATAAAACCTCCAAGATTCCGCAAGCTTCGGGCCCGGAAAAGGATTGTTGTTTCCATCAATCGGTTCCGAAAACCGTACTCGGTGAAAGACAATCCATTCGTGCTGTCCTGTTTTCATCGCATTAATCCTCTCGACTGAACATATTCACGCTAGCATGCGCCATTGACTTGACCAACTAATGAAGCAGACCTTCGGCATCATCGCAGCATCAGTCAAAATGGGCTCAAGGCAGTCATTCGCCGCGGAGCGCACTAAT
This sequence comes from Sulfitobacter sp. JL08, assembly GCF_003352045.1. NCBI lineage: Bacteria > Pseudomonadati > Pseudomonadota > Alphaproteobacteria > Rhodobacterales > Roseobacteraceae > Sulfitobacter > Sulfitobacter sp. JL08. The sequence goes on from NZ_CP025815.1 coordinate 2,486,083, forward strand.
GTCGGCAGAGCGGACGAAGTCGCCAGTAAACTGAATTTTGGTTAACACGTTTCGACAATGCTGAAATGATATCACTTGGATCGCGCCATAAATTGAAGCACCCGGCAGTCTGTCCGAAGAAAATTTCACACGGGTGTACCTTTGGGCCTCGGAAGACCCGCAGCCTCGGCTAATTGAAATATCTCATTTGCCACCTTCTCGTCACGGTACAGTTCCTGTACTCGGACGTATTCGGAAGTCAGGGTCGGATCGTCCGCAAGCGTCGCGGCAATCAACTGGCGCGCACGCTTCGGGTCTCCATTTTTCATGCTGACGACTGCGCGGAAGATGCGTGAGCATCGGGTCTGGAAAGGAAGGTTACGTGAGCACGCCAGCATTTCGTCGAATTTGCCCATTACGAAATAGGCGCGTATGCGGTTTTCCAGTATCCAAACAGGAATAAAGGGGTCCATGATTTCGGCGCGTTCGAGCAATTCGAGGCCCTTTTCAGGATCGCCGTTGAAGATGTGAAAGGCTGCAACCAAACCGACAATATGAGCGTTGTTGGGTGACAGTTGCATGGCGCGCTCATAGTGAATGTATGCCTTGGTGAAGTCTCGGTGTATGCGCAGTTGCATGTTGCCCATAATGCGGTGCGCATCGGCATCTTCCGGATCAAGGCGCAGTGCCTTCTCGATCATTTGCTGTGCGGCATCGAAGTCAAAATCATCCAGATTCGATGCGGAACAGACCTTCATTGAGTAAGCTCTGCTGAAGTTCTTGTCCTCTTCGATCGCGCGGTCGAACCATGCAACAGCCTCGCGGTAATTGTCGAGCGTTACACCGCCCAACCGGTGTAGCTCCATCCCGCGTAAATAATGCTCATATGCGGTCATCGACTCCGGGCGTTTTAGCTTAGCAGCCTGGATTTCCGCCTGCTCGATTCGCCCGAAGACGGTTGAAGCCACCCGGACAACGACGTCGTCGAGAATATCCAACAACTCCTGAAAATCGCGCTGAATTCTGTCGCTCCAAATAACTGCACCGGTATCACCATTGTACAGCGATACGCTGAGCCGGACACGATTTCCCATCTTGCGCACTGATCCAATTAGGACAAAACCGACCCCAGCATTTCGACCGATTTTTACTGGGTCGCGATCGCGCAATTCGTTGGCTGCGGTGCGAGAAACGACAAAGAGACCTTGGACGCGGCTCAGCTCAAGTATCAAGTCCTCTGCCAGACCGTCGGCCAGGAATGTCTGATCCTCATCAGCGGAGGAAGACGTGCGAAACGGCACAACCGCTACAGAATTTGGTCGACGCTTAGCCGCAACATCGGTGCGCGATGCATCTGCTTGGTACAAATGGGCATCCATCCGCTCTTTAACCCTGTACACACTTATAGGTTCAGAAATGCCTTTGAATTGCCGTTGAACCGGTGGATCAAATTTGCAGGGCGAAGCTCGGCGGACTTGGGAGAAGAACGCATCGGAAACAAGTATATCACCAGGTGCCGCGTCAGATTGAATCCTAGCCGTAAGATTGACACCATCTCCAAGTAAATCCTCACCATCCACAAGAACATCGGCCAGATGGAGACCATACCGCATGGCATTTGCGTTTCCCATAGCGGCGAGACGAGCCCGGCACTCAAGCGCAGCCAACATTGCATTTCGCGGGCTGGCAAACTCTGCGAGAATGCTGTCTCCCGCTTTGTTGAAAACCCGCCCATTGTTGCTTTCCACAGCGGTCTTTATGGACTGTAATCGGGACGCAATGTCGACGACGGCCCTTTCCTCGTCCTGCTCCATGGCAGCGGTGGAGGATACGGCGTCTGCCATAAATATTGCGGCAAGTTTGCGGTCCATTGCTCTCCCTTTCAATCGAAAGCCCAGCGAACCTTACAGCTTTAGCAAAGTTCTAGAATCGCATTATTCGCGATCACAAGACGGCCGCTCCGGGCTCAAGGCAGTCATTCGCTGCGGAGCGCGCCGAGGTCTGCTTTGCCGCCAATCATTTCCTGAAATTTTTTAGGGGTCAGAACCTAATCACTTGGTGAGCCTTGTCTAATTATCTTAAGTTGAGCCGACATAGCCTTTGATCGCACAGACATCTACCCTACTCTTCCAATATCACCTTTCGGAATCCGAAGGAGCCCACAGCATGTCCCCGTCCAACCAAGCTTCAAGCTCCAACTTGACCGCTGCAACTGTTGATCTGATAGAAGCAGCCGTAGATGCTGGATTTGATGACCAGATACGATTTCTGGCGGATTTCGTTCGCATCCCCAGTCTGCGCTTCGAGGAAGGCCCAGCACAGGATTATATCGCTGCGGCACTGCGCGCACGCGGTTACAAGGTAGATGATTGGACAATCGATCTGTCTGATCTCGAGCATTTGGATGGCTTTGGTCAGATACATGGCGATTTCTCTCGCGCGCGTAGCGTGGTGGGCAGCCACCATCCCAGAAGAACCAAGGGTCGCTCACTGATCCTGCAAGGCCATCTCGATGTGGTCCCCACGGGTCCTTCCGACATGTGGACCGACCCACCCTTCGAGCCAGTAATACGCGATGGCTGGATGTATGGCCGTGGTGCGGGCGACATGAAGGCCGGAACCGTCGCCGCGCTTTTCGCGCTGGACGCTCTGGCGCGGGCCGGTTTTGAACCGGCAGCGATCCTGCATTTCCAGTCAGTAATCGAGGAAGAGAGCACCGGGCTCGGCGCTTTGTCCACTTTGCAACGAGGATACAGGGCGGACGTGGCGGTTTTGCCGGAACCGTCGGACTTTCAGATTAATCGTGCCCAAATCGGCGTACTCTGGTTCCGTCTGCGGGTGCGTGGGCGGCCTGTGCATGTGGCTGTTGCAGGAGAAGGTTCGAACGCGATCATGGCCAGCTATGACGTGATCCGAGCGCTTCAGGAGCTGGAGGCAGAATGGAACGCGCGCGCCGCCGAACACCCTGTCTATAATGACGTGCGGCACCCACTAAACTTCAATGCTGGCAAGATCCGGGGCGGCGACTGGGCATCAAGCGTCCCTGCCTGGTGTGATGTGGATTGCCGCATGGGGGTTTTGCCTGGTCAGGATCTGGAGGCAGCGAAAGCCGAGATCGCCGCCTGTGTCGTGGCTGCATCCCGCGATCACCCTTTTCTGTCCAACAACCCGCCCGAAGTGATCTGGAACGGGTTTCAGGCCGAAGGTTATGTGTTGGACGACACCGTTGCCCCCCCGCTCGCAGTTATGCAAGGAGCCTACGAGAAGGTCTTTGGGACAGGTCAGAAAATGAAAGAGAACAAGATGACCGCGCTGACCGACACGCGCTTCTATGGGCTTTACTATGGTGTGCCCGCCTTCTGCATCGGGCCGCGAGCCGAAAACATTCACGGGTTCGACGAACGGGTTGAACTTGAATCCGTCCGTAAGCTGACAGTGCTTCTTGCGCTGTTCATTGCGGAGTGGTGCGGACTGAATGAAACTTCCACTGCCGTAGCCCCCTAAACTGTCCCATCAGCGCTGACGTCAGACAGGCCTACATCAACACTACTAAGATCAACCGAAATACTTGCCGGACTTTCTTGCCGTCGAGAGCATTCAGTCAGGGCAAGGCGAAACGATGGAATATCTAACTGAAATGGGCGTGAACCCTTCCCTTATGATTTACTCCCTCAAGACAACTCCCGAACAGATCTATGCGCTAATCGAAGAAGAGCTAACTGAAACACGCATAACAACCGAAGTCATCGACTAACTGTTCTACGGGCCCCGCCTCAAATTCCCGAGCCCGGAGCTGAGCTCCGCAAGGGCTCCTTTCAGCTGGCCTTGAACGCAACCCAGTCAACAGAAACAACTTGGAACGAATTCTGCTCCTGAACGGCCCGAACCAGGGGGCTGGGTCACGTTTCTTTCGCTCATCGCGATTTAAACTCAAGAGTCGACTCGACGCCTGCGCGACGCGCCTTATCTTCACCCCATGCGCTGGATTGTTATTTTTCTATTTTTGAGCGCGGGCAGCGTGAAAGCAAACGACTGGGAGGCGCTCTCGCAACCCGCTGCAGTTGCGATCATGCGTCATGCTCTGGCACCCGGCACTGGCGATCCGGTCAACATGCAAATCGGCGATTGCGCAACGCAGCGCAATCTTGATGCCCGCGGACGCGCGCAGGCAAGGTCGATTGGCGAAGTCATGCGCGCACGCGGTATCCACTTTGATATCGTTTTCACCAGCCAATGGTGCCGCACGCGCGAGACGGCGGAACTTCTTGATCTGGCGCCCGTCACAGATGCCCCTTCGCTCAATTCCTTTTTTAAAGACCGGTCAACACGCGACCAGCAGACCCGGGCGACACGCGACCTCATCGCCGCAACAAAGGGTCGATTGATGCTGGTCACCCATCAGGTAAATATCTCCGCTCTGACTGGTCAAAGCACACGGTCTGGCGAGATTCTCGTCATACGGTTGTTGAATGGCGAGACAGAGGTACTGGGTCGTATTCTAATTCAGCCATAAATTACATGACAAGCGTGTTCGTCGCCCATAGCAGTCGAGAGCATTACGCGGTCATTTAGCACTCGCATCTTTTTTCTTGCCGGCCCCCCCTCTAAAAGTAACCTGGGAAAAATCTGTCTACCCAAGCCGGTCCCCGGCTCAAAGTCTTTTGGACTTTATCACCCCCCCGCTTGGCGTAGTAATCAGCCGATTTCTTCTTGCCGTCGTGGCATGCCATTCAAAGCCAATTCAGCAGAGCCAAGAGCGATTTATTTGATCGGATCAGATCGATCCTTTTGGGTTTTGTAGGCAGCGAGCAACTCTCCAACTGATTGCCCAAAGGTCTTTGCCCCGTTTTGGTATGCGTCGAATACCTGTTCCATTTTGCCAGATGGAAGCATCATCAAACCCACATACCCATACCCCTCGCGCTCAAAGACTTTGGCCACTCTTCGCTCAAACTCTCCAGGATTTTCTATTTGTGGTGCAGGTTGCAATGCAGGTCGCCCAATTTTGGAACCAGATATCAAAACGCCCGACTCTTCTTTCTCAGCCTTATCCTTTTTCTTTATAGTTTCTTTTATTATTTCGGGTGCAGCGCGTTGCAGGTTCTTGCGGCAAACCGCGATCAAAGGCCGGACACTGGACTGTTTTGACCAGCCGAGCAATCAACGCTTTTTTCTTAGAAATCAGGCGCCATCCACGTAGGACGGTGCGAACCGATGCAGCTATGGCGGTTTTTGCATGAAATTACAGGCCAAGTCAGGTCAGGTCAGGTCAGGTCGGTGAAGAAGTCAACGCGTTGCTGCGCAACTCCTTCAAAGCGACAGTTCGCAAAAGACGGAGAGGTAACAGTCCATTCCAGATTCTCGCCGCGCCTTATTCAGATGTCCCGGTTACAAACAAACTTTCCATTCTAACAACAACTTCAGCTGTCACTTGCCCAAAAAGACTTTTGCAACACCACATTTCTATTCGCTGGACATCTGCGCAGACGGGGTGGAAAGAGACATCTTGCGTTCTTCTTCCGTCATGTCATCCTCTATCCCTTCGAACAAAGGTGTTGAGAGATACCGCTCACCCGTATCTGGCAGCATTACCAGCATCACAGATCCGTCCGGCGCTTTCTCAGCAAGACGCATCGCAACCGCGAACGTCGAGCCACCAGAAATTCCAGTAAATATGCCTTCCTGAGCGGCAAGTTTTCTGGACCACTCAATGCCTTCGCTGCCCGGGATAGGGATCATCTCGTCGTAATACGCGTGATCGATCGCTTCCTGCAGTACCCAGGGGATGAAGTCAGGTGTCCAGCCCTGAATAGGATGTGGTTCAAAATTCGGGTGGCTCTCTGTTGGCTGATTGGATTTGTTGCGTTTGTTCACATAACCCGAAGTTACAATGGCCGCATTGGCTGGTTCAGTCAGGATGATCTTTGTCTCGGGGCGTTCGCTGCGTAAAACGCGAGCCACACCCGACACAGTGCCACCTGTGCCATAGCCGGTGATCCAATAGTCTAGGCGTTCTCCTTTGAAGTCGCCCAGAATCTCGCGCGCGGTCGTGGTTTCGTGGATATCGGCATTGTCTTTGGTTTCAAATTGGCTGGCCAGAAACCAATCATTCTGTTCGGCCAATTCCTTAGCCTTTGTGTACATGCCGAACCCCTTCTGAGCCCGTGGCGTGAGAACCACTTTGGCACCAAGAAATCGCATGAGCTTTCGTCTCTCGATCGAAAAGCTGTCTGCCATGGTGACAACCAGAGGATAGCCTTTGGCTGCGCAAACCATTGCCAGACCGATGCCAGTGTTGCCCGATGTTGCCTCCACAACGGTTTGTCCGGCTTTCAGCCGTCCATCTCGTTCAGCGGCCTCGATGATATTGAGAGCAAGGCGATCTTTTATCGATCCACCGGGATTGAAGGCCTCACATTTGACGTAAACCGAAATGTTGTCAGGCGCGATGTTGTTAATGCGAATGCAAGGCGTATTGCCGATCGTGTCGAGTACGCTATCGTAGCGGCGGCCCTGCCCCGTAGTGGATCTAATTGTCACCTGACCCTCCATAGTCTGCTGAATGCCTTGTGAGCCTGCCACAAAAACCGCTCACATGAAAGTTGATGATTTGTGCCAAAGGTCAATCGCAGAGCAAGTTACCCATTGGCGCACAAGATGACTAATGCCATGCAATCTTACTGCTGCACGCAACACTTCATCTCAAAGGAACACCGACAATCGCCATCTGCTTGCCGATCCGCTCAAGCGCCCTCGGAGAGAATACCATTGCTTCCTTGAACCGCTCCACGGTCATGTTGGGGTGCACCTTCATCAGTGTTCGGGCTGACGCGCGGGCCTCTTCTTCGCGTCCGGCGCCAAGCAATGCGGCGCACAGGTTCCGGTGGACCCAATGCGCGTTGGGACGCTCCTCCAATGCCCGCAGGAACAAATCCGCAGCGCGATCATCTTCGCCTGCCACTTGGTGGGCGCTCCCCATACCGACTAGGTTGTTGAAATTCATCGGATCAAGCGGACTGAGACGCATCGCACGTTCGAAGTACTGTTTGGCTTCCTCTGAGTGGTCCGCGTATGTCTCAAGCCAACCAAGGCGGCTCAACGTCCAGGCCGCGTTTGGATCAAGTTGTATCGCCCTTTCAAGAAGGACCCGCGCAGCACCATAATTTCGCGCAAATGTGTGAACGGTGCCCAGTACGGCCAGGATCAGTGGATCGTCCGAAGACATCTGCGCCGCCCGTTCTGCACGAGACAGCGCCTCTGCCCTGGCATGGCTGATATCGTCGGCCCAATTGTAAACAGAACGCTGCGCCCAGCACCATGCAGCCAGCGCAAGCGCAAGGGGATAGTCCGGATCGATCTCAAGAGCTTTGTCGAGCAGGCCGAGCGCGGTTGCTGCGGCGCGTTCTTCCAACATCCAGACATTGGGCATAGCGCGCATTGTAAAATCATAAGCCCCCAGGTCTTGTGGCGGCTTACGTCGAGTGCGTTCAATCTCGGCAAATTGGATTGAAGGCTGAATGGCACCGGCGACCTGCTCGGTGATCTTGTCTTGAAGATCGAATATATCGTCAAGCGAGCCGTCGTATTTGTCAGCCCAAAGATGCGCGCCGCCATCCGTTTCGATCAGCTGCACCGTAATCCTCACCCGGCTTCCGGAGCGCTGAACGGAACCTTCAAGCACATATTTAACACCCAGTTCACGCCCGATTTCCCGAACATTGATATGCCTGCCTTTGTACGCGAAGGCCGAATTGCGAGCGATGACAAAGAACGAGCGTATGCGCGAGAGCGTGGCGGTAATCGCCTCAACAACGCCATCGGCAAAGTACTCCTGCTCGGGATCTCCGGACATATTGTCGAAAGGTAGCACTGCGATTGACGGCTTATCGGGGCGCTGTGGGGGCGGGCGCGCACTGCCTTTGCGCTTTGTCTTCTCGGCCATACTAGACCAGCGGAACACGTGCACTGGGCGTGGTATGTTCTTCAATTCGTGCGCACCGTCGTCAACAAAAGAAGCGTCTATACGGCCAACCAAATGTTCGTATGTGCTGGCACTGAGGCAAATGCCGCCGGGAGATGCGATTTCTTGAAGCCGCGAGGCCAGATTAACGCCGTCGCCGAATATGTCGCCATCCTCGATAATGATGTCGCCAAGGTTCAGGCCGATGCGAAGTTGCAACAGCGGCTGTCCCTGTGGGTCGTCTGCGCGCGCTGCCATCTCGGTCTGAATCTCGATTGCGCAAGCCGTTGCATCCACAACGCTGCCAAATTCAACCAAAGCACCGTCGCCCATCAACTTGACTACTCGACCGCCATGAACCGAGACGCTGGGCGCAAAAATCTTTCTACGGATCTGGTTCACGGCAGCAAGCGTTCGGGTTTCGTCGGCGTTCATCATTCGTGAAAACCCAGCGACATCCGCGGACATAATCGCAGCAAGTCGGCGCTTGACGGCTGGTTTAGTCACTTTCTTCTCCGGTTCTGCACTTGAGACCTAACAAACCTGCCTCTTACATCCGCTCATTTGCAAGAAGAATTGAAAGTATTCGGAACGTTTGAAGCCGGACACAGCAACTTAGAGGTTTCCAACCCAATCGAACTTTTTGCATCTTTTCGAACCAACTTAAATGTGGATGACACCATAAGGGCGCCGCACGTGCGTCATACTGTCAGAAGCGGACCTTAGACGAAGACACAGCATCAGTCGAATTGGGCTTCAAGGCGACATTTGATTGAGACCTTCAGTTAACCACTTTGAAGGGCTTTCCAGATGGCGGGCGAGAGCTGTCGACGGTCCATGTAACACTCGCACCTGCTCCCTTGCCAGAAGACCCCTCTCGAAAAACGACCTTGGAAAAATCTGATTGCTCACGCCGGTCCCCTGCCCTGAATACTTCGAACTTTCATTCCCCCTTGAGCGGGCCTCCCGTTGAACCTCTTTTCGTCCATCGTTTTATTTATTTTCTGCACTTCTTGAAGGCGTATGTAAAAACACCATATCCCATCCATCCAGGCGTGAGGCTCCGCCCGGCGACTGCAGAGCGCGGGGTCGCGCCGAGAGTGCAATCCTCATCTGGACATTAGAAATGCGTTTATTATTAGCAGCGGCATTGACCGCAACATCGGGAATGGCCTGCCTGGCTGACGAAACCGAAGGGCACGTTCTTGCGTACGATCGCAAGGCGGGCATCGTTGTACTTACCGATAAGACAGTCTGGAGAATATCCGACGAACTTACACTTCCTGACGACCTAGGACGGGGTGATCGTGTGCTCATTGAATACGAAACAGCCGGTGAGGACGGTCTGACGGCAATTGACGAGATTACCCGCCTCGCCGTCGCGTTGCCTGAAGGTACAGACGGGGGCAGCTGACCTCTGAAATCGTCGCGTTGTCGCGCCCTTGCGGCAGGTCAAAGGTGCAAAAGACTGCATCTTTGACCCTTTTCTCAAACCAAAACTGATTAAACTGGGAATGCCGCGGCGGTTGCCAACACAGTTTGTGGCAAAGAGAACTGATCGGATGCGTACAGCTCTCATTTCTGAGCTTATCCAGACAAGAAGAACAAAGTAACCGACATGCAATTTCGCACCTCAGGACCAGAGAAATCGTGGTTTGTGTTTGTCATTTCCGTTTTGCTGTTTTCAGCCTTACTCTCGGGGTGCTCATCCCGCGCGCAAGTCGTGCCTACGCCGGTTCCTGAAAACTTGGGATTAGACATACCGGTTTTGATTGGAACGACCCGTGCCCGCGATTCTGATGGACTGTGGTCACCAACGAAACGCGACATTCTCAACTTCGCTCGTATTGACGTATCTGTGCCGCCCGTGCGTCGGCCGGGGCAAATAAAACTACCTGGCAAAACCACGGCCCCGTCCACTGATTTCTTGACCCGGCAGGTTGTTTATTTCGACGGGAAGCCCTCATTTAGAAGTGCGATAAGGCAACGATTACGAGAGCCTGGGCAGGCCGGACGCGAGGTAATCGTGACCGTTCACGGTTTCAACAATACCATGGGCGACGGTGTCTATCGCACCGCTCAGATGATGCGCGACCTCAGCATAACAGGCGTGGTCGTTCATTATTCGTGGCCGTCCATTGGCGATCCTCTTGGCTATGCGGCTGATCGTGACAGCGTATTGATTGCTCGGGACGGTCTCGAACAACTTTTCGTAGAATTGAGGAAGGCGGGCGCGCAACGCATTGTAGTTGTCGCCCATTCGATGGGGTCACAGCTAACAATGGAGACGCTGCGGCAGATGGCAATACGCGGGAACGACGATGTTCTGTCGCACATAAATGGAGTTGTGTTGATGTCGCCTGATCTGGACGTCGCTCTGTTTAGAAGTCAAGCTGAAGCAATCGGCAAACTGCCACAGCCTTTCATTATTTTTGTATCCAAGCGAGACCCGGTTCTTGCACTTTCAGCGCGCCTTACAGGCCAACCAAACCGATTGGGGAATACTCAACAAATCGAAGATGTTGCTGGCCTGGAAGTCACCATTATTGACTTGAGCGACGCAAGCGACGCTGAGTCAGCTCATAGCGCTGCCCTGAGTTCGCCTTCAGTACTGAAGGTCCTGGAACAGGCGACCACCTCTGTTCGTAGAGCGCTTCAGACCGATCCTACCGGCCGCACTGGAATTTTTCCGGGGTCAGTTCTGGTCGCTCAGGAAGCGACAGCTGTGATACTGGCGCCGGTGAGTGTGATCGGGAGATCAATAAATTAGGGCGCCCATTCGCCTGAATTCGCGCAGTTGATTTTCTATCACTGGTGGATGCTTTATATCGTCGGTTCTGAAGTTCTTTTTTGCCAATCGGTATATGCTTGACCACTTTTGGGTTCTCGTTGGCCGTTAAGCGGACAATGCACTTGGGAGCAAAACGAACGAATGCTTTTGTGAACGACGTTCCTTCCGACAATATCCCGCTTCTTACGAGCCATAACTTCAACAACAACTCCAGTCTGCGCCCTTTGAAAAGCTCAAACACCCAGCTTCCGAGCGGCGCGAGTTACCCGGATGATCAGGGGCTGGAAAGGACGCAACAGCCGCTGACACCGAACCGACCTGTCGGGTTGGGCGCGTTAGCCACGAACGGGGCGAAGCTGCCGTAACCTCGATCGCGATGCATGGTGGCCAAAAAGTAACCAACGATTGATCGCGTAAAAGTGCACAGGCCATTTCGATGCACACAAACCAACAAGATATGTACCGGACAATAACGCCTGCAAGAAGACATCTATGACTTGCAAGAACCTGGAATAATGAGCGAAGAAACGTGCCATATTGGGCTTTCGAACCAGTGAAAGGGTGCTGACATGAAACTGTCTCATGCTGATCCCAGCCTCGTACGTCTTGCCGGCGCGCTTTATTTGGCCATCATTCTATGTGGCCTTTCCGCCGAATTACTTTTGCGCGGCCCCTTGCTTCAGGGCACGCCAGATCAAATCGCGCAAGCGCTTAGCGCTAATATTGGACAGCTTCGTCTGAGCCTCATTGCCGATACGGTGATGTTGCTGGCGGATATTGCGCTTGCCCTGATTTTTTTCGGTCTTCTGCGACATATCTCCCAACCTTTGGCGCTTGCCGCAATGGTGTTACGCTTGGGGCAAGCCGTGCTCATTGGCGCCAGCCTGATGGCCCTTGCAAGTGTACCGTCTTTGCTTTTGGACGCGCCGCGCATCGCGGTGCACATGACCGAATTGCACGCAATTGGCTATGACATCGGGTTGATACTTTTTGCGGTCAACAGTGGGATCATGTCTGTCATGCTTTGGCGCTCGCAGGTGCCGAAAATGATCGCTGCGGGCATCGCGGCTTCGGGCGTCGTATATGCGACAGGAAGCCTGGCACGCCTTATCGCGCCCGACTGGGTCGTAAACATCGAACCTGCTTACTTGATCCCGATGATCGCTGAGAGCGCCCTATGTCTCTGGTTGCTCATCCGAGCACGGGTTTGAGTCACGGTCTGTTAATGGGATGTACCGGCTGCTTCACCCAGCAGGTTAGGCTTGGCCTATACTGCAAAAAGGAGAAGTAGCATGGCGAAGAATGATTTTGATGAGCTGATGTCAGTTGGCGTTGATATCGGCAAAGACGTATTTCACTTGGTTGGCTTTGACAAAGAAGGTCGGCTTGTTTTGCGCAAGAAGATCAAACGCATGGCGTTGGTTGCGACGTTTGAGGAGCTGCCGCAATGTATTGTCGGGATGGAAGCTTGCCTGAGCGCGCACTTTGTCAGCCGAACGCTGAGCAAGATGGGGTTCGAGCCCCGGATCATTCCCGCGGTTTATGTGAAGCCTTTCAACAAGGGCCAGAAGAACGACTACAATGACGCTGAAGCTATTGCAGAAGCCGCTTTGCGTCCCAATCTCAAGACGGTATCGGAGAAGACGCAGGAGCAGCTTGATCTCCAGGCGCTGCATCGCGTTCGGTCACGGCTTGTGTCACGTCGGACAGCAGCAATGAATCAGATCCGGGCCTTTCTGATCGAACAGGGGATCACTGTCCGACGTAGTGTCGCGGCTCTGCGCGCCTCGCTCGAAGCCATTCTTAGCAATCGCGGCGACGAGATGTCCTTGCGGATGCGGAGATTGATCCTGGGGCTCCAACAGGATTGGATATGGCTGGATAAACGGATCGATATGACCACATCTGAAATCAAAGAGGTCAGCGAGACCGAGGAAAGCTGCCAACGTCTGATGACCATTCCGGGCATCGGGCCAATCATCTCAACGGCTGTGGTTGCAGCTGTCGGGACCGGCGAGGCTTATGATCGGGGGCGAGATTTTGCGGCTTGGCTGGGGCTCGTTCCGCGACAACACAGGACCGGCGGGCGCACCATCCTGGGTCGTATCACAAAACGAGGCAGCCGGTATCTCCGCATGCTGTTTGTGCAGGCCGCGCAGGTCATCATGATGCGACCGAAGAACTGGCATAAGTTTAGTTTTGGCGCATGGTTGGAAGCCGCCGCGACGCGCATGCAGCACAACAAGCTCGGCGTGGCGCTTGCCAATAAGCTAGCGCGGATCGCATGGAGTGTTCTTAACTCAGGCAAGGACTTCGATTGGATGGAAAAAGAATTGGCGACTGCGATCTGATCACAGCCGCAAACGACGTTCGTAAACCTCAAATGCATGGAACGGAATAAAAACGCACTCAAAGTCTGAGAGCCCGAATGGTCATAATCGACCTGTCCGCTAATGAGACAAAGGCGCGTGCGTACTCCCAACAGGGCCACGGCAAGCAACACAAGCCGATCCAAAGGCCGGATACATATCAGCGACTTCCAGAAGACATGCAATTGAACACTTGCGAACAGCAGCCGGTACATACATTCGGGCTCAAAGCACCCCTTAGCTGCGCCTTCAAAAGAAAGCTGCTCTGCGGAACAAACCTTCCAGCCGCTTGCTATTTCTAAGTGTCCGCTGCTGGCTACAGACCCACATCTGTGCTTTCTGCGAAATTGGGGATGGTTCTTTTGCTGCCTTTTGGTGCAAGAAAGGGTGTCTTCGCTCGTGATACGGATATGAAACGTGTTGAAACTCATCAAGAATGCGCGCCTCTACTCACCCGAGCCAGTTGGTTTGGGCCATATTCTTACCGCGGGTGAACGCATCATATACATCGGTAGCACGCAACCCGAATTGCCGGATCAGCTTCACGCCGAGATCTTGGATGTCGAAGGTGCAGCGGTTGTTCCGGGTTTGATTGATGGACATGCGCATATCACCGGCGGTGGCGGCGAAACCGGGCCAGCCAGCCGGGTGCCGCCGATGTTCCTGTCCTCCTTTACCCGCGCCGGTGTCACCTCGGTCGTTGGGGTATTGGGCACGGACGATCTGACGCGCAACACGCAGACGCTGGTTCAGCAGGCCTATGGGCTGCGCGAAGAGGGACTTTCGGCCTGGTGTCATACCGGTGGCTATCACGTCCCTCTGACCACCCTCACCGGTTCAGCCCGTGGCGATATCGTGTTCCTTGATCCCGTTATCGGTGTCGGCGAACTGGCGATCAGCGATCATCGGTCAAGCCAACCAACACTGGACGAGTTTCTGCGGATCGCAAGCGAGGCGCATGTCGCGGGCCTGATGACCGGCAAGGCGGGGATTGTGCATTGCCATATGGGAGACGGCGAGCGGGGTCTGTCGATGTTGGAACAGGCAATCGCGACCTGCGAAATCCCCGCGCGCGTCTTCAACCCGACCCACGTCAATCGCAACAAACCACTCTTTGAACAGGCCGTCGCGCTGGCGCGACACGGATGTTACATCGACGCGACAGCATTCCCTTGCGGGCATATCGATCCGGGTATATCGGCCGCCGATGCCTACATCCAATTCCGCGATCTGGGCGGTCGCGCGGACCGGTTCACCATCAGTTCTGACGGCGGTGGCTGCCTGCCGGCCTTTGACCGTGAAGGAAATCTGACACGGTTTGGGGTGGGATTGTCGGACACTTTGCCCGAAACGCTGCGCGAGCTTATCGACAAGGGAATACCCCTGCCCGAAGCGCTGGCTCCGTTGACGTCAAATGTCGCCGATCTGCTCAAGCTGCGCCGAAAAGGTCGTTTGAACGTAGGGATGGATGCCGATCTGGTGGTTCTTGACGAAAACACGACTGTGCGGCATGTGATGGCCCGGGGGGAATGGCATGTCCGCGATGGCCAGATGGCCCGGCGTGGCATGTATGAAAAGGTTTGAGCGTCCGCGCGGCCCCCGGTGGCTGCCCGTTCTAGCACCGGAAGGTAGTTAAGATATGTGCCCTGCACCCATTGATGCAGAGACCCCGCGCGGGTTCATCATTCCAATCGGCGGTGGTGAAGACCGCGTCAAGGAAATGCAGATTCACCGCAAATTCGTGGAACTGTCCGGCGGTGCGGATGCCGATATCATCGTGGTTCCGACAGCCTCGATGCTGGAAGAAACCGGACCGGATTATAACCGCATTTTCTCTGAACTCGGGGCCGGTCAGGTCGAGTTTTTGCCCATCTCGCGCCGCGCCGATTGCGACAATCCGGAATATGCCGAGATGCTGGACCGCGCCACCGGGATATTTATGACCGGCGGCAACCAGCTTCGGTTGTCGGCGATTCTGGGTGGCACACTTGTCGCTCAGAAAATCCGGCGGCGGAACGCGGCGGGTGTACCAGTTGCGGGAACCTCGGCCGGGGCTTCGGTCATGTCCGAACACATGGTTGCAGGCGGGAGCAGCAATTCCGCGCCAGCCGAAGGCAATATCACTCTGGCACCGGGTATGGGGCTGACCAATGCGGTCATCATTGACCAGCATTTCACCCAGCGTAACCGCATGGGGCGCCTGTTAACCGCCTCATCTTTCAACCCTTTTCTGATAGGGTTGGGCGTTGATGAAGACACGGCGGCATTCATTGGGCCTGATAACGTCCTTGAGGTTGTCGGCAGTGGAGCTGTCACTGTGGTGGATGCCAGCCATCTGACGCATTCGTCGATGTGGGACGCCCGCCGCGGCGAGGCGCTGAGCCTTCTGGGACTTCGGCTTGACGTTCTGGGCGAAGGGTGCCGTTATGATCTTACCGCTCGCCAGGCTTTTCCGCCGGATGAGCATATGGCCTTCTGCACATTGCCTGAACTGTCCGGGGATGAAGTCGCCAGCGATGGGAAATAAAAGCTAACCAACGGGGAACTTCATGAAAATCATCTCGACCAATGTCTTTGTCGGCCCGAATGTTTGGGCAAGTTTTCCGGTCATTCGCCATGTTATCGACTTGGGTATTCTTGAAGAATGGCCTTCGGGGAAAATTGGTTCCGAGTATGTTGACGCGTTGATCGAGGCACTTCCCGGTCTGGCAGAACACGGCTGTTCCTATCGCGAACCCGGCGGGTTCATCCGCCGCTTGCGCGAAGATGAAGGCACCTGGCTGGGTCATGTGCTGGAACATTGTGCCATCGAAGTGCAGAACGTGGCCGGTTCAGATGTAACCTTTGGCCGAACCCGCGGCACTGGCGAACCTGGTCAGTACAACATGGTTTTTGAATACCGCCAGCGCGATGTCGGCCTGGATGCGGGCAAGCTGGCGATGGGTCTGTTGATGCATCTGTTGCCACCATCCCTCAAGGAGCAGGTGGATTACGACTTTGATCCGGATTTCAACTGGGATGACGAATTGCGCAGCTTTGTGCTGCGGGCTCAGCGCAAGGAATTTGGCCCCTCAACCAGTTCACTGGTCAAGGCGGCACAAGAGCGGGACATCCCCTGGATCAGGCTGAACTCAGGCTCGCTGGTGCAGTTCGGGCATGGGAAATACCAGAAACGCATTCAGGCAACCATCACCTCCGAGACCAAGCATATCTCGGTCGAGATTTCCTGCGACAAGGAAGATACCCACAATCTGCTAAACGATCTGGGCCTGCCGGTGCCGCAGCAGCGCATAGTTTATTCGCCGCGCGAGGCGGCAAAAGCGGCGGGACGTATCGGTTTTCCCGTCGTCGTCAAACCACTCGACGCCAATCATGGGCGCGGTGTTTCGATCAATCTGAACTCGGAATCCGAGGTTGAGGCGGGCTTTACCGAGGCCAAGGAACATTCTCGCAGCAGGGCCATTCTGGTTGAAAGCTTCGTCACCGGTTTCGATCATCGAATGCTGGTTGTGAACAACAAGCTGGTTGCAGTGGCTAAACGCGTCCCCGGACATGTCGTTGGCGACGGCACGCACACGATTGCCGAACTGGTCGACGTCGTGAACCAGGACCCGCGTCGCGGCATCGGGCACGAAAAAGTGCTGACCATGCTTGAACTCGACAATCAGGCCAAACGCCTGATGGAAATTGCGGGCGTGAACGAAGAAACCGTTTTGCCGGATGGCGAGGTTTTCTATCTCCGGTCGACGGCAAATCTGTCAACGGGAGGCACAGCCATTGACCTGACGGATGTGGTGCATCCCGACAACCGCGACATGGCTCAACGCGCCATCATGGCGGTTGGGCTGGATGTGGGCGGCGTGGATTTCCTGATCGACGACATAACCAAATCCTACAAGGAAATCGGTGGCGCCATCGTCGAAGTGAACGCAGCCCCCGGCTTTCGGATGCATGTGGCGCCGTCCGAAGGTCAGCCGCGCGACGTGGCCGGTAAAGTGATTGACATGCTTTTCCCTGCCACTCAGGAAACCCGCATCCCGATTGCGGCGATCACGGGCACCAACGGCAAGACTACGACAGCCCGAATGCTGGCGCATATCATGAAAACCAGCGGCCAGACCGTTGGTATGACCTCGACCGACGGCGTCTATGTGGACGGCAAACTGAGCGTCAAGGGCGACATGACGGGGCCCAAATCCGCGCAGATCGTGCTGCGCGATCCGGCGGTCGATTTTGCCGTAATGGAAACCGCACGCGGCGGGCTTGTGCGATCAGGTCTGGGTTATCAGCGCTCGAACGTGGCGGCGTGTCTGAATGTCTCGGCAGATCATCTGGGTCTAGGGGGCATAAACACGGTCGAGGAACTGGCCGTGGTCAAGCGCGTGGTGGTTGAAAGCGCAACGGATACGGCGGTGCTGAATGCCGATGACATCAATTGCCTGAAAATGGCCGACTACGCCGGGGCGAACCAGATATTCTATGTCACCACCAATCCGGGGCACAGTCTGGTCAAGGAACATATCAAGGCAGGCGGCAAGGCCATTGTGCTGGAAAAGGGCATGAATGGTGACATGCTGACCATCTATGACAACGGTCTTCACATCCCGGTTCTGTGGTCGCATCTGATCCCGGCGACCTTGGAAGGCAAAGCGATTTTCAACGTCCAGAATGCGATGTTCGCCGCCGCGATGGCCTATAGTTTCGAAGTGGATCTTGACAATATCCGCCACGGGCTGCGCACCTTCGACACCAGCTATTTCCAGGCACCCGGACGGATGAATGTCTATGACGAACATCCTTTCAAGGTGATCCTTGACTATGGCCACAACCCTGCCGCCCTGAAGGCGATGGCAGCGCTGGCCGATCAGTTGGAAATCAAGGGCCGCAGGCTGTGCGTTGTTGCGATGCCCGGCGACCGGCGCGATCAAGACATTGTCGATGGGGCCGCCGCGTTGGCCGGACATTTCGATCATTTCGTTTGCAAGGCAGATGACCGACGCCGCGGTCGCGGGCTTGATGAGGTACCGCAGATGATGCGTCAGGCCTTGATCGACAACGGTGTGGATGCTGCGGCCATAACGATCATCCCCGATGAAGTCAAAGCAGTGAATGCCGCGTTGGAACAGGCTGCGCAGGGCGATCTGCTGGTGATCTTTGGTGACGACACAACGCGCTGCTGGAAACAGATCATCTATTTCAATTCTGATGGTGAAGCACCCGAGGCCGCGCCGGTGGCAAGCCCCGCCGAAACCTCGTTCGAGGACATGTTCGAAAGCGACCAGAACCTGATCCGGGATGAGCGTGGCGTGCGTCTGGCCCGTGAAGTCAGCGAAGACGCAGATTGAGCGGAGGCCCCGGAATGGACCGGATCAAAGAGCTTGAGACCGCGCTGACCATTGAAAGCGCGACCTCTGACCATATTCAGGTGGATGATGCGCGGCGTCTGACCGGGCCGGGCCTGCTTTGGAACCGCCCCGGCGCAGTGGTGGACGTTTTTCTTACCGATATCGATGCCACCCGGGTCACCGCCCTGTGGGAGAAACATGCACGTCGGGTACTGGACGCGCTTGGCTGGCAGGAACAGCACCTGACCCACCGCATCTTTACGGGTGGGGTTAATCTTGCGATCTCGGCGCCCATGGATCAGCTCTATTCCGCGATCTTCGCGGCGCAAACCGCCTGGCATTTCTGTGCCGCTGAACTGTTGGCATCCGAGCCCGGAGATTTCGATCAGATGATTTCGGACGTCCAAGGCGTTATGGAAACCGAAGCCAATCCCGCGCTGATTGCCTTGATCGCGGCAGCACAGGCGCATGGTGTGGATATCCTCTGCGATGATGACGAAGTGTCAATCGGGCATGGCAAAGGCAGTCAGACCTGGCCGGTCGATGCGCTGCCCGCCGCCGACAAGGTGGACTGGCCTGCTTTGCACAATATCCCGATCGCGTTCATCACCGGAACCAACGGCAAAACCACGACAACCCGGTTGCTTGAGGCGATCGCGCGCGCTTCGGGCAGGGTCGCCGGGCTGACATCAACCGAATTTGTGCGCGTGGGTGACGATATTCTGGACCGTGGCGATTACTCGGGCCCCGGTGGCGGGCGGATGTTGCTGCGCGACAAGCGGCTGGAGATTGCCTGTCTTGAAGTCGCACGCGGCGGCATCCTGCGTCGGGGTCTGCCGACCCGCGCGGCCACAGCAGCGGCGGTCACCAATGTGGCGAACGATCATCTGGGGCAATACGGGGTCAACACTGTACCGGAACTGGCTCAGGCCAAATTCGCCGTACATCGCACGCTGGCCGAGGGTGGCGTGCTGGCCCTGAATGCCGATGACGGTTATGTACGCGCCGAGGCGGCGAATACATCGGCGAATTTCTGGTGGTTTTCGCTGGATGCGCAGAACGATCTGATCCGTCAGGCGCGTGATGCCGGCACCTGCTGCGCCTATGTGCGGCGAGGCGATATCGTCTTTTTCGACGGCACGGCGGAACAGGTGGTGATCGCCGTTTCCGATGTTCCCCTGACCATGGGCGGCGCTGCTAAATACAATATCCTGAATGCGCTGGCGGCCTTGTGCCTTGCCCTGGCACTGGGCCTGCCCGTTCAGGCGGCTCGGGATGGTTTGGCCGGGTTCAAGCCCGACGCCAAGGATAACCCGGGTCGTTGCAACGAGTTTTTGTACAATGGAGCACGGGTCTTTGTGGATTTTGCACATAACCCCCATTCGATTTCGGCCGTTTGCGATGCGCTGTCGAGCCTTCCGGCAAAACGGCGTTTCATAATGCTCAGCCATGCGGGGGACAGATCGGATCAGGATATCCGAGATGTAACTGCGACAGCGCTGAAATTCCAACCCGACGTTGTCGTCGCAACCGAACTTGAAGGGTATTTAAGAGGTCGCGAACTGGGAGAAGTCTCTGATCTGATTGAAAGGACAGCGTTGGAACTCGGGTATGAAGCAGAACACATACTCAGAGCAGCGTCGCCCACACAAGCCGCTTCAATGATACTAGAAAAGCTGGAGACGGGTGATGTCGCCTTGCTGCTGGTGCTGTCCGAACGTGATGCCGTTCTTTCGATGCTCGACAGGTAAAAACACGCAAGGCGCCAAAGCGGCCATTTGATCGCAGCATGGCAATTGGTAGTTTGGGTTCACAACGGTTGTTCGCTTCACATTCGATGAACGATCGCTGAGCGGTGTGGTTTCAACTGGTCGCTGCAACACATGCGTCAAACTTCTCAGCAGGCGTTTGGTATCGGTTTACAAAAGCGGCGTGACCAAGTTGCTTGGGCCTGCGCCCGGACAAACGTAATCGCCAGCCTAAACCGGATACAACCTGAAAGTGAGCAGGTTTTAGAATCCATCTTGCGGTCAAAATTCGCGAACCTGCTTGATTTTGGAGATTGGATTGATCCCCCCACCACCAACGTCCTTGATGCTGGGCCTTCATGCGGTAAGGTCTGCGCAGGGGCGCAACTGCGGGACATTCGGCAGGTGACAGGATGAAAAACACCATGAACGGGGCCGAGGCGATGGTCCGGATGCTGGAGGCGCATGGGGTGCGTCACATCTTTGGCCTGTGCGGGGATACCACCCTGCCGTTTTACGATGCGATGCGCCAGCTTGATCACGGGATCACCCATATCCTGACCCGCGACGAGCGCTGCGCGGCCTATATGGCCGATGGCTATGCGCGGGTCACCGGGCGGGTTGGCGTCTGCGAAGGCCCGTCGGGCGGTGGCGCGACCTATATCCTGCCCGGATTGATCGAAGCCAACGAAAGCTCTTATGCCGTGCTGGGGATCACCACGGATATTTCGGTCGGCTCTTACGGGAAATACCCGCTGACCGAGGTCGATCAGGAGGCGCTGATGCGGCCCCTGACCAAATGGAACACGGTGATCAAGCGGGCCGATCATATCCCCCGTATGGTGCGCAGCGCCTTTCGCGCGATGACAACCGGGCGGCCCGGTGCGGCGCATCTGGGCCTGCCCTATGACATTCAGTACGACCCGGTCGAGGTTGGCGATATCTGGGCCGATCCCAGACTGGCGCTTTACCCGGCCTATCCCCAGGCCCCCGAACCCGGCGCCGCCGAGGCGGCGGTTGATGCGATCCTGTCGGCGCGCAATCCGCTGATCGTGTGCGGTGGCGGCGTGGTGATCGCAGGGGCGATGGACGCGCTTGACCGGCTGGCAACCCGGCTGGACATTCCGGTCGCCACATCGATTTCCGGCCAGGGATCGCTGGCGGAAACGCACCCCAATTGCGTCGGCGTTGTCGGATCGAATGGCGGCACCGATGACACATGGGAGATGATGCAGGCCGCCGATCTGGTCGTCTTCATGGGCGCGCGGGCCGGATCCACCACCACATCCCGCTGGGAGGCGCCGGATGCCGACACACGGATCGTGCATTTCGATGTCGATCCGATGGTGATCGGCGCGAATTACCGCACCGAAGTGGGCGTTGTGGGCGACCTGCGCCTTGCGCTGGATCAGGTCAACACAGTGCTGGACCAACGCGATCAGGGCAGCGAAACCTTTGGCGGGGCCGCAGCGGTGGCAGCGATGAAACGCCGCAAGTTCGAAACCTTCCGCACATTGGCCCAAAGCAGCGAAAGCCCGATCCGGCCGGAACGGGTGATCGACACGCTGATGCAGGCGCTGCCCGAAGACGCGACGATCGTGTCCGATCCCGGCACCAGCTGTCCGTATTTTTCCGCCTATTACCAACTGCCCAAACCGGGGCGCCATTTCATTACCAACCGCGCCCACGGGGCCCTGGGCTATGCGCTGTCTGCCGCACTTGGGGTGTGGTTCGGGCGGCCCGAACGCAAGGTTGTTGCGATGATGGGCGACGGATCGTTCGGCTTTACCTGCGGCGAACTGGAAACCGTCTGCCGCGTCGGCGCGCCGATCACCTATATCGTGTTTTCCAACGCCACATTCGGATGGATCAAGGCCAGCCAGTATGCGGACAAGGACAAGCGCTATTACAACGTGGATTTCAACCGCACCGATCAGGCGGCGGTGGCCGCAGCCTACGGTGTGACATCATGGCGGGTGGAAAACCCCGACGACCTTCACAGCGTTCTGAAACAGGCGATCGCCCATGACGGCCCGACGCTGGTGGATGTTGTCTGTCAGGCGCTGGAAGAGTCCAACGCGCCGGTGCGCCGCTGGATGGGCTGACCCCTTTTGCCCGCACGGCCCGCGCGCTAACCTTGGCCCGAAATGCAACCTGAACCAAAGAGCATGCCCATGAAACTGACCCTGCATCACATCAACCTTGCCACTGAAAACGTCGAAGGCATGAACCGGTTTTACCGCGATGTACTGGGGCTTAGCGCACCGGACAGTGGATTGCCGACGCTGGAAAAGAAAAAGGGATATGCCGGTGATGTCGCCTTTGTCACCGATGGTGCGATCCAGACCCATCTGGCGCAGCGCGATGTTCTGGCAGGGTTTCGCACCGGTCATGCCGTAAACCCCGTGTCGCACGGGCATATCGCCTATCGCACCGATGATATCGACGCGTTCAAGGCGCATCTGACAGAAAAGGGCATTCCGTTTTCGGATTGGGGCAATACCGCCGTTGCCGGATGGTCGCAGATTTTCTTTTATGATCCCGACGGCAACGTGATCGAGGTTCATCAGGTGGATGATCCGGCCTAGACGTAGCTGGCCACCACCTGCAACAGTTTGAACGATGTCGCCGCGTCGTTTTCGACAACGGCCAGAAATTCCTCGGCGCCGATGCGCAGGCATTTCAGGTCGGTTTCGGCCTTCATGTCCAGTGCCCGTGGCACGTTCCGGATCAGCCCCAGTTCCCCCACAAGACGGCCCGGCCCGACCTTGGAGATCAGTTGATCCTCGGCCTTGTCCTTGGGCAGGTACAGACCGGCCTCGCCCTCAAGGATCATATAGGCGCCATCGGTGGGATCATCATCCTTTCGGAACACATATTCACCCGCCAACGCCTCGTACCAGCGCGCCCCGAAGGCCAGCAGGCGCAGTTCGCGTCGGTTCAGCCCGGAAAACAGTTCGGTCTGTTGCAGCGCCCGCACCTTGCGGGTCAGATCGGCGCTTGCGGCGCTGTCGGTGACGTCTTCGGCGCGGGCCGTGTCACTGACGATGCGGCCCTGCCGCAATTCAAAGAACACATCGAAGATGTCATCGTTCTGAAATTCAGCATTGAGATAGATCAGCGTTGTGTCCGGCAAGAGGCTGCGCAGGTTCTTGTAGACGGCCACCTGGGTTTCAAGATCGTAACTGGCCAGCGCGTTATCCAGAACAAGAATATCCGGCCGCTTGATCGTGGCACGGCTGAAAGCAAGCGGTTCCGCGTAAAGTGCGGGAAGGTTGGCGCCGCCCAGCGAAATCGGCAAATCGAAAATCAGTTCGATAACCAGCTGTTTTGCCCCGGCCTTGGCGATCGTGTCGCTGACAACGGTGCGCACATCGTCGGCACGCCCGCCTGATGCATCCGAAATCTTGCCGAACAGTGCGTTTTCCAGAACGCTAAGCCCCGGCGCAAACAGATCGGGGCGCAAGGGCGCATAAAGATGTTCCAGCAGCGTCTGAAAGTCGGCCGCGTGAGAGTGCCGCAAATCAAGCACGCGGGTCTTCATTTCATCAGGAAAGGCCGCGCCGATCTGTTCGGCGGAAATCCGGAACGGAATGATCAGCAACAGCGCCATTTCGGTATCGCTGAACCGGGCCGTTTCATCGGCGCGCGCCTTGTTCACCAGCCCGACAGCCGACTCGAACGTATCAGGGTCCAGCCCCAGCTTGCGAAACAGCGGATGATCTGTACCGTCAATTCCGAAAATCTGGCGCAAAAGATCGACGATATCCTGCGTCAGATGCACAAGACCCTGTTCCAGATCCAGCTTGCGGATCTGCGCCAGAAATTCGGTCTGGTCCGCCAGCAATTCCCGCGTGATCGGTTGGCGCGGTGACGCAAAGACAAGGTTGTCCACCACGGGAAGCGCCGGGTTGTAAAGGTCCTGATCAAAGAAATAGACGTGGCGATTCAGCCCCGCCTTGACCAGGGCATCATGGATCGCCGGACGCAGCGCAACCAGTTCCTGCGCCAGTTCGGGATGCGCGTCGCCGTCGAACTTCTGGTCCAGCCCGCGCCGGAACAGGGTTGACCCGCTGCCCATCCCATCGACCAGCCGCACCCACCAATCGCGCAGATCGGCCTCGCTCTCAAGTCCGGCAATCGCGGGATTGATCCAGTCGCCGCCCAACAGATCGGCGCTGTTTCCGGCAAGCACTGCCTCGCGCGAACGGGTGTCCTCTGCCGCCGCGGTAGGCCCGAATTTCAAAGGCATCATGACATTATCGCCGAAACTGCCCTGAAACATGACCGGACGGGATGAGGCATGCCCGATCCGCGTGGCGATCACGCCCTGATGCAAACCCGCCAGATCATGGCCTGCGATGACAACACGCCCTGAAGCGGGCATCAGTTCACGGGTCAGCAATTC
This sequence comes from Sulfitobacter sp. JL08, assembly GCF_003352045.1. Classification (NCBI taxonomy): domain Bacteria; kingdom Pseudomonadati; phylum Pseudomonadota; class Alphaproteobacteria; order Rhodobacterales; family Roseobacteraceae; genus Sulfitobacter; species Sulfitobacter sp. JL08. The sequence goes on from NZ_CP025815.1 coordinate 2,510,683, forward strand.
AGCGAAGGCACGGCGGTCTTCTTCGCTGCTGGCTGCGATGCCGATCACAGCACCGGCGGGTAGAACCGCGTCAAGCTCTTCCAGCACCGGATTGCCGTCTTCATCGCGCACCGTCACATGATCAAGAACAATATCGCCGGTGAGATGGGGCAGGGTTTCGGGTGCGCCTGTCATCAGCTTCTCGTCGATCAGGCCCTGGGGCGCAAACCGTTCGGTTATGATATCCCAGCGCAGCGACATATCCTGCACCTGATTGTAGTAGGTCAGAAGCTCTTTCCATGGCGACGAAAGATCCTTGTAGGCCGCCAGCGCCGCAACCAGAGCGCCCAGTGACACGTTGCCGCGAATGACAAGATAGCCGCCAATGGAAAAGAAAAAGAACGGAGTCAGCTGCCCCAGAAAGTTGTTCACGAATTTCATCATGAACTTCTTGTGGTAGATTTGCAGGCGGATCCGGTAAAGATGGCCCAGCCTGTCCGTCACCATCGCAAGACGATAGCGCCAGCCGCCATTGACACGCAGCGCGCTGGCCCCCATCGCATTCTCGCCAATCTCGGCCGCCAGCGCACGAATTTCGACGATGCGCTTCTTGTTCAGCAGATTGATCTGGCGCTGCATTCTTGGAATGATCCACGCCTGCACCGGGATCAGGGCACATGCCGCAAGGCCGAACCAGACACTTTGCAGGAACAAAAAGCCCAGAATGGTCAGCATCTGCCCCGCCTGCAAGACGGGTTGCGCGACAGCATCGCCCATCAATCCGCCCATCGGTTCGGATTCTGACGTGATCATCGACACCAGTTCGCCCTGACTGGTGCGTTCGAAATAGGGCTGCGGAAAGCGCAGTATCCGCGCGATCAGGCCATAGCGGAACCGGCGCAGCAGCCGTTCTGACAAAACGCCCTTCATCGTGTTGATGCGCATTTTCATCAGCCCATGCACAAGGACCGAGATCAGGAATGCGCCACACAGGATGGCCAGAAAGACCACCTGATCCAGTTCATAGCCGAACACTTCCACCGGGCTTGTGCCCGCGCCGATGGCATCGTTGATAATTCTTTTGGGCAATTCCAGGGTCAGATAAAGCACCGGAAACAGCGCGGCTGTCACGATCAGAAGAATGATCTGATCCCGCTTGGAATGCTTCCAGATAAAAGAGAAAAGCGTTGGTTCTATGGGTTCGGCCTAAAATTATCTTGGTGCAATGTGCGAATACAAAGTGCCTGAAAACAGGCCCCTGACCCTGGGTCACAATCTAGCCGTCAAAGGGCGCTTTGTTCAAACAAAACTTTGCGGCGAACATATTGGCAACGCTTCTACCCGAAAATGTGGCGGGTGGAATTGCGCGCCGCGCGGCAGACCAGTAGCATTGATCGAAACGGGATGGAGGAAATTGGCAGTGTCAGACACTGTTTTTGTGGTATTGATCTTATTGTTTCTGTTTCAAATCAAGCACATGCTGGCTGATTACTTTCTTCAGACCGAACGAATGCTCGTGGGGCGGGATCAGTATTTCCATTTGGGGCGGATGCAGCACGCACTGGTCCACGCACTGGGATCGGCCATTGTTTTTGCGATGGTTCTGACCCAGCCCGCCTTTATTCTGATCACGGTCCTGATCGAAGCGGTTGTGCATTTCCACATCGATTGGGGCAAAGCGCGTTATTCCGACAAAGCCGGATACACCCCTGCGGATGCGGGATTCTGGCGCGCTGCGGGTGTCGATCAGGCTCTGCACCAGATGACCTATGTCGGGATGCTGGCCGCCTGGGTTCTTTATACCGCGCCAGATACCGGGTAAGCGCAATAACCGGTGCGCGCCCGTGCCCGTTCTGCCATATTTGCGCGTCTGCCCTGCACCCATTTCGCAGAATAAACGCGTTACCTCCCCATGCATGCCGCAATATCAGCGGATCGTGATGGCTGACCCGTACAGTGCCTCTTGCACTTGCGGGGACAACCTGTAACGAGGATTTTAGTAATGGCACAATCGACACCACCGGCAACACCGCCGGAAAAAGGAAAACCCGAATTGCAAGACACACCGGCATCAAACACTGCCCCGGCCAATCCCAAGGACACGGCGAAAACGCCGCCGATCACGGATTACGCCAGTTTGTAAGCCGGCCGTCGCGCCGCCAAAAGACGGATGACAGCATTGCCACCGGCGCATAGGCTTGGCCCATGTCCGATCCGGTTTCTTCCATCCGCAACCTTGGCCCCGCGTTTGAGGCAAGCTGCGCGCGCGCAGGCATTCACAGCGCACAGGAACTGCACGCCCTGGGCGCCGACGCCGCCTATGCGCGGCTGCTGGAAACCGGCACACAGCCCCATTTCATAGGCTATTACGTTCTGGTCATGGGTCTGCAGGGCCGTCCGTGGAACGATTGCAAGGGCAAGGAAAAAGACGCCTTGCGCGTCCGTTTTGACGCGATCAAGGCCGCCAGCCACGACAAAGGCCGCTCCGATTTCGAAGCGGCCCTTGATAAAATCGGTGTGATCGACCGCAAGCGGTAGACCGGCAGGTCAGCCCACCAGTTCCAGACCCGAAAAGAAATACGCAATCTCGACTGCGGCTGTTTCCGGTGCGTCCGAACCGTGCACGGAATTTTCGCCAACGCTTTCTGCGAATTCGGCGCGGATGGTGCCAGCTGCGGCATCAGCAGGGTTGGTTGCGCCCATGACTTCACGGTTTTTTGCAATTGCGCCTTCGCCTTCCAGAACCTGCGCAACGATCGGGGCCGATGCCATGAATTCGCACAATTCGCCATAAAACGGACGTTCTGCGTGGACTTTGTAAAACTCGCCCGCTTGTGCCAGCGTCAGGTGAATACGCTTTTGCGCCACGATACGCAGACCTGCGTCTTCGAATTTCTTGTTGATCGCACCGGTCAGGTTGCGACGTGTGGCATCGGGCTTGATGATCGAAAATGTGCGCTCTAGGGCCATGGGGACTACTCCGGTTGTTCGGGATGCCGAAAATGGCACAAACCCGTCTTGATGAATCGCGGGTCAGGTAGCATGGCACCGCTGCGTTGAAAAGCGGCGATTGACGCGGCGCGCTGGTTGCGCCAAACCGCGCGGATGTTACGGATCACAGATATCACCTATTCGGTCGAAGGCCGCCCGCTGTTTGTCGAGGCGTCGGCCACCATTCCCACAGGCCACAAGGTGGGCCTGATCGGGCGCAATGGTGCGGGCAAGACAACCCTGTTCAAACTGATCAGGGGCGAACTGCCACTTGAAAACGGCACCATCACTTTACCCTCGCGGGCCCGCATTGGCGGCGTTGCACAGGAAGTGCCCGGAAACGAGGTGTCGCTGATCGATACGGTTCTGGCCGCCGATACCGAACGGGCCGCATTGCTGGCCGAAGCCGAAACCGCCACCGATCCGGGGCGGATTTCCGACATTCAGACGCGGCTGAGCGATATCGATGCATGGTCGGCCGAAGCGCGTGCCGCCTCGATCCTCAAAGGGCTGGGCTTTGAACATGCAGAACAGCAAATGCCCTGCTCTGCCTTTTCCGGCGGATGGCGGATGCGGGTGGCACTGGCCGCCGTTCTATTTGCGCAGCCCGATTACCTGCTGCTGGACGAACCGACCAACTATCTTGATCTGGAAGGCGCGCTGTGGCTTGAGGCCTATCTGGTCAAATATCCGCATACGGTGATGATCATCAGCCATGATCGCGAATTGCTGAACCGGTCTGTCGGGGCAATTCTGCATCTGGAAGACAAGAAACTGACCTATTACACCGGCAATTACGACAGTTTTGCCCGCCAGCGCGCGGCGCAACGCGCGGTACAGACCGCCGCCGCCAAGAAACAGGATTTGCGGCGGGCGCATTTGCAGGCCTTCGTCGACCGCTTCAAGGCCAAGGCGTCCAAGGCCAAACAGGCACAAAGCCGGGTTAAAATGCTGGAAAAGATGGAAACCATCCGCGCGCCCGAAGATGCGGCGCGCACGGTGTTCAAATTTCCCGAACCCGAAGAACTGTCGCCCCCGATCATCGCGACCGAAGGTGTTTCGGTGGGCTATGACGGCACCGTCGTGCTGGGCCATCTGAACCTGCGCATTGATCAGGACGACCGGATCGCCCTGCTGGGGCGCAATGGCGAAGGCAAATCAACCCTGTCCAAACTGCTGTCCAACCGGCTGGATCCGATGGGCGGCAAGATGATCAGCTCAAACAAGCTGCGCATCGGGTTCTTCGCGCAACATCAGGTCGAAGAATTGCGCGTTGACGAAACGCCGCTGCAACACCTTCTGCGCGAACGCGCCGCCGAAGGTCAATCCAAGCTGCGCGCGCGACTGGCCAGTTTCGGCCTTGGCCCTGATCAGGCCGACACCGAGGTGGGCCGCCTGTCGGGCGGGCAAAAGGCGCGCCTGTCCCTGTTGCTGGCCACCCTGCCCGCGCCGCATCTGCTGATCCTGGACGAGCCGACCAACCACCTTGACATCGAAAGCCGCGAGGCGCTGGTCGAGGCGCTGACCGCCTATTCGGGTGCGGTGATCCTTGTCAGCCACGATATGCACCTTCTGTCGATGGTCGCCGACCGGTTGTGGCTGGTCAAGGACGGGCGCGTGAAACCCTATGACGAGGATTTGCAGGCCTATCGCAAGATGCTGCTGAGTGCCGACAAACCCGCCAAGGACAAGGCAGCCAAACCGCAACCCAAGGCGCGCCTTGTATCGCGCGATATGGTGCTGGCGCTGAAATCGGATGTGCGCAAGGCCGAGGAACGTGTGACCAAGCTGAACGACATGCGCGACAAACTGGCCAAGAAACTGGCCGATCCGGCGCTTTATGAACAGGACAAGCTGGGTGAAATGGCCGTCTGGCAAAAGAAATACGCCGAAGTGATGGAGGCGCTGGACCGCGCCGAGGCGTTGTGGATGGCGGCCCTTGAGAAGCTTGAAAAAGCCAGTGAATCCGCGTGATGGACAGCGCGTTCCTGATCACCGCCTTTGTCACGCTGTTCGTGATCATCGATCCGATCGGCCTGCTGCCACTGTTCGCGGCGCTGACCCAGGGCATGTCGGCGCGGGACCGGCGCATAATAGGCCTGCGCGCCTGCGTTGTGGCCGGGTTCTTGCTGTGCATCTTCACCCTGTTCGGCGAGGCCGTTTTGGGTTTCGTGGGAATTTCCATGCCCGCCTTTCGCATTGCGGGCGGTATTCTGCTGTTTCTGACAGCGCTGGACATGCTGTTTGAACGGCGCACCAAACGGCGCGAAGACCGCGCCGATGACCGCCCCGACCCGTCTGTGTTTCCGCTGGCCATCCCGCTGATCGCCGGGCCGGGATCAATCGCGACGGTGATCCTGCTGGCCGCACAAAACCCCGGTGCGCAGGGTCTGACGCTGGTCATTGGTGTGATGCTGTCGGTAATCCTGGTGACATTTGTGTTTTTCCTTGGCGCCGGTGCGCTGGAAAAACTGTTCGGCAAGACTGGCATCAACGTCATCACGCGATTGCTGGGCATGTTGCTGGCCGCGCTGTCTGTGCAATTCGTGCTGGACGGTCTGCGCGATTTCGGCTTTGCCGCGTGAACCCGGGCTACGCCCACCCTATATAGGCAGGGTATGCAACGCGGAGTTTCGGAATGAACGGCGATGATTTTGGCAGATTGATCTATCTGGTGCTGCTTGGCGCGGTCATTGCAGGCTGGTTTTTCATGCAGAACCGCAATTCCCTGAACAAAACACTGCAACATGCGGCGGTCTGGGGCTTGATCTTTATCGGCGCGATTGCGGTGGCCGGATTGTGGAACGATATCCGCAGCACACTGAACCCGGCGATGGCACGGTTCGAAGGTGATGGCACGATCACTGTGCCACGCGCCATCGACGGGCATTATTACCTGACGCTGGACATCAACGGCGCGCCGGTGCGTTTTGTCGTGGATACCGGCGCATCAGACATGGTGCTGACCCATGACGATGCCGAACGCGCAGGTCTGGTGCTGGATAATCTTGCCTATGTCGGAAAGGCACAAACCGCCAACGGCATCGTCGAGATTGCCCCTGTCTGGCTGGATCGCGTCGCGCTGGGATCAATCGTGGACACCGATGTCGGCGCCTCGGTCAATTCCGGCGATATGGGGCAATCCCTGCTGGGCATGCGCTATCTGCAGCGTTTTCAGAAGATCGAGATTTCCGGCGGTGAACTGGTGTTGACGCGCTAGGGTTAAGGGCGCAAGCATTGCGACACCTGCTTTTGGTCAACTCACCTGCAGCCTTGCGCACATCATAGGGGGGCGACAGTGACGCTTCGCATCCTGACGGCTGAAATTTCGCACGAAACGAACACGTTCAACATCCGGCCCACGGACCTTCAGGATTTTCGCAACCGGTTCCTGCTGGACGGGGCGTCTGCCGTTGCGGCGCGTGGCGCGGCGAACACAGAACTGGCCGGAGTGCTGGATACCGGCCGCCGCTACGGCTGGGACGTGACGCACGTGATCAGTGCCGCCGCCGGCCCCGGCGGGCGCGTGACGGACGATGCATTCGATCACATCTGCGCGCCCCTGATGCGAGCCGCCGAAACAGGCGCATGGGATGGCATCCTGCTGATGCTGCACGGCGCAATGGTCACCGCATCCTTCGAGGATGGCGATGGCGAAATCCTGCGGCGGCTGCGCGCCATCCCCGGCCCCGATTTGCCCGTTGCCGTCACGCTGGACCCGCATGCCAATGTCAGCACGGCAATGTGCGCGCTGGCGCAGATTCTGGTGTCTTACACCACCTATCCGCATGTTGATTTTCGCGCCACGGGCCGGCGGGCGGCGGAAGTGCTGAACCGGACAATACATGGCGAAATCCAGCCCCAAACCCCGCGGGTGCACCGCCCCATGCTGGAAGAGGCGAATGGCGGGCGGACCGATATCGGGCCGATGATTGAACGCCACGCCATGGCGCGCGCTTTCGAGGCGCGCGCGGGCGTTTATGCCGTCAGCATCAATGGCGCGTTTCCCAATGCGGATATCGCCGAAGTCGGCCCAACCGTTCTGGTGACTGCCGAAATCGGGCTGACGCAAGCGCAAGACATCGGAGAAGAGATTGCCGATGATATCTGGCAGCGTCGCGATGAACGACTGAATACCTATCTGGACGTGGCCGAAGCAGCCGAGGTTGCGCGCGTCTGGAAAACCGGCAGCGGCCCGTAGATCATCGCCGATTATGCGGACAATCCGGGGGCCGGCGCATACGGAGACGCGACCGCCCTGCTGAATGCCTTGCTGAAGGCAGATGTCAGTGACGCATGTTTCGGGTCTCTGGTCGATCCACAGGCCGCCATGATCCTGCAATCACAAACTGTCGGGTCAACCGTGACGCTGGCGATTGGCGGCAGGACCGCACCAGAGTTTGGCGGTGGCCCGCTGAATGTGACCGGTACGCTGAAATGGCGCGGCAACGGAGACGTCACAGGCAGCGGCCCCATTCTGGGCGGATTGCATCGCAGTTTCGGCGCGACGGCGGTTCTGAATGTTCAGGGCATCGATATCCTGATCGTCAGCATCGCCCACCAGATGCTGGACCTGCGGCAGTTCGAAACCTTCGGCATCATGCCCGCGGACTACCGCGTTGTCGCGCTGAAATCGATGCAGCATTTTCGCGCCGCATTTGCCCCGATCGCCGGGCGGATCATCGTGTGTGACAGTGGCGCGCTGTGCACGATGGATTACGCCAAGATGCCCTATGTCAACGTGCCCCGCCCCATGCACCCGCTGGATCAGATCGACTGATCCCGGTCTGCCCATCTTGATTTAGCCAAAGCTTGCCTATCAGGCTGGCCCCATGCAACGCTGATCCAATGCCTCCACCGCCTGCCCATCCCAAAGGACATCCGATGACAATAGGTAATGTGATCGTCATTATGACAGACGAACTGCGCCGCGATTTTCTGGGATGTTATGGCAATCCACTGGTCAAGACGCCCCATCTGGATCGCCTTGCCGCGCGGGGTGCGCGGTTTGATGCCGCCTATACCCCGTCACCCATCTGCGTGCCCGCGCGTGCGTCCATTGCAACAGGGCGATACGTGCATGAAACCGGATGCTGGTCCAACGCCCAACCCTATCACGGTGCACCGGACAGCTGGCATCACAAGCTGCGCCAGTCGGACCGCACGATATCATCAATCGGCAAGCTGCATTTTCGCAGTCCCGATGATGACAACGGCTTTAGCGAGGAAATCCGCCCGCTGCATGTGCGCAACGGGCTTGGCTGGGTTCAGGGTTTGTTGCGCGATGACATGGATATGTTCGATGCCTCGGGCTTTGCCACCCATATCGGCCCCGGTGACGACCCATATACGCAATATGACAGGTCAGTGTGCGCACAGACGGTTGACTGGATCAGACAGCGCGCCGCCACACCACATGACACGCCTTGGGGGCTTTACGTGTCGTTTCTGCGCCCGCATTACCCGCTGACCTGTCCGCAGGAATTCTATGATCTTTATGACCCTGATCAGGTACCGATGCCCCGTGCCGCCACAGCGGGCAGCGGTGCGGATCACCCGATACTGGAAGGCTTGCGACAGTCCTGCAATTTCGATGCGCCGTTCACGGATGACACCCGCAGGATCGCTGTGGCGTCGTATTACGGGCTGTGTTCGTTTGTTGATCAGATGGTTGGCCAGATTCTGACCGCGCTGGAACAAGGCGGGCTTGACCAGAGCACAACCGTCATTTTCACCAGCGATCACGGCGAATGCCTGGGCGATCGCGGATTCTGGACCAAGATGGTGATGTACGAAGAGGCGACGGCCGTGCCCCTGATCATGACCGGACCGGGTATAGAACCGGGCGTGCACACTGCGCCGGTCTCCCTGATCGATCTTTACCCGACGGTTCTTGATCTGGCCGGTATCGCCCGCCCCGATGATGCCCCGCGATATGCGCGCAGCCTGCTGGCGGCGCTGGATGCGCCTGACCCGGACCGCGCGATCCTGTCGGAATACCACGATTACGGCGCGCAAACCGGCATGTTCATGCTGCGCCGGAACCAGTGGAAGCTGGTGCTATACCCCGGATATGAAAGCCAGTTGTTCGATCTGGAAACCGATCCGGGCGAAACGATTGATCTGGCGGCTGATCCGGGCCATGCAACGGTGCTGGCCGACATGACAAACGCCTTGCACAAGATCATCGACCCCGATCAGGTGAACGCGCAGGCCTTTGCCGATCAGGCCCGGCGCATCAGGGAACTGGGCGGGCGCGATGCCATTCGCGCCATGCCGGGTTTTGATCATACACCGGTCGAATAACCGGGAATATCCGGCGCGAAAACGTCCGAAAGATCAGCCTTTTTCCGCTTTCTTTTCCCAGCGCCCGCCGTCTTCGGACCAGTATTGCGCCGCACATCCCGCATCTGTCAGCGCCTTCCACTGTCCGCGGGCGTGATTCAGCGCAGTGGCATCATTGCCGTCAAACAGGACACAGACCCGTTCCAGCCTGTGCACATCTTCGGCGTTGACATCGGCACCGTCGACGGCCATCAGGCATTCGGCGTTGTTGCCGCCAACCGCATCGGTGCCCAGCAAAACCGGCTGTTCGGCGTCATGCGGGCCACCGGCCAGCCCGTGCGGCAGAAAACTGTCATCCGCTCCCAGCCACAACTGTTGATCCAGCCACGCCATGCGCGCAGGATCGCTGCCGCGCACGGCGATGCGCCAACCGGCCTGCCGCGCCTTGCCCAGCAACTGTGGCAAGGTGCGTTCCAGCGGGGTCTGGGTCAGATGATAGAAATAGACCGCGCCCATTTGCTACTTGGCCTCGAACCGGTCCTGCACCAGACGGTTCAGCGCCATGACCCCCCAACCGGTCGCGCCTTTGGGCGCATAGGCAGTTTCGGTCGTCACCGACGCCACACCGGCAATATCCAGATGAATCCACGGCGTGCCGTCCTTCACGAACCGGCCCAGAAACTGCGCCGCCGTGACAGACCCGGCAGCACGACCGCCCAGATTTTTCATATCGGCGATACGCGATTTCAGCAGATCGTCGTAATCCTGCCCCAGCGGCATACGCCACGCGCCTTCTTTTTCCGCCCCAGCCGATTTGAGGAACGCGTTACAGAACGCATCGTCATTGGAAAACACACCGGCGTTGAAATGGCCCAATCCGATGATGATCGCACCTGTCAGCGTGGCCAGATCAACCATGCCCGCCGGTTTGAAACGATCCTGAGCGTACCACATGACATCACACAGAACCAGACGGCCTTCGGCATCGGTATTGATCACTTCTACCGTGTCGCCTTTCATCGATTTGATCACATCTCCGGGGCGCGTGGCCGAACCGGACGGCATGTTTTCAACCAGACCGACCAGCCCCACGACATTGGCCTTGGCCTTGCGCAGGGCCAGCGCGCGCATCACGCCCGCCACAACACCTGCCCCGCCCATATCCATGGTCATGTCTTCCATACCTGCGGCCGGTTTCAGCGAAATACCGCCGGTGTCGAACACAACGCCTTTGCCTACCAGCGCAAGGGGTGCGTCGCCTTTCTTGCCGCCGTTCCATTGCATCACGACAACTTTGGAAGGGCTGTCGGACCCCTGCCCGACACTCAGCAAGGTGCGCATGCCCAACTGTTCCAACTGGTCTTCGTCCAGCACTTCGACCTCAAGCCCCAGATCGGACATATCCGAAAGGCGTTTGGCAAATTCCGTGGTGGTCAGCACATTGGCCGGTTCGTTCACCAGATCGCGGGTCATGAACACGCCTTCTGCCACGGCCAGAAGCGGCGCGCCAGCAGCGCTTACCTCATCCGGTTTGGACACCATAAAGCGGACATCACCCGCGGGCTTGTCATCGTCTTTCGGGGTCTTGTGATCGTTGAACTCATAGGCCCGCAACGCCAGACCATAGGCGATTTCCGCCGCTTTTGATGCAGTTCCGGCCAACACGAGCAGTGCTGCCGACCCTTTCTGACGCGCCAGTGTCGCCCCGCCCTTGCGCGCATCCTCGATCGACGTGCGGCGCGGCAGGTACAGAACGTCGACAGCCGCACAGGCCATGCCGGCGGGAAAGGCCATACTGTGCACATCACCGGGTTTGGCCTTGGAAAATGCATCGCCTTCAACCAGACGCGCCAGCGCGCCACGGGTCAGACGGTTGACGCGCCGCGCCGCCATATCAAGCCGTTTGGCGGGGTCGACAACAACCGCAACACGCCCGGTTACTGTGGCAATCTGGTCGATATCCGTCTCTTCAAAGGCAATGTTTACAACCTTGGTCATGCTCTGCTCCTGATCCTTTTGACACACAGGTAACGCGCCTCTGGCCATATGACCAGATAGCAGTTTTCCCCGGAATCAATTTGCTTTAACGTCCCGCCAAGTTCCATGTTCCCGTCCGGAGGGGCCGTAGTGTCGAAATTTGACAGATATGTCCTGTCACAACTGCTGGTATTGTTCGGATTTTTTTCGCTAATTCTTGTTGCCGTATTCTGGATCAACAAGGCGGTATCGCTGTTTGACAAGCTGATCGGCGACGGGCAATCAGCCATGGTATTCCTGCAATTCTCGGCGCTGACCCTGCCCAGCCTGATCGAGAAAATGATCCCTGTCGCATCGTTCGCAGCCACCGTTTACGTGACCAACCGCCTGAACAATGAAAGCGAACTGACCGTGATGCAGGCCACCGGCAGCAGCCCCTGGCGCCTTGCGCGCCCGGTGATCGCTTTCGGGCTGGTCATCATGGTCATGATGTCCTTTCTGACCCATCTGCTTGTGCCCATATCGGTGCAGCAACTGGGCCTGCGCGAAGCCGAAATCACCCGCAATGTCACCGCCAAACTGCTGAGCGAGGGCGAGTTTCTGCACCCCAGCAGCGGCGTCACCTTTTACATCGGGTCGATCGATCCGGATGGAGGATTGAACAACGTCTATCTGTCCGATCGCAGGGAACCATCGAAAACAGTCACCTATACATCGGCGGCGGCCTATCTTGTGCGCAACGGCACCTCGACCAACCTGATCATGGTCGATGGAATGGCACAGCAATATGTCAGCGCAACGCAACGTCTTTCCACAACAAGCTTTTCCGATTTTTCCTATGACATCAGCGCCCTGACGCAACGCGATACCGCGCGCGGCCGGACATTCCGCGAAGTGACCACGTTCGAAATGTTTGGCAAGAGGGACCAGATCAGCGCGGAAACCAATGCGCGCCCGGCGCAGGTCGCGCGCGAGATGCATGATCGGTTTGCCGCGCCGCTGTTCAGCATTGCGGCGGCTTTGGTCGGGTTTTCGACCCTGCTGATGGGCGGGTTTTCGCGCTTTGGCGTGTGGCGTCAGGCGGCTTTTGCCCTTGCCATTCTGATCAGTCTGGAGGCCGTACGCAGTGCGCTTGTCGGCCCGCTGGAACGCAATGACGATCTGTGGCCGGTGCTTTACATTCCTGCCCTTCTGGGTCTGTTGATCAGTGCGCTGTTCCTGTTCATTGCGGCACGGCCAACCCTGTTGCGGCCATCGCGATTGCGGGGGGCCACATGATCCTGCATTTCTATTTCGCGCGCCGTTTCGCAAAAAGCTTTCTGGCACTCGCCTTTATCTTTTTCTGCCTGATCGTGCTGATCGACAGCGTTGAACAAATCCGCAAATTCCGCGATCAAACCGATGTGGGTCTGCCCGAACTGGTTCAACTGACATTGCTGAACGTCCCGCAGGCTATGAATGAAATCCTGCCGCTGATCGTCATTCTTGCGACGATATTGCTGTTCATCAATCTGGCCCGCAGCAGCGAACTGGTGGTGACGCGCGCAGCGGGCCGGTCTGCCTTAAGCGCGCTGATGGCGCCGGTCGGCGTGGCACTGATCATCGGCGGCATGACCGTCACCCTGCTGAACCCGATCGTCGCGGCGACGACGAATTACTACAGCTCGCTGGAAGACGCTTACAAAAGCGACGGGTCGGCCACATTTTCGATCAGCGATGAGGGGCTGTGGCTGCGTCAGGGCGACCCGCAGGAACAGACAGTAATTCATGCCTCGCGCACCAGTGGCGAGGCTCTTATCCTTTATGAAGTGACGTTTCTGACCTTCAACGCGGCAACCGGCCATCCGGTGCGCCGGGTCGAAGCCAGCAGTGCGCAGCTGAAACCCGGCAACTGGGAACTGCGCAAGGCCAAGCTTTGGCAACTGGTTCCCGGCACCAATCCCGAAGCGAACGCCGAGTTTCATGACACGCTGGTCGTGTCCTCATCGCTGACACTGGACCGTATCCGCAATTCCTTGGGAACACGGGCCAGCATTTCGGTATGGGATCTGCCCCGCTACATCACGCAACTGGAACGGGCCGGGTTTTCTAGCCGCCGCCATCAGGTCTGGTATCAATCCGAACTGGCGCGCCCGTTGTTTCTGGTGTCGATGGTGCTGATCGCCTCGGCCTTTACCATGCGGCACACACGGTTCGGTGGCACTGGCATCGCCGTCCTGACCGCTGTGATGGTCGGGTTCGGATTGTATTTTGTTCGCAATTTCGCGCTTATTCTGGGCGAAAACGGCGAATTGCCGGTTCTGCTGGCAGCATGGGCGCCGCCTATTGCGGGCACGCTTCTGGCTTTGGGTCTGTTGCTTCATGCGGAGGACGGGTGATGCACAGACTGCTTGCCATCCTTGTTCTGCTGTTTGGTCTGGGTCAGGGTATTCACGCACAGGAAACCGCGGAACCCGCACCGGCAATTCTGGTCGCTGACAGCGTTTTCATCAGCAACAACAACACGCTGGTTGCTGAAGGCAATGTAGAGGCCCTGCAGGGCGACATCCGGCTTCGGGCACGCAAGATCACCTATGATCAATCTACGGGCAAGATGCAGATCACCGGCCCGATCATCATCCAGCAGGGTGAAAACCAGACCATTCTGGCAGATGCTGCGACGCTGGATGATACATTGCAGGATGGTCTGGTGACCGGCGCACGGCTGGTGCTGAACCAGCAATTGCAGCTTGCCGCAGTCAGCATCGCGCAATCGGGCGGACGCTACAGCCAGCTTTACAAGGCATCTGTCACGTCGTGTCGGATCTGCGACGATGGCCAGCCCCCGCTGTGGCAAATCCGTGCCAAGCAGGTTGTGCATGACCGTGCGGAACGGCAGCTCTATTTTGACGAGGCGCAGTTTCGCATTCTGGATGTTCCGGTTCTTTACGTGCCGCGCCTGCGCCTGCCCGACCCGACACTGACCCGCACGACAGGTTTTCTGATCCCGACCGTCAAAAGCACCACCCAGCTTTCGACGGGTGTGAAAGTGCCCTATTTCATCGCAATAGGGGATGACAAGGATCTGACGCTGACGCCTTATGTTTCGTCGCGCACCCGTACATTGCAGTTTCGCTACCGGCAGGCGTTTCGCAACGGCGATCTTTATGCAGAAGGCGCGCTAAGCAACGATGATCTGGAAATGGGCGGAACACGCGGATACCTGTTTGCCGATGGTGCGTTCGATCTGCGGGACGATTTCAAACTGGCCTTTGAAATCGAGGCGACCAGCGACAAGGCCTATCTGCTGGATTACGATTATTCGGACACCGACCGCCTGACGTCTTTCATTGAAATCAGCCGCACCAAGCGCGATCGCTTTTTTGCCGCGAACCTGACACATTTCAATTCCCTGCGCGAAAACGAAAGCAATTCAACACAAGCGTCCCTGGTGGGCGATGTGTTTTATGATTACCGGTTTTTTCCGACCGCAATCGGCGGCGAGGTTCGGGTGGAAAGCAACCTTCATTCGCACTACCGGTCGTCCGATCTGGCCACTGACGGGCCGGATGCCGATCTAGAGGTCGATGGCCGCGATGTTACCCGTCTCAGCACCGATGTGGCCTGGATTGAGGGGTGGAACCTGCCCAGCGGGCTACGGGCGGACGCGCGGTTGGGGGTTTCGGTCGATCTGTTCCACATCCGTCAGGACAGCACCTATAAATCATACCAGACCGAAGTTCTGCCCCAAAGCGCACTGGCGCTGCGCTATCCCATGACCCGTGCAATGCCCGGTGGCGCGGTGCAGTTTCTGGAACCGCTGGCTCAGGTTGCGTGGATCGGCAGTTCATCGAATTCGGTACCGAATGACGAAAGCACAAGGGTTGATTTTGACGAAGGAAACCTGTTGGCCCTGTCACGTTTTCCGGCGCAGGACCGGCGCGAAAACGGGCTGGTGGGGGCCTACGGGGTAAACTGGGCGCGGTTCGACGAAAACGGCTGGGATGCGCGGCTGAGTGTCGGACAGGTCATCCGCGAGACTGCCGATCTGGATTTTACGCGCACTTCGGGCCTGACCGGAACCCGTTCGGATTTTCTGGTGGCAGGGCAACTGAAAGCCAAGAACGGGTTCAGGCTAAGTGCCCGCACCCTGTTTGATGACGACCTGAATTTTTCGAAAGCGGAAATTCGATCGCTTCTGCGCACGAAAAGGGTTGATTTCATCGGCAGCTATGTCTGGCTGGCCAAGGATTTCGAAGAGGACCGCGACCGTGATGTTTCGGAACTGGCGCTGGCGGGCAGCGTGCCGATCAGCCGCCATTGGACGGCAAGCGCCAACTGGCGTTATGATGTTGTCGACTCGGGTCCGACACGGGCGGGTGCGGCGCTGACATACCGAAATGAATGTGTTGAGGTTGATCTTTCCGTTCAGCGGCGCTTTACCTCTTCGGGAAGTGTTGAGCCCTCGACCAGTTTCGGTTTTACCGTCGCCTTGCGCGGGTTTAATGTAACAACGGGCACAGAAAATTACACACGATCATGTGGGAAGCAGGCAAAATGAAAAACTCGCTGACGTTAATGCTGGCTGTCGGGACATCGCTGATGCTGTCAGGCACGATACCGGCCGTCGCACAAAAC
Source organism: Sulfitobacter sp. JL08 (assembly GCF_003352045.1). Taxonomy (NCBI): domain Bacteria; kingdom Pseudomonadati; phylum Pseudomonadota; class Alphaproteobacteria; order Rhodobacterales; family Roseobacteraceae; genus Sulfitobacter; species Sulfitobacter sp. JL08. The sequence goes on from NZ_CP025815.1 coordinate 2,526,532, forward strand.
CCCTTTGAAGCCGTCATCAAGGTGAACGAAGACACCATTACGCGCTTTGAACTTGAACAAAGAGAACAGTTTTTGCGCGCGCTGAACGCCCCCGGCGACAATGCGGCCCAAGCCCGGCTTGGCCTGATCGAAGACCGCCTGAAAGCACAGGCCACCGGCGATGCCGGACTGGTCGCAGAAGAGGCCGGAATTGACGCCGGTATGGAAGAATTCGCCGGTCGCGCCAATCTGACCAAGGATGAATTTATTGCTCAGCTCAAGGAACTGGGCGTTTCGGAAGAAACCTACCGCGATTTTGTGGCCGTTGGCATCACGTGGCGCGAACTGGTGCGATTGCGCTATGGCGGACAGGTCGAAGTGTCCGAAGCCGAGATTGATCGCGCATTGGAGGCCACCGGCACGGCAGGTGTGCGCGTGCTGATTTCGGAACTGATCATGCCCGTGCCCCCGGGCCGCGAGGCCGAGATTGAGGAACTTGCCGACAACCTGTCCAAAATCACCTCAATCGAGGAATTTTCGGCCGCGGCGCGGTTGTATTCAGCGACCGCCACACGCGATGAAGGCGGCAAACTGGATTGGATGGCTTTGAATTCACTGCCACCGGTGCTGCGTCCGCAATTGCTGACTCTGGGCAATGGCGAAGTGACAGCACCCATTCCGATCCCCGATGCCATCGCCCTGTTCCAGATGCGGGGCATTCAGGAAACCCAGACACCGGCAGCCTCTTTTGCCGCGATTGAATATGCGACCTATCTGATACCGGGCGGGCGCACTGAACCCGCGCTGGCGCGGGCCGCAGAGATCAAGGCGCAAGTCGACGTGTGCGATGATCTTTATGGTGTGGCGTTCGGCCAGCCCGAAACGGTCCTCAGCCGTGAAAGCCTGCCACCGGCACAAATACCCAGCGATATCGCTATGGAACTGGCCAAACTGGATGACGGCGAAGTTTCAACCGCCCTGACGCGCGCAAATGGCCAGACACTGGTTTTTCTGATGCTCTGCGGGCGCACGACAGCAATCAGCGAAGATGAAACCCGCGAAGATGTTGCGGCGTCGTTACGTTCGCAGCGGATCAATGCGTTTTCGGATGCCTATCTGGATCAGTTGATGTCTGACGCGCGGATCATCGAAAAATGACGCATGCCCTGCGCGCACCTGTTGCGCTCAGCTGTGGGGAGCCGTCCGGCATCGGCCCGGAAATCGCGCTGAAAGCCTGGCAGGCCATCGGGCATGAGGTGCCGTTTTTCTGGATCGGTGATCCGGCGCATTTGCCCGCGGGTGCAGAATGGCATGCGATATCCGCACCAGATCAGGTAATGGCGTCGCAACAGACCACGATGCCGGTTCTTGAACACCGATTTGCCGCGCCTGCGCCAGCCGGCGTACCCGCGCCCGAAAACGCCCAAAGTGTCATTGATGTCATAGCGCGGGGTGTAGATCTTGTGCGGTCAGGACAGGCGGCGGCCCTGTGCACCGCCCCGATCCACAAAAAGGCGCTTCAGGATGGGGCGCAGTTCGCCTATCCGGGACATACCGAATATCTGGCGGCACTGGGCGGAACAGACCGTGCGGTCATGATGCTGGCCAGTGATCAACTGCGGGTCGTGCCCGTGACCATCCACATCGCGCTGGCCGACGTGCCCAAATCCCTGACGCCGGACCTGCTGCGCGAAACCATCGACATCACAGCAACCGGACTATCGCAGCATTTTGGCCTGCCGGCACCGCGGATCGCCGTTGCGGGGCTGAACCCGCACGCCGGTGAAGGCGGCGCTATGGGGAGCGAGGAACTGGACTGGATCACTCCTCTGATCCGTGAAATGGCCGCGACTGGCCTGTCCATCAGCGGCCCGCATCCCGCCGACACCCTGTTTCACGCAGCGGCGCGCGCGCGCTATGACGTGGCAATCTGCATGTATCACGATCAGGCGCTGATCCCGATCAAGACACTGGATTTCGATCGCGGGGTGAATGTCACGCTGGGCCTGCCGTTTATCCGCACTTCGCCCGATCACGGCACAGCCTTCGATATCGCGGGACAGGGCATCGCCAACCCAACCAGCCTGATCGAGGCATTGCGCTGCGCCGCGCGGATGGCCGGCAGCGCATGATTGATGCTCTGCCCCCCCTGCGCGACGTGATTGCCGCCCATGATCTTAAGGCGCGCAAATCGCTGGGGCAGAATTTTCTGCTGGATCTGAACCTGACATCAAAGATCGCGCGCCAGGCGGGCGATCTGTCGGGCTGTGATGTGCTGGAAATCGGGCCCGGTCCGGGTGGGTTGACCCGCGGCCTGCTGGCATCGGGTGCGCGCCGCGTTCTGGCCATCGAAAAAGACAGCCGCTGCCTGCCCGCGCTGGAACAGATCGCCGCCGCCTATCCGGGCCGACTGCACATTCTTCAGGGCGACGCGCTGGATATTGATCCGCTGGACCATCTGACACCGCCGATCCGGATCATTGCCAACCTGCCCTATAACGTGGGCACGGAATTGCTGATCCGCTGGCTGACACCACATGACTGGCCGCCCTTCTGGCAAAGCCTGACGCTGATGTTCCAGCGTGAGGTGGCAGAACGTATTGTCGCCACGCCCGGGTCAAAGGCTTATGGGCGTCTGGCGTTGCTGGCGCAATGGCGCTGCGACGCGCGTATTGTGATGTCGCTGCCACCCGGCGCGTTTACGCCACCGCCAAAAGTATCCAGCGCCGTGGTGCACCTGACCGCCCTGCCCGCGCCCCGCTATCCAGCCGATCCCGACGTGCTGTCGCGGGTTGTGGCCGCAGCATTCAACCAGCGCCGCAAAATGCTGCGCTCGGCGCTGAAAGGGTACGGGGCCGATATAGAGGGCAAACTGGTATCCGCCGGAATAAAACCGACGGATCGGGCGGAACAAATCTCGCTTGAACAGTTTTGTGCGCTGGCCCGCGTGTTAAAGCAGGCCTAGCCGTTACTCTGCCGCTTCCGGTGCGTCGCCCTGGGCCTTTGGCTTGGGCTTGCGCCGCGCGCGGGGTTTGGCTGGTTTGCTTTCCGGTGTTTCAACCAGCCCGCTGTCACCATTGTCGGAGCGATCTGCATCGGACGTATCAACCGGCATTGGCGGCATCATCGGCGATGTCGGTGAAGTCTGCGCGGCGGGTTCGTCAGACGAATCCTGCCGTGGCGCCTGTTGCTGCTGGGGCTGTGCCGCCTGCTGGGCATCACGGTCGGCGCGTTCACGGTCGCGTTCGGCCTGACGTTCACGGTTCTGGCGTTCCTGCTCCTCGCGGCGCTGTTCCATTTCACGCATCGCTTCGCCCAGCATCCGCAGGTAATGTTCGGCGTGTTGCTGGAAATTTTCGGTCGCCACGCGATCGTTGCCCAGCTGCGCATCACGTGCCAACTGGTTGTATTTGTCGATGATCTGCTGCGGCGTACCGCGCACTTTACCTTCGGGGCCGGAACTGTCGAACACACGGTTTACAACGTTTCCGCCTGAATTTTGGGGTCTGTTACGGTTCGATTTCGACCGCGAACGGGATTTTGAAGATCTCATTAACTCTGCAAGAGCCTTATTCTCGCTGTCTTTGCACCCGTTTTGCGCCTCGTGCGCTCTTGTCATTTCCGGGCCTGCGACATGTTGGGCTTAGTATTGCACGGGACCGCCAAAGGCATCCACCGAAGCAACACCTTTGAGTAAACATGTACGGGACGTCCAGACAAGGGCTAACTGACCCGAATGCATCGAATTTGGCGAAAAAAGCACAGAATAGGCGGTAATCCCGCGCCAAATCCGGCGAAATCAGGCCCAATGGGCCAAAATGACCCGGTCGCGCCCGTCCAGATCGGACAAAACAGCGACATCCGTCCAGCCGCAGGACTCAAAGATCGCTTTGACCTCGGCACCCTGCTGCCAGCCGATTTCAACCAGAACACGGCCCCGTGGCGTCAGATGATCCTGCGCCTGCGCTGCGATGATGCGATAGGCGCTTAGCCCGTCTGATTCGTCCGTCAGCGCAAGGCGGGGTTCATGTTCGCGCAGTTCCGGCGCAACGTCCTGCATTTCGTCCGCCGCCAGATAGGGCGGGTTCGACACGATCAGATCAAACCGCCCCTTTACGTTTTCAAACCAGTCCGACTGGCGGATGTCAGTGCGATCGCTGTTCTGATGCAGCACCGCATTGGCGCTGGCCTGCAAACAGGCCGCCGCACTGACATCGACACCGACACCCTGCGCATCGGGTTGTTCCGCCAGCAATGTCACCAGAATGCAGCCTGATCCGGTGCCCAGATCAAGCACGGAACGAAAGGGCACGGCCAGCGCCGCTTCGATCAGGGTTTCGGTTTCGGGGCGCGGGTCCAGTACATCGCGGCTGATCTTGAACCGGCGCCCGTAAAATGCGCGCTCTCCCACCAGATGCGACACTGGTACGCGGATTGCGCGCAAAGACACCAGATGTTCAAACCGGTCTTCGATATCGGGTGCCAGATCTTCTGGTGCGATCAGGGTTACGCGGGTCGCATCAATGCGCGCGGCATGGGCCAGCAACACCCGCGCATCCCGCGCCGGATCGTCCACTCCTGCGGCCCGCAGGCGCGCTGTCGCAGTCATCAGGGCCTCGGCGGCGGTCACGTTCCCAACTCGGCCAACTGGCGGGCCTGATCGTCGGCCTGCAGCGCATCGATCACTTCGTCCAGATCACCGGCCATCACCGCATCCAGCTTGTAAAGCGTCAGGTTGATCCGGTGATCTGTCATCCGCCCCTGCGGAAAATTATAGGTTCTGATCCGTTCCGAGCGGTCACCACTGCCCACCTGCGCGGCGCGGGATGCGCTGCGCTCACTGTCGACGCGCTGGCGTTCCAGATCGTAAAGCCGGGTTTTCAGCACCTGCATCGCGATCTCGCGGTTGCGGTGCTGTGATTTTTCCGAAGACGTGACGACAATTCCGCTGGGCAGATGGGTGATGCGCACCGCGGAATCGGTGGTGTTCACGTGCTGTCCCCCCGCCCCGGAAGAGCGCATCGTATCAATCCGAAGGTCGTTGGGATCAACGGTGATGTCTACATCCACCGCTTCGGGCAGCACGGCCACCGTTGCCGCTGAGGTGTGAATGCGCCCGCCGCTTTCGGTGGTAGGCACCCGCTGCACGCGGTGCACGCCGCTTTCGTATTTCAGACGGGCAAAGACGTTTTCACCCTTCACATGCGCGACCACTTCCTTGACGCCGCCCAGTTCGGTCAGCTGTTCCTCGATGATCTCGAATTTCCAGCCGCGCGCTTCGGCATAGCGCTGATACATCCGCAGCAGATCACCGGCAAACAGCGCCGCTTCGTCGCCGCCGGTTCCGGGGCGGATTTCCACCATGGCGGGGCGTGCGTCAGCCTCGTCCTTGGGCAACAGCGCCAGTTGCAAGGCTGCCTCGGCCTCGGGCAGTTTGGCCTTTAACGCCGGTAGTTCCTCTTCGGCCAGCGCCTTCATATCGGGATCGGCCAGCATGGCGCGGGCATCCTCCATATCACGCAGGATCCGGCGGTACGCCTCGATCTGGGCCACGACGGGGCGCAGATCGGAATATTCCTTGGCCAACGCGGCAATATCACCGGAATGTGCGCCATCGGCCATCTTGGCCTCAAGAAACTGAAACCGCTGGGTGATCTGTTCAAGGCGTTCTTCGGGAACCATCGGCGCGGTGTCCATTATCAAAAGGCTTTGGTCAAGTGGCAGAGCGTGCTAATATACCGCCATGATCCGACTGTGTAGCCTAATTTTCCTGATCGCGGCGCCTGCCATGGCCGATGTCACCGGTCCGGGGGGCAAAACCGTGGAATGTTATTGCACCGACACATCCGGCAGCCGCATCGAATTGGGACAGACGATCTGCCTTCAGGTCGATGGCCGGATGTTCATGGCGCAATGCCAGATGTCGCTGAACGTGCCGATGTGGCGCGAAGTGCAGCAGGGATGCCTGTCGTCAGAGTTGGAGCGCCCGCAAAACCCGCTCCAGTCGGTTGCGGTTGACGCCCATATCTGACGTACCGAACCGCAACCGCGCATACATTTTTAACGTGTTCCCCGCCTGTTCCACCGTCGTATAATCTGGAAATCCGAAGATAAGTGAGCGTGTTTCATAGGTTATACGCCCTTCTTCAACCGATCCGGCAATCACCTTTGTGCGCGGCAAGGCACGCATTTCCTGATCTACGCGGGGCAGCGAATCCGGGCCGACCTGAACAATGCGGACCGCCCCACCGGGCACATCCTGATTGCTTTGCGCCTCGATCGGGCGATGCCAGCGGTCCGTATCTGTCGGGCCGAACCGGATATAGGCCAGTCCGGCCACGGCTAGGGCCAGAATGACCCATCCAAGCGTTGCCATCCGCATAACCCCTTGCGCCGTCCTATTTACCCTTGCCGTGGGTGTTATACCCCAGCAGGCACAGGATTTCCGTCGCCACATGCGCGCCCGCCACTGCGGTGGCCCCTGTTGTGTCATAGGCGGGCGACACTTCGACGATATCACCGCCAACGATGTTGATACCGGCGATATCACGCAGGATGATCGCGGCCTGTCCTGATGACAGCCCGCCCCAAACCGGCGTTCCCGTACCCGGCGCAAAGGCCGGATCAAGCCCGTCAATATCAAAGGTCAGATAGGTCGGGTGATCGCCCAGAATATCCCTGATCTTTTTTGCGGCGGCCACGGGGCCTTTTTCATGCACTTCGCGCGCATCGATCGTGTGCACGCCCAACGGGTCGGGGTTGGTGGTGCGAATGCCTACCTGAACCGAACGCGCCGGATCGACCAGACCCATCTTGACCGCCTTGTAGAACATCGTGCCGTGATCAATCCGGTCCATATCGTCATCGGGCCATGTATCGGAATGGGCATCGAACTGCAGCAAAGAGATCGGGCCGTATTTTTCGGCATAGGCCTTGAGGATCGGGAAACTGATATAGTGGTCCCCGCCCAGCGTCAGCGATGCGGCGCCAGCCTGAAGAATGGTTTTGATATGTGCGGTCAGCGTGGCCGGAAACTCGGACACGCGGGCATAATCAAAGGCCAGATCACCATAATCCACGATGGCCATGTCCTGCATCGGATCAAAGGGCCAGCCATAGGGCGGATCATACGGTTGCAACGTGCTGGCCTCGCGGATGGCGCGAGGGCCGAAACGGGTGCCGGTGCGGTTTGTCACCGCCTGATCGAACGGCACGCCCGTCACCGCCACATCAACACCGCGCAAATCCTTGGAATATTTGCGCCGCAGAAACGATGTGGCCCCGCCAAACGCGTTTTCAAAGCTGTTGCCTTTCAGATCATCGCGGGTAAACGCCTGATCCACCTGTTCTTTTGCCTCGTACAAAGCCATGTCTTATGCCCCCTTGACTGGTTGCGCGCGTTCCACAAGCCGCGCGAAAAACGATGCGCCCACCGGCGCAATCTCATCATTGAAGTTGTATTTGGGATGGTGCACGCCTGCGCCATCACCCTGCCCCAGCATCAGATACGCACCGGGGCGCGCTTCGAGCATATAGGAAAAATCCTCGGCCCCCATGACCGGTTCAAACGCGGCGTCTACATTGGTGTCTCCGGCCACGTCACGGGCAATCTCGGCCGCGAAATCCGCCTTGCGCGCATCGTTGATCGTGGGCGGATAGCCGAACTCGAAATCCAGTTCCGCCGTCACGCCAAAACTGGCGGCGTGCCCGGCGACGATCTCTTCCATGCGCTTGACCACCATCGCCTGAACCTCTTTGTCAAAGGTGCGCACCGTGCCGTTGATATAGGCGGTTTCGGGGATCACATTATCGGTTGTGCCGGTGTGGATCTGCGTTACCGAAATCACCAATTCGTTTGCGGTCTTGTGGTTGCGGCTGACGATGGTTTGCAACGCCTGCACGATGGCCACCGCCGCCACCACCGGATCAACACAATCTTGCGGGCGCGCGGCATGCCCGCCCCTGCCCGTCACGGTGATGTGAAACGTGTCCGCCGCCGCCATGATCGCGCCGCGCGTGGTAAAGAAATTGCCGAAATCCTTGCCCGGCGCATTGTGCAGGGCGTAAACCTCGCCGATGTCGAACCGGTCCATCACGCCTTCTTGCACCATCACTTCGCCACCGCCGCCGAATTCTTCGGCCGGCTGAAACAGCAAGGCGACACGCCCCGCGAAATTGCGGGTTTCGGACAGGTATTTGGCCGCGCCCAGCAGCATCGCGGTATGACCGTCGTGGCCGCAGGCATGCATTTTCCCCGGATGGGTGCTGGCATAGTCAACGCCGGTTTCTTCGGTGATCGGCAACGCATCCATATCGGCGCGCAAGCCGATGGTCGGGCCTGCACCCTGCCCGTTGATGATGGCCACGATACCGGTTGTCGCGATCCCTTCATGCAGTTCGTCGACACCGAATTCGCGCAACCGGTCGGCCACAAACGCCGCCGTCTGGTGACATTCCAGCCCCAGTTCCGGGATCGTATGCAGGTGACGCCGCCACGCGGTCATATCTGCGCTGAAATCAGCGATACGGTTGACAACGGGCATGGGGTGGACTCCTTGGGCGGTTTGATTTCACAGTCCATCTGACACCCAAAAGGACACAGCCGCAATGCCCGATGACACGTTGATTCACGATCCCGATGGCGGAATGGAGCGTTTGCTGGAAATCATGCGCCGCCTGCGCGATCCTCAATCCGGATGCCCCTGGGACATTGAACAGGATTTCGCCAGCATCGCGCCCTACACGATCGAAGAAGCCTATGAGGTGGCCGATGCGATCGAACGGGCCGACTGGGCCGAACTTGAGGGCGAATTGGGCGATTTGCTGCTGCAAACCGTCTATCACACCCAGATGGGGCAGGAAGCGGGGCATTTCAGTTTTGACAGCGTCGTGCGCGCCATTGCCGACAAGATGGTGGCCCGTCATCCGCATGTTTTCGGCGACGAAACCCGCGACAAATCCGCGGATCAGCAAACCGCCGACTGGGAAAAGATCAAGGCGGCAGAACGCGCGGGCAAGGATCAGGGCGGTGCGCTGGACGGGGTCGCGGTGGGCCTGCCTGCGTTGTTGCGCGCCTATAAACTGCAAAAACGCGCCGCCCGCGTCGGATTTGACTGGCCATCGACAGATCAGGTGCTGGACAAGATCATCGAAGAGGCCCGTGAACTGACCGAGGCATACGAAACCCACAGCACGGATGAAACCGAAGAGGAATTCGGTGATCTGCTGTTTGTCATGGCCAATCTGGCACGGCACATGAAGATCGACCCCGAAGCGGCCCTGCGCCGCGCCAACGCCAAATTCATCCGCCGCTTTGCCGGGGTCGAGGCGCGGCTGGCCGCGCAAGGCAAACGCCCGCAAGACAGTGATCTGTCCGAAATGGATGCGCTTTGGGACGCGGTCAAGGCGGACGAGCGCAAGGGCATGTCCGCCGACTGAAAATCGGGGCATGGACATCAGCACGACGAGTTGCGAATGTCCGCGCCAAACCCGGAATGAAGGCCGCGACATGCCCCCACGCAAGATCATCATCGACACAGACCCCGGACAGGATGACGCCGTTGCGATCCTGCTGGCGCTGGCCAGCCCGGACGAGATTGAGGTGTTGGGCATCACCGCCGTTGCAGGCAACGTGCCGCTGGCGCTGACGGCCAAGAACGCCCGTATCGTGTGCGAACTGGCAGCGCGCCCCGATGTACCCGTCTTCGCCGGACGCGACCGCCCGATGGGCCGCGCCCTTGTCACCGCAGAACATGTGCACGGCGAAACCGGCCTGAACGGGCCTGACCTGCCCGATCCGTCGATGCCGCTTCAGGACAGGCACGGCGTTGATTACATCATTGACACCCTGCGCCGCGAACCGGCGGGAACAATCACCCTGTGTCCGCTTGGGCCGCTGACCAATATTGCCACCGCCTTTGAAAAAGCACCCGATATCATCCCGCGCGTGCAAGAGATCATCCTGATGGGCGGTGCCTACTTTGCAGTCGGCAATATTACACCGGCGGCGGAGTTCAACATTTACGTCGACCCGCAGGCGGCTGATATCGTGTTCAAATCCGGCGTTCCGATAACCGTCATGCCGTTGGATGTGACACATCAGGCGCTTGTCACCCGCGCGCGCAACGATGCGTTTCGCGCCCTTGGCACGCCCGTCGGCACCGCCGTGGCGCAGATGACCGATTTTTTCGAACGGTTCGACAAAGCTAAATACGGTTCGGAGGGCGCGCCCCTGCACGATCCCTGCGTGACCGCCTATCTGATCCGTCCCGATCTGTTTTCAGGCCGCCACATCAATGTCGAGGTCGAAACAGGGTCCGAACTGACGCTGGGCATGACTGTGGCCGACTGGTGGGGCGTCACCGACCGGCCCGCCAATGCGCTGTTTATCGGACATGTCGATGCTGACGGGTTCTTTGATCTGCTGACAGACCGTCTGGCCCGGTTATGAGCGCGGCGCTGCATCTGGCAAAACCGGGCCATATCGAACAGGTCGATGCGCTGGTTGCCGCCTTCCATGCCGAGGAAGGCATTGTGATGAACGCCGAAAAAAGGCGCGCCGCTATCGCCCCTCTGCTGGATGGTATCCCGCACGGCGCGATTTATCTGATCGGTCCGCCACGTGCACCCATTGGTTATGTGATCGTCACATTCGGCTGGTCTGTGGAATTTGGCGGCATGGATGGTTTCATTGATGAAATCTATGTTCGCCCCGGCGTGCGGGGCCGCGGCATTGCCGCCGAGGTGTTGCAGACCCTGCCACGATCGCTGGCCGAGGTCGGCATGAAGGCCATCCATCTTGAGGTCGATACACAAAACCAGTCGGCGCGCAGGCTCTATGCCCGCGCGGGCTTTGCGCTGCGCGACCGGTATGCCCTGATGACGCGCAAGCTCTAGCAATCGGGGCGATTGCGCTTAGATTACGGGTCATGAGCATGCACATTCCCTTTGATAACACCTATGCCGCCTTGCCGCCGGTGTTCTTTTCGTCCCAGAAACCGACCCCGGTCAGGGCGCCCCAGCTTCTGGCTTATAACGAGGGTCTGGCAGAGCTGCTGGGCCTGCCTGATGCCGGTCAGGACGAGTTGGCGCAGGTGTTTTCCGGTAATCACCTGCCTGATGGCTCTGCCCCCATTGCCCAGCTTTACTCCGGCCACCAGTTTGGCCATTACAACCCGCAACTGGGCGACGGGCGCGCGGTTCTGCTGGGCGAAGTCGTCGGCACCGATGGCCAGCGCCGCGATATCCAGCTCAAAGGCTCCGGCCCGACGCCCTATTCGCGCTCGGGTGACGGGCGCGCATGGCTGGGGCCGGTGCTGCGCGAATATGTCGTATCCGAAGCGATGCACGCACTTGGTATCCCCACCACCCGTGCGCTGGCCGCCGTCGCCACCGGAGAGCCGGTCTATCGTGAAGGTGCGCTGCCCGGCGCCGTGCTGACCCGCGTGGCGGCCAGCCATTTGCGTGTCGGCACGTTTCAGGTGTTCGCCGCGCGCAGCGACACGCGCAGCCTGCAACAGCTGACCGATTATGCCATTGCCCGCCACTACCCCGCCGCGGACGGCCCGATGGGCCTCTTGACTGCGGTGCGCGATGCGCAGGCGGCACTGGTCGCCAAATGGATGTCCGTCGGGTTTATCCACGGTGTCATGAACACCGACAATTGCGCCATATCAGGGGAAACCATCGATTATGGCCCCTGTGCCTTTCTGGATACCTATCACCCCGACACGGTGTTCAGTTCAATCGACCGTCAGGGGCGCTATGCCTATGCCAATCAGCCCGACATCATCGTCTGGAACCTGGCGCAACTGGCCACTGCGCTGATCCAGATCATGCCGGATCGCGACGCCGCGGTTGAGGAGGCAACAGCAATCATACATGCCACTCCCGCGCTGATCCGCGGGCACTGGCTGCGCCTTTTTGGCCGCAAGATCGGGCTGGCACAGGCGCAAGAGGATGACATGGCCCTGATTTCGGATCTGCTGACCCGCATGGCCCAAGAACAGGCCGATTTCACCAACACGTTCCGCGCACTGGCCGATGGCACTGCGCGCGCGCAGTTCACCGATCCAACCTCATATGATGCATGGCACAGCGACTGGCAGGCGCGCCTTGCCTCGGAACCAGATGCGCCAGCGCTGATGCGCGCCACCAACCCGGCGCTGATCCCGCGCAATCACCGGATCGAGCAAATGATCGAAGCTGCCGTTGCCGGCGATATGGCCCCCTTCCACCGTCTGCTGTCTGCGCTGGCCACACCCTATGACGACAATCCCGCTGTTGCCGATCTGGCCCGCCCGCCGCTGGAAACGGAAATCGTGCCGGCGACGTTCTGCGGCACCTGATCTTCATCTTTTCAAAAATACTTGAAGGGCAACGACCGCAACGGTCAACGCCGGTTGATCAGGTAAATCCCCGCCGCCACCAGTACCAGCGCGCCCCAGATTTCCAGACCGACAGCCTCGTTCAACAGGACCCAGCCCAGAATGACCGAAAACACCGGCGACAGAAAGCTGAACGAGGCCACGGACGCCGCCGGATAAAGCGTCAGCAGCCAGAACCAGAACAGGAACCCCAGACTGGCCACGCAAACGATCTGGAACGCCAGTCCGGCCAGGTGGATCATCTGCAGATCCCGCACCAGATCGCCCGAGGCATAGGCCAGCAGCAAAAGGATCGGCGCGGACACGGCAACCTGCCACAGCAACTGCACCTCGGGCTTGACCGTGTTCAGCTTTGTCGCCCGCACCATCAGCGCGATACTGGTCCAGCCAAGGGCCGCCCCCAGCGCCGCCAGATCGCCCTGCCAGCTGACATCGGCGCCGTCTCGGTTGGACAGCGCCCAGATCACTCCAGCCATGGCCAGCGCCAGCCCGACCACCCGCAGCGGCGTCAAACGCTCTCCGGGCAGAAACAGATGCGCGGCAATGGCCAGCCACACCGGCATCGAATAGAAAATCACCGATGCCCGCGAAACGGATGTGAAATCAAGCGCGGTGAACAGGCAGATGAATTCAAACGTAAACGCCAGGCCCGACAACAGCCCCCAGCGGCTGACACCGCGCGGCATCACCAGCGCCACGCCTTTGAGCCGCATCCAGACCAGCAGCACGACCACCGCCCCGGCAGAGCGTAACCCGGCCTGAAACACCGGGCCAAAGCCGCCGCCCGACACTTTGATGACAACCTGATTGAACGCCAGCAACAGCGCAAAAAGGATCAGCGCCGTTGCCCCGAAAGAGTCCATGGATGATTTACGTTCCATGCGCGCCACAAGGTCGTGACCGGCTGGAAATGTCAATTGCCCGCGTGCGTTACGTGCCCGCTTTAGCCCGCGCTCTGTGTGGCTGATCAGGCCGGCGGGGAATTCCCCGTGGAGTTCATCTGCGAATCTGGCATTCTTTTTTCATTTTCAACAGGGAGATTTGGACAATGAGTTTGGTTAAAACACTCGCCAAGGTGGCGATCGGCGTGGCAGTGGCCAAAGGCGCCAGCAGCATGATGAAAGGCGCAAGCGGACGCAGTGCGTCGGGCGGCGCGGGCGGATTGGAAGATTTGCTGGGCGGACTGACCGGTGCGAAAACAGGTGGCTCGGGCCGCGCCAAAAGCGCGAGTGCGGGTGGCGGGATCGAGGATCTGCTTGGCAGCCTGCTGGGTGGCAGTGCCGGAGCCGGTGCCGGCGCCGGGCTGCAAGGCGGTCTGGGCGGATTACTGGATCAACTGGGCGGCGCGCAGGCCGGCGGGTTGCAGGACATGATCGGCGGCGGCACCGGTGGAACTGCGGGCGGCAGCAACACAGGCGGCCTGCTGGAAGGTCTGGCGGCCGCGCTGGGGGGCAAGCCCGCAACGAACAACGCGGATTTCGGATCGGTTCTGAATTCACAGTTCGACCAGACGCCCCAGGAAGAAATCGAACCCTCTGCCGCACAGGAGGCCGCGGCCGGCATCATGCTGGCGGCGATGATCCAGGCGGCCAAATCGGATGGCAAGCTGGACGATGCCGAACGCACCAAGATCATCGACCGGCTGGGCGATGATGTATCGCGCGAAGAGGCCGATTTTGTGCAGGCCCAGTTGCAGGCCCCTGTCGATATCGAAGGTCTGGTGCGCCAGACGCCGCGTGGCATGGAAGCGCAGACCTATGCGATGTCGGTTCTGGGAATTGATCTGGACAGCCGGTCCGAGGCGGAATACCTGCACCGGCTGGCACAGGGCTATGGCATGAACGCTGCCACGGTAAACAGCATTCATGAAAAAATGGGCGTGCCCTCACTTTACGAATAGCCTGTATCTGCCTGTTCCGGAAAGAAAAAGGGCACCCGACGGTGCCCTTTTTTTTACTGATCAGGCCGCGCGCTGGCCACCGGGTTTGCCGCCGCCCTTGCCGCCGCTTCTGCGACGACGCTGGCCACCGCCGGGTTTTCCGGCGCTGGATTTTGCGCCACCGCCGCCACCACCGCCGCCAAAGCGGCGTTTCTGGCCACCGCCGCCGGGGCGACCACCGCGACCTTTGGGCTTGTCAGGTATTTCCGAACTTTCCCAGGGCCGTCCGGACGCGACCGGCACCGGCATTTTCATCGCCTTTTCAATTGCCTTCAATTCGCCCATCTCGTCAGGCGCACAAAACGCAATCGCAGCGCCATCTGCACCCGCACGTGCTGTTCGCCCGATCCGGTGCACATAGTTTTCCGGCACATTGGGCAGATCGAAATTGTAAACATGGCGCACATCAGGGATATCCAGACCGCGCGCGGCCACATCGGTGGCCACAAGAACGCGGATCTCGCCTGCCTTGAAGGCCGCGATTGCGCGATCCCGCTGGCCCTGGCTTTTGTTGCCATGGATCGATCCCGCCGCATAACCGGCGTTGACCAGCGACTTCATCAGCTTTTCACACCCGTGTTTCGTGCGCCCGAAAACCAGCGCCAGCTCGTCGCGATGCTTGTCCAGCATTTCAATCAGCAGCTTGGGCTTTTCCGCCTTGGCAATAAAATGCACCTCTTGTGTGATCTTGTCGGCGGCTTTGCCGGGGGGCGACACTTCGACCCGGATCGGTTTGTTCAGATAGCTCGAGGCCAGTTCGTTCATCTGCTTGGGCATTGTGGCCGAAAACAGCATGGTCTGGCGTTCGGCTGGCAACATGCCCGCGATCTTGCGCAGGGCATGGATAAAGCCCAGATCAAGCATCTGATCGGCTTCATCCAGCACCAGAAAAACGGTTTCGTCCAGCCGCAGGGCGCGGCGGTCCATCAGGTCGATCAACCGCCCCGGCGTCGCCACCAGAAGATCAACACCGCGCTCCAACCGTTTGATCTGATTGTTGATTGACTGACCGCCAACAACCATCGCAACCTTGATCGGGGTGCCTTGTGCATAGGCGCGCAGGTTTTCGGCAATCTGACCCGCCAGTTCGCGCGTCGGCGCCAGAACAAGACCGCGTAAGGTTTTCGGCGCCGGGCGTCCGCCCAGTTCCAGCATCTGCGCCACAAGCGGCAGACCGAATGCGGCTGTCTTGCCGGTGCCGGTCTGCGCCAGGCCCATCACATCGCGCCCGTTCAGCGCATGGGGGATGGCCTGATTCTGGATCGGCGTTGGTTCCGTGATCCCCATTGCCGTCAGGCGGGTGATCAGGGATTTGGGCAAGCCCATGATTGAAAAATCGTTCAAAATATATCCTTCCGGCCCGCGCGTTGCGCACGGACCACTTGTTTTGCGGCACCGATAAGGGCCGCGCGTCGGGTGCGCAAAAAGCTCAACCCCGCGACAGCCGAATGCTGTCCGGGTCGTTCGTGCGCTTTGGCCCCACGCGTGATTTTGGGAACAGGTGCGATACCTTTTGGTTTCGGGGCGGGCTTTTCCCGCTCATTCTTCTGACTGCTCACGCGGCAGAAGGCATCGCTGAGGGTCACATGGGGGATCGCGCACCATAAGTCAACCTTTTGCCGATCCGGCCTGCGGGTTGAAAAGCGTCTGGAAACCGAATGGCGGACGCGGTACACCAAGGATCACGGCTAAGTTTGGGACCTTGGGCATGACTGATACGATAATCGACCGCAGCGCCGCCAAGGGCCTGCGCATGACCGAACAGCGCCGCGTGATCGCGCGCGTCCTTCAGGACAGCGATGACCACCCCGATGTTGAAGAGCTTTATGCCCGCGCCAGCGCGATCGACAGCGGCATTTCAATTGCAACCGTATATAGGACGGTCAAACTGTTCGAAGAGGCCGGACTGCTGGACAAGCTTGAATTCGGCGACGGGCGCGCGCGCTATGAAGATGCGGAACGCGACCATCACGACCACCTGATTGATATGAACTCGGGCGAAGTGATTGAATTCGTCGACGAGGAAATCGAGGCATTGCAGGAAAAGATCGCGCGCAAGCTGGGCTATGAACTGCGCGGGCACCGGCTTGAGCTTTATGGTGTGCCGATCCGCAAACCGTGATCCGATGATGCGCCCAGGCGCGGTTACCAGCGTCTGCGGCGCGCCCTGACGGGCGTTTCCCGTCCCGTATTTCTGGCAAAAAGAAAAACAGGCACCGGCAGGGCGATCTATCGGGCTTGTGTTTGACTGCGCAACGCGCCATTGGCCAGTCATCACTTTGAAAGCTTACCCCAAGATGGACAATTTGCGCGGCGCCGCCCTGATGATCTTTGCAATGCTGGGCTTTGCGATCGAGGACATGTTTATCAAACTGATGGCCGGCGCCCTGCCTGTTGGCCAGATCATCCTGATGCTGGGGATCGGCGGCGCGACAGTGTTTGCCGCGCTGACCCTGTGGCAGGGTACGCCGCTGTTTTCCCGCCTGTTTCTGACGCGGATGATTTTGCTACGCAATCTGGGCGAACTGGTGGGCACGCTGGGCTTTGTTACCGCGATTGTGCTGACCCCGCTGTCCAGTGCATCGGCGATCCTGCAGGCAACGCCATTGGCGGTCACGCTGGGCGCGGCGCTGTTTTTGCAGGAACAGGTCGGCTGGCGGCGCTGGAGCGCCATTATCGTCGGTTTTTTCGGCGTTTTGCTGATTATCCGGCCCGGGCTGGACGGTTTTGACGCCAATTCTCTGTTCGCGGTGCAAGGGGTAATCGGGCTGGCGATCAGGGATCTGGCAACGCGGCAGGTTCCACGCACAACGTCGTCCATGCAGCTGAGTTTTCTGGCTTTTCTGACATTGGTGCCAACCGGTTTCATCCTGTTGCAGGTCAACGGTGCGCCGCTTGTCGCGCCCGATCCAAAGCTGTGGGCGCTGGTCGGGGGTGCCGTTTTGCTGGGCGTGGTGTCCTATTACGCAATTGTTGCCGCCATGCGGGTTGGCGATGTGGGGTTTGTCACACCGTTTCGCTATACCCGGCTGATCTTTGCCATGTGTGTCGGGGTTCTGGTGTTCGGGGAACAGCCCGATACGCTGATGTTGGTCGGGTCCGCCATTATCGTCGGATCGGGCCTGTTTACCGTCTGGCGCGAACGCAAACTGTATAAAACCGCTTAATCTACCTTTTCCTTGGCTGGCGGACGGTCTAAGACCCGCGCAACCCTTCTATGATCAAGGAACCCGGCTGATGAGCACGATTATCGATATTCACGCACGCGAAATTCTGGACAGCCGGGGCAATCCGACTGTCGAGGTCGATGTGGTTCTGGAAGACGGCACCATGGGGCGCGCGGCGGTGCCTTCCGGGGCGTCCACCGGCGCATACGAGGCGGTGGAACGCCGTGACGGTGACAAGAGCCGGTACATGGGCAAAGGCGTTCTGGATGCCGTGGCGGCGGTCAACGGCGAAATTGCCGAAGAGTTGCTGGGTTTTGATGCCACCGAACAGGTCGGCATTGACGAATTGATGATCGAACTGGACGGCACAGAAAACAAATCGCGCCTTGGCGCGAACGCCATTCTGGGGGTCAGTCTGGCGGTGGCCAAGGCAGCCGCCGATTACACCTCGCAACCGTTGTTCCGCTATGTCGGCGGCACATCGGCGCGGGTGTTGCCGGTGCCGATGATGAACATCATCAACGGCGGTGAACATGCCGACAACCCGATCGACATTCAGGAATTCATGATCATGCCGGTCAGCGCCACCAACATCCGCGATGCGGTGCGCATGGGATCGGAAGTGTTTCACACCCTGAAAAAAGAACTGTCTGCCGCAGGTCTGAGCACAGGCATCGGTGACGAGGGTGGGTTTGCACCCAACATCAGCTCGACCCGCGATGCGCTTGATTTCATTTTGAAATCTGTTGAAAAAGCCGGATACAAACCAGGTGAGGATATCTATCTGGCGCTGGATTGTGCGGCGACGGAATATTACAAGAACGGAAAATATGTGCTGTCGGGCGAAGGCAAGACACTGAGTTCGGATGAAAACGTTGCCTATCTGGCGGCGCTGGTGGCCGATTATCCGATCATCTCGATCGAAGACGGTATGTCGGAAGATGACTGGGACGGATGGAAGGCGCTGACCGATGCGCTGGGTGACAAGGTGCAACTGGTGGGCGATGATCTGTTCGTGACCAATCCGACGCGCCTGTCAGACGGAATCGCACGCGGCTGCGCCAATTCGATGCTGGTAAAAGTCAACCAGATCGGCACCTTAACGGAAACTCTTGAAGCGGTCGATATGGCGCATCGGGCGCGCTATACCAATGTGATGTCGCATCGGTCGGGCGAAACCGAAGACGCGACAATCGCCGATCTGGCCGTTGCCACCAATTGCGGACAGATCAAGACCGGATCACTGGCGCGCTCGGACCGGCTGGCGAAATACAACCAGTTGATCCGCATCGAGGAAGCGCTGGGAGAGACCGCAGATTACGCGGGGCGGTCCATTTTAAGGTAACGCACCGCCCGCGCCTGTCTGCCTGAAAGGGTTAGGGGCAAGGAGCCGAATAATAGGTTCCGTCACCGCGCGCATAGGCGCAATTGCCAGTCTGGGTGTTTTGCGCCACGGCAGTGCCCGCGGCGGCGCCCGCAAGGGCGGCAATCAGGCGCCATTCGTCATCGGCATCAAAAGCTTCGGCGGCGATCAGGCCACCCGCCGCGCCGCCTGCGACACCGGCAACGGTGCGTTGTTCGGCTGTCATGTTTTCACAAGCCGACAGGGCCAGAATGCTGGCCAGAAAACATCCGGAAATCCAACGGGTCATAAGGTATCCTTTCCCAAAACGATCCATCTGAAATCGGGCGCGCTTAAAGGCATGCAAAAACACCCGATGTCAGCCAGAACAACCTATCGCGCCGCAAAAGGTTCCCGATGATCAAAATCAATCCCGCGGCAAATCCGGCGACAACGTACCGAAACGCGGATGACAAGCGGCTGAAATTGGCCGATCCGGCTGTTAAAATCCGCACCACTGAAGGTTACACGCCGATCCGTTGCACAGTTGCGCCCGGATTTGACATTCTGCCAGCCTGAAAGGCGCAGTGCACGCTTGCCAAAGGGAGCATTTCAGCCGCACCATCCGCGCATGACCCATACCGAGATTCTGAAACGGCTAAGCGTCGCGCGAAAAGCGCATTTGCAGGAACGATCCGATCGCGCCGGCCTGACGCATCTTGCGCTGTATGTCGGGGCGTTGGCGATCAGTACGGCGGCCATTGTGATGCAGGTGCCGTTTTGGGGTTTCCTTGTTCCGGTTCAGGGCGTTCTGCTGTGCTTTCTGTTCACCCTAAGCCATGAATGCACACATCAGACTCCGTTCAAAAGCAAATGGATCAACGAAGTCGTGGGGCATCTTTGCGCGGTGCCGGTTGCCCTGCCCTTTGTCTGGTTCCGCTATTTCCATCTGGCACATCACAAATATACTAACGATCCCGAACGCGATCCCGAACTGGAAGGCGGCGGCCGCCCCAGCGGATGGCGCGGGTATCTGATCTATCTTAGCGGCTGGGGCTATTGGAGAAACGGATTGACCATGCTTTGGGTCAATGCCTTTGGCACACCGGATGCGCCCTATTTGTCTGATCGCCTGCTGCCCCGCCTTCGGCGCGAGGCGCGGATCATTCTGGCGATCTATGCCGCCGCGCTGATCAGTCTGTTCCTTACGCCACTTCTGTTCTGGATCTGGCTGCTGCCTGTGCTGGTCGGGCAACCGGTGCTGCGCGCCTATCTGCTGGCCGAACACGGGCTTTGCCCGCCGGTGGCCGATATGCTGGAAAATTCACGCACCACTTACACCACGCGCGTGGTGCGGTTTCTGGCATGGAACATGCCTTATCACGCGGAACACCACAGCTTTCCGGCGGTGCCGTTCTATCGCCTGCCGGAATTTCATGCCGATGTGCAGGCCCATCTGAAATCCACATCCGCCGGGTACGGGGAATTTACGGCAGATTATCTTCGCCATCTGGCGCGCTGATCGTGCCACCGCCCACCGCCGCACGCACGCCCGTGGTGCCGGGACAGGATGTGGGCAATCCGCGCGCCACACGCACCGCCAGATAGGCAAAGGCCTGCGCCTCCAGCATATCCCCGTTCAGGCCGACCTCTTCCACCGGGACGGCGGGGCAATCCAGCGACACGTTCAGCATTTCCATCAGCACCGGATTGTGCCGCCCACCGCCCGTCACCAGCACGCGCGCGGGCGGGCTTGGGCAATGCTGCATGGCCTCCATCACACCGGCGGCACACATTGCGGTCAGCGTGGCGGCGGCATCGGCATCGCTCAGCTCGTTCACCAGCGCGATCATGTCTGAAAAATCATTTCTGTCCAGGGACTTCGGCGGCATTCTTGCGAAAAAGGGCTCGGCAAGAAACAGCTCCAGCGCGCCCTGCTCCACCTGCCCCTGGGCGGCTGTCGCGCCATCGGCATCATAGGGCACGCCTTGGCGCGCCTGCATCAGATCGTTGACCGGCGCATTGGCGGGGCCGGTATCAAAGGCCAGCAAGGCGCCGTCCTGTTGTGGCGTATCAAAGGACGGATCGACATAGGTCAGGTTTCCGACGCCACCCAGATTGAGAAACGCCACCGGTTCGGTTGCACCAATCCACCTGGCACAGGCGAAATGGAAAAACGGCGCCAGCGGCGCGCCCTCGCCGCCCATTTCAACATCGGTGCTGCGAAAATCCCAGACCACCGGCACATTCAGATGTTCCGCCAGCGCCGATCCGTCACCCACCTGCAATGTGCCCTGAAGGCGGGGCGCATGAGCCAGTGTCTGGCCATGAAAACCCACCAGATCGATCCCGTCAAAACCCGACAGCACCTCCTGATGGGCGGCATCCACCACGCGGGCGGCGGCAATCACGGCATCGCCGGTCCATTGCCCCAGCGCCGCGCGCAACACCGCGCGTTCCTGATCCGAATACGGGCGATAAGCTGTCGGACCAAAGCCGAATACCGTGTGGCCATCGGTGTCCACCACGGCGGCATCGACCCCGTCCAGCGATGTGCCCGACATTGCGCCAAGGGCGCGCACCGGATTTGCCTGTGTCCTGGCCCGATTCATGGCCTTTTCCTTTGCTTCACTGCCGCCTATACACTGCCGCGTAACGCAAGCCAGAGGCAAGACATGACGTATCACCCAAAATCGGATTTCATCGCCGTGATGATGCAACGCGGATTTCTCGCGGATTGCACCGATTATCAGGGGCTGGACGAGGCTTTGCTGAAAGGTGGCCAACCCGGCTATATCGGGTTTGATGCGACAGCCAAATCTCTGCATGTCGGATCACTGATCCAAATCATGATGCTGCGCTGGCTGCAAAAGACCGGCAACAAACCGATCACCCTGATGGGCGGCGGCACCACTAAGGTGGGCGATCCGTCTTTTCGCGCCGATGAACGCCCGCTGCTGACACCGGAAGCGATCGATGCCAATATCGCGGGCATCAAGGACGTGTTCAGCGCCTACCTGACATATGGGGACGGGCCGAGCGACGCGATGATGATCAACAACGCCGAATGGCTGGATGATCTGAACTATCTGGATTTCCTGCGCGACATCGGACGGCATTTTTCGATCAACCGGATGCTGAGTTTTGAAAGCGTCAAATCGCGGCTGGACCGAGAACAATCGCTGTCGTTCCTTGAATTCAACTACATGATCCTGCAAGCCTATGATTTCATGGAGCTTTACCGCCGATACGGGTGCATTCTGCAAATGGGCGGGTCCGACCAGTGGGGTAATATCGTCAACGGGATCGATCTGACGCGGCGCGTGATCGACGCGGAAGTCTATGGATTGACCTCTCCGCTGCTGACCACGTCGGACGGCAAGAAGATGGGCAAATCGCAATCGGGCGCGATCTGGCTGAACCCCGAAATGCTAAGCCCATACGAATTCTGGCAATTCTGGCGCAACACCACCGACGCGGATGTGGGCCGGTTCCTCAAGCTTTATACCGAACTGCCGGTTGACGAATGCGACCGTCTGGGGGCCTTGCAGGGATCGGAAATCAACGAAGCCAAGGTGCGCCTTGCCAACGAGGTGACAACCCTGCTGCACGGTGCGCATGCGGCCGAAACCGCAGAAGCGACCGCACGCGAAGTGTTCGAAAAGGGCGGTGTGGGCGATGATCTGCCGACCCTGACGCTGACGGCGGCAGACGTGGGTGAAGGCATTTCGATTGTGCAACTGATCGTGAAATCGGGCCTTGCAGGATCAGGCAAGGAAGCCAAACGCCTGATCGCGGAAAACGGCGCCCGTCTGGATGATGTGCCATTGACGGATGCGGGCCTGATGCTGAACGCCGCCGCCCTGTCCAGCCCCATCAAGCTGAGCGCGGGCAAGAAACGGCACGCTTTGGTGCAGGTGGCGGGCAGCTAGTATCTGTCCCTGCCGTGTATCCTGTTGCCGATCCGTCGGTGAACGCACTTGCGTCATCGGGTTTTCCGCGCATAGTTTGAGTGATCGGTCAAATTAAACGCGCCCCGCGCGGCGTGCAAAGCCTGTTTGCTATGTACGTGCGGAGACGTTCAGGGGCCGGTGACACAGGTCTGCAAACGAAAGATCATGATCAAATGAACGTGCGATCCCCCGAATCCTCGCCTCTTTTGGGGCACTGCCCGCCAAGCCTGCCTGCCAAAGCCTATTATGATGGCGCGTGGTTTGATCGTGAAAGCATGGCAATATGGGCACGAAACTGGGTCTATGCGGGCCGCATTGATGCGTTCCGGCCCCGCACCATCCGCAGGATCGACATTGCCGGCGACAACGTGATCGTGGCCTGTGACGATAACAACGCCTTGCGGGCCTATTTCAATACCTGCCGCCACCGCGGGGCCGAACTGTGCAGTGCGCACCAACAGGACTATAACGGGCGCTTGATCCGTTGCCCCTATCACGCATGGGCCTATGATAACGAAGGCGCGCTGGTATCCACGGGCTATGCCACACCAACCCACGATTTTGACAAGGCACTACACGGCCTGTTTCCGGTGGCCCTGCACCAATGGAACGGCTGTGTCTTTCTGTGCCTTGCGGACACGCCGCCACCGTTTGAACCCGATATGGGCGTTGCCGCGCTGGACAACTGGCCGATGGACCGTCTTGTCACCGGTCACATTCTGGAAAAGCAACTGGCCTGCAATTGGAAGGTGTTCTGGGAAAACTACAACGAATGCCTGCATTGCCCCGGTATTCACAAGGGGCTAAGCGACATGGTCCCGATCTATCGCAAGGGCATCATGTCGGACGAGGAAGATGCGGACTGGTCCGCGGATCAGGGACACAGCGCCGCTTTGAAGGACGATGCACGCAGTTGGACGGTAAACGGACAAGCCTGCGGACCTGAGTTTCCGGACCTGACACCACGCGAACGGGCCATCGCGCATAATTTTGTCACGATCTATCCATCCACTTATATCGTGGCGCATGTAGATTACGTGCGTATCGTATCGATGACTCCGCTGGCGCCCGAGATCACGCAGTTAAGGGCGGAATGGCTGTTCCTGCCCGAAACTCTGGCGCAAGCCGGTTTCGATCTGGCCAATGTCACGGATTTTGCCACAACCGTCTTGCTGGAAGACGGCGCCGCCTGCGAAATGAACCAGCGCGGGCTGAAATCATCGCGCTTTGAACAGGGCCGTCTGATGCCGCAGGAATTCGACATTCACGCATTTCACAAATGGGTGCTGAACCAGCTTGAGCCTTGGCAATAAACCTTTAGCGTTGCCTTTATCGGGCAAATGAATGCGTTCGCGGCAGCGGCTTAATCCCGCAAAACCCACCCGTCCTGCGCAGGCACAAATGCCTCGACCGCGGCAGATGCGATCACGATGGTACCGCCGGTATCGGGGTTGTGCACGTTCAACCCGCCCAGAACGGCCTGCACCTTCGCCCGCCCGCGCGGCAGATTGCGGGCCAGCGATGCGACATCAACCGCATCGGGGTCTTGCACCCCCACCGTAACCTGTACCCGCATGGCATCGTGGCTGATCCCCAATGCCTCGAACATCGGGATCGAAGAATGGCGGATCGCGTCTTCGATCGCGCGGGCGGCGGCCTTGGTGTAATCCATACCGTAAAGATCGTTGCCCATGCCCATTTCGATAATCATCCGCTGATCACTCATCCCGCCCGCTCCATATCAAAACTGACCGACAGCGCGGCATTGGCAATGATCGGGGCGTGCCCGTCACCATCGGGGCGTGCAATGTCCAGCCCGCCGTGACGCACCACGATATCAGGGCGCCCGTAAGGGAACACCGCCCTGATCACATCGATGTCCACCGCATCGGGATGTTGCACACCGATCTCGACCGTCAGGATCATCGCGTCCTTGGGAAAGCCGAACAGTTCCGCCATGTTGATCGAATTGTGCCATAGCGCGTCCTTGACCGCACGGCGCGCCGCTTCGGTGTAATCGCCGCGCCGCAACAATGTGCCCATCCCGAATTCCGTCAGTAGCCTGTGCATGGCCCACCTCCCCTTGTTCTGTCCGGCTCTTAACGCGCGATCCGAAAAACCGCCAGAGCCTGATCGGGCAGAACACGCTTTCCCGCTCTGGACTTTGCCGCCGCTGTCGTGAACAAATCTCCTCACACCCCAGCACGAAAGAAGACGCAATGCCTCTTGATCAGACCAAAGCCGTTGTCACCGGTGCCGCCTCGGGCCTTGGCGAAGCCACGGCGCGTTACTTTGCGCAACAGGGCGCGGCCGTGACGGTGCTGGACCGCGATGAAGACAAGGGTATGGCCGTGGCACAGGACATCGGCGGGCATTTCGTTCAGACCGACGTCACCGACGAAACATCGGTCAAGGCGGCAATTGATGCCGCCGTGGGCCATATGGGCGGGCTGAACGCAGCCGTCAACTGCGCCGGCATCGCCCTTGGGATCAAGACCATCGGTCGCGATGGTCCGCATCCGCTGGATGCGTTCCAGCGCACGATCGACATCAACCTTGTGGGCAGTTTCAACGTTGCAAGGCTGGCCGCACAGGCGATGGCCACCAATGATCCGGCCCCCGATGGCAACCGCGGTGTGATCATCAACACCGCGTCCATCGCTGCCTTTGACGGGCAAAAGGGGCAAACCGCCTATGCCGCATCAAAGGGCGGCATCGTCGGCATGACCCTGCCCATGGCGCGCGATCTGGCCAGCACCGGCATCCGCGTCATGACCATCGCCCCCGGCATTTTCCGAACCCCCATGCTGATCGGGCTGGGCGAAGAGATTATGGCATCGCTGGCCGCCGATGTGACCTGCCCGCCCCGGCTGGGCGATCCAGAAGAATACGCGCAGCTGGCCGCCTTTATCGTCACCGCCGGCTATCTGAACGGTGAAGTGATCCGCATCGACGGCGCACTGCGCCTGCGCTAGGCAAACAATGGGGGCCGCCATGTGGCAAGGGGAACTGCTTGAAATCCACACCGCGCCTGCGGCGCGCGCGCCGATGCAGGCCCAACCCACAGCGCAATTGATTGCAGGCGTCGGCATCAAGGACGACCGTTATTCAACGGATGTGAACAGCGGCACCTATTCGGAATTCCCCGACATCCGCGAGGTTACGTTGATCGAGATCGAAACCATCGAAGCGCTGGCGCGCGATCATGCGATCACCCTGCCCCTGCACGAACACCGGCGCAACCTGACAACCCGTGATGTACCGCTGAACCATCTGGTCGGGCGGCGGTTTTATGTGGGTGATGTGCTGCTGGAAGGCGGACGGCTGAACACGCCCTGCCGCTATCTGGATATGATCACCCAAAAAACCGTGTGTGAACTGATGGAACACCGCTCGGGCCTGAATTGCCGGATTATCAGCGGCGGCACGCTGCGCATCGGCGATATCATCCGACCGGCCTGATCTAGGCCCCAGATTTCTCTTCAAGCCGCAACCATTCATCTTCGGCTTCGGCCACCCGTTCGTGCCGCTCGACCAGCGCATCCGACGCTTTCTGGAACTTCACCGGTTCGCGCGTGAAAAGCTCTGCATCCGACAGCAGGATTTCCAGCTTGGCAATCTCGGCCTGAAGCCTCTCGATCTCGGCGGGCAGCGCCGCCAACCGGTGCTGCTCGGTAAAACTCAGACCCGGTTTTTGCGCCTGAGATTGCGTTACCTTTTCTTTTTTACGCTTTGATTTCACGACACTTTCATCGAAATCAACAGATCCGCGCTGCGCCTGATAATCGCTCCATCCGCCGGCATAAACAGTGGCCTTGCCATTGCCTTCCATGGCAATTGTGGTGGCCGCCACCCGATCCAGAAAATCCCGATCATGGCTGACCAGCAGAACCGTGCCGTCATAATCCCCCAGCAGATCCTGCAACAGGTCAAGCGTTTCCACATCCAGATCGTTGGTCGGTTCATCCAGCACCAGAACATTGCTTTCGCGCGCCATGATCTTGGCCAGCAGCAACCGTGCCTTTTCCCCGCCCGACAGCGAGCGCACCGGCGCGCGCGCCTGTGCCTCGTCGAACAGGAAATCCTTGAGGTATCCGACCACATGGCGCGGCATCCCGCGCACCAGTATCTGATCGGCCTTGCCCGACACGCGCATGTCAGGATCGCCGGTCAGGCTGTCCCACAGTGACATGTCCGGATCCAGTTGTGCGCGCGCCTGATCAAACACGGCCAGCACCAGATTGGTGCCCAGCGTGACCGTGCCGCTGTCAGGCGCCACCTCACCGGTCAGCATCTTCAGCAACGCGGTTTTGCCCACGCCGTTGGGTCCGACAAAGGCGATCCGGTCGCCGCGCTGCACCTTGAGCGAAAAATCCTCGACAATTGTTTTTTCGCCATAAGACTTTGATATATTGACGGCTTCCATAACTTTCTTGCCGGATTTCTGCCCCGTATCCAGCACCATTGCCGCTGCACCTTGCCGCCGGATCTGGGACGCAGCCTGCGCGCGCAGATCCTGCAAGGCCCGCACCCGCCCCTGATTGCGTTTGCGCCGTGCCGAAATGCCTTCGACGGCCCATCGCGCTTCGGCCTTGATCTTGCGTTTCAGCTTGTGGCGCTGGGTGTCTTCTTCTTCCCATGTGGCATCACGCCAGGCTTCGAACGCGTCAAAGCCTTTTTCCTGCCGCCGCACCATTCCCCTGTCAATCCAGAGGGTTGCACGCGTCAATGCACGTAAAAAGGCGCGGTCATGGCTGATCAGTACGAATGCGGCGCGGGTTTGCGCCAGTTCCGCCTCCAGCCAGCCGATCGCCTCGATATCCAGATGGTTTGTAGGCTCGTCCAGCAACATCAGATCCGGTGCTTCGGCCATCAGCTTGGCCAGCGCCGCGCGCCGCCTTTCGCCGCCCGATGCGGTGGCCACCGGTCTGGCCGGATCAAATTTCAACCCGGCACCGGCCCGCTCTACCCGGTAGACATCGCTTTCTTCCAGCGCGCTGGTGGCAAAATCACCCAAGGTGGCAAAGCCCGTCATATCGGGGTCCTGCTCCATATAGCCTACGGAAATACCGGGGGGCACAACAACGGTACCGCTGTCCGCCTCAACCAGTCCGGCCATCACTTTCATCAGGGTCGATTTTCCCGACCCGTTACGCCCGACAAGCGCCACGCGGTCGCCCTGCTGCACCACCAGATCCAGCCCGTCAAATACCGGATCGCCGCCAAAGGTCAGCGAAATATCGGAAAGTTGCAAGATCGGTGCGCGTGCCATAGCGCGCAGCTAACCCCACCTGGTGACAGCGTCAACGACCCCCGATCATCTTTTCGTAAATACTTCCGCCGGAGGCACCCGAACCTTGCCCCGCCACCGCCCGCAACAGTTTCTTGCGGGCCGGCGGGATCGCCGTGATTTCAAGCCCGGTGAACACATGCAGCGTATTCATGTTCCGATCGACCACCGCATGATCGCTGACCCAGCCGCCCATCAGCAGATAGGTGCGCAGCAGCGGCGGCATGCGCATCATTGCCTTTTTGACATCCGGTTTGCGCCGCAGACGGGCCGCGAACCGGAAGACATCGGGCGCCTTGATCCGGGGCAACCAGCGCGGCGGCGCCAGATGGCGGGCCTGCAACATCGCAAATGTATCCAGATAATCCTTGGTTTCGGTACCGGCAAAGGACGAACAGCCAAACAACAGTCCGATCCCGCTCTCGTCGACATAGGTTGTCATGGCCCCCCACGCCACGCGGATGATATCGGGATCACCATAGCCCGGCCGGATACAGAAGCGCCCCAGTTCGGCCATGCGGTGCGGGTAGGCTTCCAGCGCCGTAAGTTCATAATACTGAGCCGAATAGCTGCTTGATATC
The DNA here is from genome assembly GCF_003352045.1 of Sulfitobacter sp. JL08. NCBI lineage: Bacteria > Pseudomonadati > Pseudomonadota > Alphaproteobacteria > Rhodobacterales > Roseobacteraceae > Sulfitobacter > Sulfitobacter sp. JL08. The sequence goes on from NZ_CP025815.1 coordinate 2,555,169, forward strand.
TCGCGTCCGTTTTGCAGCGGCAACAGCCTGAAACAACAGACAAGTGTTCCTGTCGCCGCTTCGATCACCAGAAAATGCAGGCATCTTTCATCAAAAATATCGCAATCCAGCCCGTCATCATTTGCGGACCGGAACGCTTGCGCACGCAGGGATTGGGCGGCAATCAGATCGGCCTGACATGCGGCCTGACGGATCAGGTATTTACCACGCAACCACAGCTGACGCGGCATCCCGACGTCCCCGCCCTAGCCGCCGAATCCGCCGGTGCCGATCTGGCCGATATTTCCAAGCAGTTGCCGGATAAAGGTTTTGCCTTCGGTCGAACTGCTGGTGACACGCCGGCTCAGGACAACCGGGCGACCGTCCTGCAACCCGTACCGTTCAATGTTGGTGACGATGCCGCTGCTGTTAAAGCTGATGGCGACAAGCTGTCGTTCCATCACTTCGGGCCGGCGAAAGGCAAAGGTGCGCACCTGCTTGCGGACATAATAATATCCGTCATCATTCAGAACGCCGCCCGCCGAGGGAATACCGATGGTTTCCTGGACGCTGTCCTTGTTGTCGACCCCGACGACGATCTCGGCAAGCTCTGCGTCGGTCGGGACGTAGCCATGATTCCGGTATGACGCCGCACAGGCCCCAAGGGCCATCAGGGCGGTGGCGACCACAGCCCATTTCAGTCCGGCTCTTATCCTCGACATGGCATCCCTCTTGCATTCGCATCTTGTGCCTTGGTATCCCGATTACAGAAGGTTCGCCTCCGGTTCAAGAAACGAAAGTGCATATCAGGATGAGTTTGCCCCAGAGCACAACACGCGCGCTGCGTGTCGCGGATTTGTCGCACAACGCGGCAACGCCGTTCGATCTGCGCCCCGATGCGGCGGCCCTGCAGGATATCGCACGTGATCTGGGCCTGCTGGCCCTGCGCAAATTGTCGTTTCAGGGCACAGTGTCGGCTTTGGGCCAGCACGATTGGGAATTGCAGGCAACCTTGGGCGCAACCGTTGTGCAACCCTGTGTCGTGACATTGGAACCAGTGACAACGCGGATTGATGTTCCGGTGGTGCGCCGCTTTATCAGGGATTTTGTGAAACCCGACGCGCCAGAGGCGGAAATGCCCGAGGACGATACCATCGAACCCCTGGGCACATTTATCGATCCCGAGCTGGTCATGACCGAATCTCTGGCGCTGGCGCTGCCCGATTACCCCAGAAAAGAAGGGGCCGATCTGGAGCATTCGCGTTTTGCCGAACCCGGAACCACCCCGATGAGTGATGATGAAGCCAAACCTTTTGCAGGCCTTGCAGGCTTGCGTGACAGTCTGAAAAAAGATCCCTGACAGCGCCTGTGTGTGTTTGGAGTGACGCGATCCAGAAATCGCTTGCGCCGGGAACAAATAACAGTATTTTCGCGCCTTCATCGTATTTAGAGTTGGACATGACGCAGGCTTGGGCCTAAACGCACGTCACGCTCGTGAAACGCGGCCCGATGCCGATCTTGGCAGGCCCATAATATCTGAGGTTGAGACATGGCTGTCCAACAAAACAAAGTATCCAAGTCACGCCGCAACAATCGTCGCGGCCATGATGCCCTGGTTGCTGCGAACCCGAACGAATGTGCAAACTGCGGCGAACTGAAACGTCCGCATCATATTTGCGCGGCCTGCGGGCACTATGACGACCAGGAAGTTGTCGCTATGGTGGACGAGGTCGATCTGGACGAAGACGCGGCCTGACCTAAAGGCACAAAGGCATTCGCATGACGGCACAGCCCGATCAGACAGACGCGAAGGCCAGGCGCATTATCCTATCTGTTGATGCAATGGGTGGAGATCAGGGACCGGCGACAGTTGTCGCCGGTATTGCCGAATCTGCGCGTCTGAATCCCGAAATCGGGTTCATTCTTCATGGCCATGCGGACGAACTGAACGCACTGGTTGCCAAACGCAAACCGTTGCAGGGCCGGTGCGAGATCCGGGATGCGCCCGATGTGGTGTCGATGGATGACAAACCGTCATCCGTTGTGCGCAACGGCAAGACAACGTCCATGTGGTCAGCCATCGAATCGGTGCGCGCGGGCGAAGCAACTGTTGCCGTGTCCTGTGGAAACACCGGTGCGTTGATGGCACTGGCAATGATCCGCCTGCGCAAGCTGCCCGGCGTGAACCGCCCCGCCATCGCTGTTCTTTACCCCTCGCGCAATCCGCAGCGGTTCAACGTGCTGCTGGATGTCGGCGCCGATGTGCGCGCTGACGCCCGCGATCTGCTGCAATATGCGATGATGGGAGCGTCTTACGCGCGCAATGGTCTTGATCTGCGCCGTCCGCGCATCGGCCTGCTGAATGTCGGCACCGAAGAACACAAAGGCCGCGCCGAAATGAAAGAGGCGCACGAGTTGATCGGTCAATATGCCGACACTGCCGCCTATGAATTCGTCGGCTTTGTCGAGGGCGGCGATATTTCCGGTGATATTGCCGACGTGATCGTCACCGACGGGTTTACCGGCAATGTCGCGATCAAGACCGGCGAAGGCACCGCGCAACTGATCGGGGACCTTTTGCGCGAAGCTTTCAAATACTCTCCGCTGTCGCGTCTGGCGTCATTGCTGGCGCTGACATCCCTGACCCGACTGAAGAAACGCATTGATCCCCGCCGCGTGAACGGCGGTGTGTTCCTGGGCTTGAATGGCACCGTGGTCAAATCCCACGGGTCCGCCGATGCGACCGGCGTGTCAGCCGCGGTCAAGCTGGCATTCCAGCTTGCACAACTGGGTTTCACGGAAAAACTGGCGGCGCGGGTTGCATCCACCGGTCTGCTTGACCAAGATGTCGATACAGGCACATCGGCAGAACAAGCCGAACACACGAACGGACAAAAAGAATGACAAGACGCGCCGTGGTCAAAGGCGTCGGGCACTATCTACCCGAACGGATCGTTCCTAACAGCGAATTCGAAAAAACGCTGGATACTTCAGATGAATGGATCAGGTCCCGTTCCGGGATCGAACGCCGCCATTTCGCCGCCGAAGGTGAAACAACTTCGGCAATGGCGACAAACGCGGCGCGTGCTGCGTTGCAGGATGCCGGGCTGGAAGCTGACGACATTGATGCCATCGTACTCGCCACATCCACGGCAGATCTGACATTTCCGTCAGCCGCCACGATGGTGCAGGCCGAACTGGGCATGACCAAGGGCTTTGCCTTTGATGTGCAGGCCGTGTGTGCAGGGTTCGTCTTTGCCCTGTCAAACGCTGCTGCCCTGATTGCATCACAACAGGCCAACAGGGTGCTGGTGATCGGCGCGGAAACCTTCAGCCGCATCATGGACTGGAGTGATCGCGGCACCTGCGTCTTGTTTGGGGATGGCGCCGGCGCACTGATTCTGGAAGGTCAGGACGGCACCGGCACCGCGCAGGATCGCGGTATTCTGTCGACCGATCTGAACAGCGACGGCCGCTATCGCGACCTGTTATACGTTGATGGCGGGGTCAGCACCCACTCAACCGGTTATCTGCGCATGCAGGGCAATCAGGTCTTTCGCCACGCCGTTGAAAAACTGGCCAGCACCGCGGAAACCGCGATGCAACGAGCCGGCGTTGAAACCGAAGAGGTTGACTGGATCGTGCCACATCAGGCCAATATCCGCATTATTCAGGGCACCGCCAAGAAAATGGGTGTGCCGATGGAAAAAGTTGTCGTCACCGTACAGGACCACGGCAACACGTCGGCGGCATCCATTCCGCTGGCCCTGTCGGTCGGGAAGGCACGCGGCCAGATCAAACAGGGAGATCTGATCGTGACCGAGGCAATCGGCGGCGGTTTGGCCTGGGGTGCCGTCGTTCTGCGCTGGTAATTGGTTGCATTTCATCGCTTAATCTTGTCCCCACAAGCCATTGATATTGACTCGGAATTTCCAAAGACCCTATGGTTGCCAAAACAAAGGGGATGGAAATGGCGGATAAGACGTTGACCCGGATGGACCTGAGCGAAGCTGTGTTCAGCGAAGTCGGCCTGTCGCGCAATGAAAGCGCCCAGCTGGTTGAAAGTGTTCTTGAGCATATGTCGGACGCGCTTGTGCGTGGCGAACAGGTCAAGATTTCATCTTTTGGCACCTTCAGTGTACGAGATAAGTCAGCCCGCATCGGGCGCAACCCAAAGACCGGGCAAGAGGTTCCGATCAACCCGCGCCGGGTTCTGACCTTTCGGCCATCGCATCTGATGAAAGATCGCGTCGCTGACGGCAACAAGCGCTAAGGAACGCGCGCGGATATGGCCAAATCCCCCGACGCCTTTCGCACCATTTCAGAGGTGGCAGAGTGGCTGGGTGTTCAGGCCCATGTCCTGCGGTTCTGGGAAAGCAAATTCAGTCAGGTGAAACCCGTCAAACGCGCGGGCGGGCGGCGGTATTACCGACCCTCGGACATGTTGCTTCTGGGGGGCATTAAGAAACTGCTGCACGATGATGGCGTAACCATCAAAGGTGTGCAGAAAATCATTCGCGAACAAGGTGTTGGGTTCGTTTCCGATCAATCGCCATCGCTTGATGATCTGACAATGGCGCAATTGGATAACGAAGCGCCAGCGCGTGACGCGCCGGAAAAAACCGCCCCTGCCAAAGATGATAACAGCACGGTGGTGCCCTTCCAGAGCCCGGCGGACACAGCCAAGCCAGAGCCGCAAACCGAAGACAGCGATGCCGTCACGGCCGATGCAGCGCCCGAGCCGGAAACCGATCAGCAAAGCGCAACACCCGACGCGCCAGATGCCGACGTACCTGCGCCAGAGCCGGAAGAACAACCCGTTCGATCCGATGACGAAGTGGCGGAACAGGCGCCGGTGGCAAAACCGCCCGAGCCGTTACCCTCTTTCATGCAGCGGCCAACCGCGACCGACACCACGAAACCGAAACCGCGTGTTGTCGAAGCTTTGGATGGCCCCGACGAACAGGATATCCAGGCCGTTCCGGGTATTCTGGCCAAGGCCGCGAAACTGCACAGATTGCGCGCGGCAGACCTGTCAGCCGTCCGGCAATCCTATGCGCGGCTCGAATCTCTGCATGCGCGTTTGACCGGGACGGGCAAAGAGTAGTCACAAGTGGCAATTCCCCCTTGCTCCTGCGCGCATTTCCACTATGAACGGCACATCGTCGGGCTATGGCGCAGCCTGGTAGCGCGTCCGTCTGGGGGACGGAAGGTCGCAGGTTCGAGTCCTGCTAGCCCGACCAAATTCATCCGACGATATATCCCCGACACCATGGCCACAGATGTGGCCGGGCTGTCCGGGGTGCGTTGATCGCGAAGGGATTGAAATGACTGGCGTAATTCCAAACCAGCACCTGTCGAAAATGATCGCCGATGGCGTGATTGCAGGCCAGCCCGCCATTGAGGATGCGCAAATCCAGCCGGCAAGCCTTGATTTGCGTCTGGGCAGTGTCGCCTACCGCGTACGGGCATCGTTTCTGGCTGGTGCAGGGCGAACTGTCGCTGAGCGGTTGCAGGAATTTGAAATGCACCGTGTTGATCTGACAGACGGTGCGGTTCTTGAAAAAGGCTGTGTTTACGTTGTGCCCCTGATGGAATCACTGGCCCTGCCGGACGGGATGCAGGCGGTGGCCAACGCCAAAAGTTCGACCGGACGGCTGGATCTTTTGACCCGCACCATCATTGATGGCGGCGTGGAGTTCGATCGTATCGCTACGGGCTATCACGGACCGCTTTATGCTGAAATCTGTCCACGCTCGTTTTCGGTACTGGTGCGGCCCGGTATGCGGCTGAACCAGATCCGGTTTCGCGTCGGCCATGCGGTACTGGACGATGCTGCATTGAACGCCTTGCACGCACAATCACCACTGGTTGACGGCACGGCGGTGATTGATGACGGGTTGGGTTTTTCCGTTGATCTGAAACTGCCAGGCACTGATCTGGTCGGCTATCGTGCCAAACCCCATACCGGCGTGATCGATCTGGACAGAATCGGCCACTACAACCCGGCCGAATACTGGGAAGACGTGCGCACAACAAACGGCCAGATCATTCTGGATCCCGGCGCGTTTTATATTCTTGTCAGCCGTGAAGCCGTGCACATTCCGCCGGAATATGCGGCCGAAATGGCCCCCTATCTGGCCATGGTCGGCGAATTCCGGGTGCATTATGCAGGGTTTTTTGACCCCGGTTTCGGCCATGATGCCGCTGGCGGGGCCGGTTCGCGCGGCGTGCTGGAAGTGCGCTGCCACGAAGCGCCCTTTGTTCTGGAACATGGTCAGGTGGTGGGGCGTCTGGTCTATGAACGGATGCAGGACGTGCCCACACAGCTATACGGCGCAGGCATTGCGTCAAACTATCAGGGTCAGGGCCTGAAGCTGTCCAAACACTTCAAATAGCGCGCGACAGGTCTATTCGATCAGGTCACGCGGTTGCTGGGCCTTTGGTTTGCGGCCTATTTTGGCCGCCTGACCCATCCCCATGTTGATACCCTTGTTGATCGCCTTCCGCATGACAATGCGGATGACCATGTTGATGATCTGGTTCATGTTCATGTCTGCCTCCACAGCTCGTTTTATTGTTATATAGCCGGTAATCATGAAGATTTCTGGGCACCGGCCCGATCAATCTTCAAAAAGTTCCGACTGGCCTTCGTTGGTTTCTTCTTCTTCGTCGCCTTCGCCCATTAACGGCACCGTTCCGGGCGGTGCGCGATTTTCCAGCAAGCCGGCTGCCCGCAATTCCTTGAGCCCGGGCAGATCCCGCGCGCTTTCCAATCCGAAATGGTCCAGAAATTCCTGGGTGACGACAAATGTGACCGGTCGCCCCGGTGTCATTTTCCGCCGCCCGAAGCGGATCCATTCAAGCTCCAGCAACTGGTCCACAGTACCGCGCGACACGCTGACGCCGCGAATTTCTTCGATCTCGGCCCGTGTGACGGGCTGGTGATAGGAAATGATCGCAAGGGTTTCGATCGCGGCCCTGCTCAGCTTGCGGGTTTCGACTGTTTCCTTTTGCATCAGGAACCCAAGATCGTTGGCGGTGCGCATCGCATAGGCATCGCCGATCTTGACCACATGTACGCCGCGCCCTTCATAGCGTTTGCGCAGATGCACCAATGCCTCGGCAGCATCGCAGCCATGGGGCATGCGGCTTTCCAGCTCCTTGACACTTACCGGTTCGACACTGGCGAACAGAACCGCCTCGACCATGCGTTCCTGTTCCGCAAGCGGCGGAGCTTCGAACAGGGTTTTGTCTTGTTCTTCATAATCTTGCGACACTGTTCTAATCCCTTTTGCGCAGCTGGATCGGAGCAAACAATTCCGATTGCCTGATTTCCAGGGCGCCTTCTTTTACCAGTTCCAGGGTCGCTGCAAAGGTGGATGCGGTCGCACTGCGCCGGCGTTGGGGATTACTGCTCCAGCCATCCGGCAGGTAACTTGACAGATCGGTCCATTCGCCACCATAGCCGATCAGGCCGCGCATCCGGTCCAGCGCCTGTTCCATGGTGAATACAGCATCGCGATCCATGACATAGGGGCGGAACTCGTCGCGCGTGCGGATACGGGCATAGGCCTGCATCAGGTCCAGCAGCGTCGCGCTATAGCTGACCTTGCGGGTACGTTCGACGGTTTGCGGCACGCCGCGCGCAAAAAAATCACGCCCCAGACGGTCGCGCGCCATCAGCCGCGCAGCAGCATCCCGCATCGCCTGCAACCGTTCCAACTGAAACGCCAGATGTGCCGCCAGTTCTTCTCCTGACGGGCCTTCTTCGGCGGGATCGGGGGGCAACAATAGACGCGATTTCAAAAACGCCAGCCACGCTGCCATCACCAGATAATCCGCGGCCAGTTCGATCCGCAGCACTTTGGCTTTTTCCACGAATTCAAGATACTGACGGGCCAGTTGCAGCACGGAAATCTTGCGCAAATCCACTTTTTGCGTGCGCGACAGTGTCAGCAACAGATCAAGCGGGCCTTCAAACCCGTCAACGTCGACTATCAACGCCTCTGCGGCCATCCTGTCGGATACCGACAGTGTATCTTCCTGAAAACTGTCCTCAGCCATATACCTGCCCGTTCAAAAGCGCTTCAAGCTGGGCTTCACAAGACGCAATGTCAAGCGGCTGGGGCGGCTTTCGTGCGGCCAATGCCGCCTCGGCACGTCTTTGCGCGGCATCGCCCATCTCGCCGGCGGCTTGGGCAACTTCGGCGCGTTCCGCCAGCGTTCCGTTGCAATGCAGAACCACATCGCACCCCGCCGCAATCGCCGCGCGGGACAGATCGCCCAGATTGCCCTTAAGCGCTTTCATTGAAATATCATCGGTCATGATCAGACCGTCAAATCCGATATCCTCGCGGATCAGGCTCATCATGCGGGGCGATATCGTGGCGGGTGCATCATCAACGGCACTGTAAACCAGATGCGCGGTCATCCCCATGGGCAGATCGTTCAGCGCCTTGAACGGCGCAAAATCCCGCGCTTTTAGGTCGTGCAGATCATCATCGACATGGGGCAGATCAAAATGGCTGTCTTGCGTCGCGCGGCCATGGCCCGGAATGTGCTTTAACACCGGCAGAACGCCCCCGTCCAGCAGGCCCTGGGCAACCGCCCTACCCAGTGACGCAACACTGTCGGGATCTGTTCCGTAACAGCGGTTGCGCAGAAACGCGTGGGTGCAATCGGCGGCGACATCCACCATCGGGGCGCAATTGCTGTCGATACCCAGCGCGTGTAGTTCCTGCGCGATCAGGCGATAGCGCAGATACATCGCCTCTTGCGCGTAGTCTTTGGCAAGATGTACGAAATCCAGCGGCGGCATCCAGTCGCGCCAGTGCGGGCGGCGCAGGCGCTGCACCCGCCCGCCTTCCTGATCGATGGTGATCGGGGCATTGCGCCCCACAGCCGCGCGAAAATCATCACACAGGGCGCGCACCTGATCCGGCGTATCGATATTGCGGGCAAACAGGATAAAACCGAACGGGTTAACATCGCGGAACAGGGCAATCTCTTCCGCGCTCAGCCGAAACCCGTCTGCATCCAGAATGCTCGCTCCGAACCGTGTCACCGCGCAATGACCGGAATGCAATCCGCTTTCTCCGCCACAAGTGCGGAACAGAACCGGCGCGCATCGCTCAGGTCTTCAAAGCCGACAGCCCGCAGGCGGTAAAAAATGCGCCCACCACTTGAGGCGCGTTGGATAACGCTTTGTTTATCTTCCATATAGTCCGAAAAATTTCCGGTCAGGCGACCCCATTCGGATTTTGCCACCTCTTCGCTTTCGAAGGCGCCAAGCTGAACCATGCGTGTGCCGGGGGCGATACTGTCCGCATCCAATGGCTCAAGTGATGTGGCCACGGCTGCCACCTGCACAACGTTTTCCAATTGCGATTGCGTCGGGCGCGGCTTGGGCCGCAGGGAATTTTGTATACCGGATGCATCGTCAACGTCTGGCTCGACCGTTTCTGCAACCGCCGAGGTGATCTCTTCCGCTTCCGCTTCGGGTTCGGCCGCAACTTCGGCAACCGAGGTGACAACGGGCGAACCTGCGGTCGGGGGAACGTTGCTTAATGGCTCTACCCCGTTGGTCAGTTCTGCCACCAGTGCCTCGATGGAACGCGCCTGCGCTTCCTGCTCGGTCAGCGCCGCGGGGGCTTGCGTTTCGTCCGCATCGGACCGCGCTATGGCTTCCGGCTGTTGTTCTTCAGCAACGTCTGGCACGGCGTCAACCGCGCCTGATGCCAGAACGGGTGTATCTTCCGCGGCAAGATCAACCGGGCGCGGCGCCAGAACCAGACGATCTGCCGGCGCTTCTGCCGATCCTTCTGCCGCCACCGAGTTCACGGCCAGCCCCTGATGATCTGCCTGCGCGCCACCCGGATCCTTGGGAGCAATCCGCATTGCGCCTTCAACCGCGCGCACGACAGGAATGCCACTGACGTCCCTGATGAACAGCTTGTATCCCCAAACTCCGATACCCGCGATCAATGCCACCGATACCGCCGCGCCGACAAAATTAGTCAGCTGGCCCAGCGGCTTGGCCGCCGATGTTAAACTTCTGGATGCTGCGTTTTGTAAATCCGAATCGTAAGCGCCTTGCGCGCTTGCCCAATCTGCCGCCATTTTTTGCCTCGCTGCCCAAACGATGCTCTGCCGTTCGGGTCCGGTTACTTGCTCTGTCCCGGCGCGGTGCGTTTTTCTATCGCATTTCATGTGCCGGATTAACGCCAAGAATACCAAGACCTGACGCAATTACAACGGAAACAGCGCGCGCAAGGGCGATTTTCGCCTGTGACGTGGCCACATCGTCTTCCTGAATGAAGCGCAGCGCGGGTTCGTCATTGCCCCGGTTCCACAAGCCGTGAAGTTCACCCGCAAGTTCATAAAGGTAAAAGGCCACCCGATGCGGTTCATGCGTGCGCGCAGCAATTTCGACCAGACGGGGCCATTCCGCCAGCTTTTTGGCCACGGCCTGTTCCGCCTCGTGCGTCAGGCCGCCAAGATCCGCCTTGGCCAGCGTCGCATCTTCGACGTCCATACCGGCCTCGGACGCTTTGCGCAGCACGCTCATTACGCGCGCATGGGCATATTGGACATAAAACACCGGATTTTCCCGGCTTTGTTCCAGCACCTTGTCAAAATCGAAATCCAGGGGTGCATCGTTTTTGCGGGTCAGCATGACAAACCGTGTCACATCCGCCCCCACCTGATCAACGACATCACGCAGGGTGACAAATGTTCCCGCGCGCTTGGACATCTTGAACGGCTCACCGTTCTTGAACAACCGCACCAGCTGGGTCAGCTTGATATCCAGCGGCACCCGCCCGTCAGACAAGGCCGACACCGCCGCCTTCATCCGTTTGACATAGCCGCCATGATCCGCGCCAAACACATCAATAAGTGCATCGAAACCCCTGGAAACCTTATCATAATGATAGGCGATATCCGGCGCGAAATAGGTCCAGCTGCCGTCCGATTTCTTGACAGGACGGTCCACATCATCGCCATGCGCTGTCGAGCGGAACAGCGTTTGTTCGCGTGGCTCCCAGTCTTCCGGCATTTTGCCCTTCGGGGGTTCCAGAACGCCCTCGTAAATCAGCCCCTTGCCCTCTAGATCGGCGATCGCCGCCTCGATCCGGCCAGTGCCATACAGCGATTTTTCGCTGTAGAAAACATCCATTTCGACGCCCAGCGCCGCCAGATCGGCGCGGATCAGATCCATCATTGCGTCAGTTGCAAAATCACGCACGTCCTGCAGCCAGACCGCTTCGGGCTGATCCACCCAGGCATCGCCAACCTTGTCCTTGAGCGCCTGCCCGACCGGCACAAGATAATCACCGGGATAGGTGCCATCGACAAAGGCCACTTCCTGTCCGTGCGCTTCAAGATAGCGCAGATAGACCGACCGCGCCAAGACATCGACCTGTGCGCCGCCGTCGTTGATGTAATATTCGCGCGTCACGTCAAATCCGGCGAAATCCAGCAGCGATGCCAGCGCATCGCCAAACACCGCCCCGCGCGTGTGCCCGACATGCAAAGGCCCTGTCGGGTTCGCGCTGACATATTCCACGTTCACCCGGGCGCCCTGCCCCATGTCCGAACGGCCAAAGCCGGTGCCAAGATCGAAAACACCGTGAACCACGTCCTGCCAGACCTTGGGCGCAAGGCGCAGGTTCAAAAACCCGGGGCCTGCCACTTCGGCGGTGCTGATCCGGCTGTCGGCCAGCAGCAAGGCCGCCAGAGCATCCGCAATCACACGCGGATTCTGCCCTGCGGGTTTCGCCAGAACCATGGCGGCATTGGTTGCCATGTCGCCATGCGCGCTGTCGCGCGGCGGTTCAACCGTCACATTGGACATGTCCAGCCCATCGGGCAGCGCACCTTGCGCTACCATTGACTGAAGGCTGTCGATGACCAGAAGGCGCAGGTCGGAAAAGATATTCATTGTCGATAGGTTCCTGTTGCGGACGTGCGTCGGGTTTATCAGGCCTGCGGGCCGCGTCAACGCAGCTTAGGGCGTGTCTGCACACAGGCGCGCATGTTCCTGAAGTGCAAAACGATCCGTCATGCCGGCAATATAGTCCGACACAATGCGGGCAAGCGCCACCCTGTCATCGGCAGCCGCCGCAACGTCCTTGTGCCAGCGTTTCGGCAACAGCCCCGGATCCGCCAGAAACATCGGGAACAGGTCTTCGACCACCTTGGTGACTTCGGCGCGTTTGATCATGACAGACGGCGCCCGATACATGCGGGCAAACAGAAATGTGCGGATCTGCTGCAAATCAGCCCACAAACCGGGCGAAAACCGGATCACCGGGCGCCCCAGATGCCGGATGTCACGCACATCCTGCGCGCCCGATTGCGCCAGCGCCCTGCCGGATGTTTCGATCACATCCGACACCATCACACCAAAGACCCGGCGCAATGCCTCATGCCGGCGGCGATAGGCGTCTGTGTCGGGGTAAAGCCGGTCGACCTGCGCATAGGCGGCACCGATAATCGGCAGCTCCGCAATCTCGGCCTCGGAAAACAAGCCGGCACGCAGCCCGTCGTGCAGATCATGATTGTTATAGGCGATATCATCCGACAGCGCCGCCACCTGCGCCTCGGCGCTGGCGTGGGTATCCAGCTCCAGATCATGCACCGCGTTATAGCCGGCCAGCGCATGTGGCAGCGCGCCTGTGACCGGACCGTTATGTTTGGCAATCCCTTCCAGCGTTTCCCATGTCAGGTTCAGCCCGTCAAAGGACGCATAGTGCCGTTCCAGCGACGTGACGATCTTGATCGCCTGCGCATTGTGATCAAATCCGCCATAGGGTCGCATCATTTCGTGCAGCGCATCTTCGCCGGTATGTCCGAACGGGGTGTGCCCCAGATCATGCGCCAGTGCGACCGCTTCGGTCAGCTCTGCGTTCAGGCCCAGCGCGCCGGCAATGGTGCGCGCCACCTGCGCCACTTCGATCGAATGGGTCAGACGTGTGCGGTAGTAATCGCCCTCATGCTCAACAAACACTTGGGTCTTGTGTTTCAAACGGCGGAACGCCGATGCATGAATGATCCGGTCCCGGTCCCGCTGAAAGCAGGAACGAAAGGTACTTTCCTCTTCCGGTACGCGCCGTCCCCTGCTGCGTGCCGGATCTGAGGCAAAAGCTGCACTCATCATCACCTCGGTCCTTGTGGCCTGTCCCTTGGGTTTCTATATTGCAGGCACGTCCAAGTTGAAACCGTATCAAGGGCCAGAGAATGCAATTGCCTCCGAAAGTAACAGAACGCGCTTTTGCCCGGCTCGCCGAAATCGGCGCCGCGGATCAGGGTCAAGCGCTGCGCGTCGCGGTTGAAGGCGGCGGATGCTCTGGTTTTCAGTACGAAATCGCACTGGATCAGCCCGCCGAGGATGATCTGGTACTGGAAGGTGCCGGGCAAAAGGTGGTGATTGATACGGTATCCCTACCGTTTCTGGAAAATGCCGTTATCGACTTCAGCGAAGAATTGATCGGTGCCCGGTTCGTGATCAACAATCCCAACGCAACCAGTTCCTGCGGCTGCGGCACATCGTTTTCGATGTAACCCCTACCTATGCGCGGGCAGTGCGCATCCGCTCTGCCCCCGGTGCAAGCTGTTCCCACACCAGAAACAGGCTGGTTAGCACGACAAGTCCGGCCCCCAGATAGGTGCCCGCAGCAGGCACTTCGCCAAAGAAAACGGCACCAAGCAGCACCATCCAGACGAATTGCAGGTTCAGCAAAGGTGTCACCGCATAGGCGGCCAGCAGACGCAACGCGACAACAAGAACCCAGCGCGCCACAAACAGCAGTGTGGCATAGGCAAAAACCCAAATCAGGTCTGCGGGTGGCATCGGCACCCAGACAAACGGCAAGGCCACTGCCATGATCGCGAATACAGCAAGATTGGGATAAAACACCTGCGCCAGCGCATTGTGTTCATACTGCCCGATAAAGCGGGCCATGATCATCGACACAGTTCCCGCCACACTGGCCAGCAGCGCAAAACCGTGCCCGATCGACACCCCCGACAGGCCGGCAGGAAACAGGAACAGCATCCCGACAAAGCCCATGCCCAGCGCGCCCCATACGATTGGTCGCACATGTTCGCCCAAGATCAGGCCCGACAGAATGCCTGACAGGATCGGCATCAGCCCGATAAACAGGAATACTTCGGCAAAGGGCAGCGCGCGAAATGCATAAAAGAACGCAGTGCAGGCAATGACCGTTGCACCCGCCCGCACCGCCATTGCGCGCGGGCATCGCGTGCGCAACCCGGCCTGCGATCCTTGCAATTGGTTCAGGGCAACCGACAGCACCACCACGACCAGACCGGAAAGGCAAAACAACTGCGGCGCGGCATAGCCACCCGCGATGAATTTCGTGATCGCATCGGCCCCCGAAATCAATCCGGTATAGATCAGCACCAGCTCGGTGCCCAATCCCGTTGCCCCCAGAAGCGGCCGCCATGACTGCGCGCGCGCACTCATCCCGATACTCCCTGCAGTCCGGTTCTGGCGAAGCCTTCAAAAAACGCATCGAACTTGTCTGTCGATTGCTCTGCTTCGCACAGGATGTCAGTTCCGGTGTCGCTCAGGGCGGCCTGCACGACCTCGCGCATCCTTGTCCAATCGGCGCTGCGCTGGTCATCGAGACGGAACATGCATTCCGACATTTCGCGCAACGGCCCGGCGCAGGGGGGCGCGCGGAAAAAAGCCATACGCGCAGGCTCGGCCGGTTTTGCGAACCTCTTGCGTCCGGAGACCGCCATCAACCAGTTGCAGACAAAATAGTCGTGATAGTCGTCCTGCGCGCTGACATGTGGCCCGGTCTCGACCGAAAAGAGATGGGTTTCCCGTTCCAACCAGCCTTCCCATATTTGCGAGGGTGTCTGCCCCGCATAGCGCAGCGCCACACAGATTTCAGCCAGCAAATCGGCATTCTGATCCAGATAGGCCAGCAATCCCGCAAACTCGAGACTGGTTATCGCATCTGTGTCCAATAGAGGATCGCGCCGGCCATATTCGCTGAGGTAGAATACCGCGTGTGTCAGCTCGTACGCGGCTTTTTTGTTGGGCATGGCAAATGTTGCATGGCGGGCGATAAAGTGGCGCATCCGCGTTTCCAGGCCTGTGTCATTCGGCAAAGGATCAACACCCCGGCGCATCATTAGGCGGCGTGCTTCAAGGCGTTGCAGATCAGACAATTCGGCTTCTGCCATGCCTTGGCGTGCCACCCAATGCGCCAGCGCCTCGCCCTTGGTGCCGGCCACGCCCAGATCTTCGAGATCCAGACAGATTGACAACAAAAAGCGGTAATATTGCGGGAAAAACCCCATCCGTTTTTCCACCTGCTCGTAAAATCCGCCATGCGCCTCAAGTGCCGACGTGTCCGGGCGGATGCCGGTACATTCCAGAATGTTCAGAAGTTCGGCGTTTTCCTTAAGCCAGTACACATCATCCCCAAACCGGCGGTGCTGTGCAAAGCAGCGCAATGTGGCGGCTATACAGTCCTTCTGGCCTTGGCGCGCAGAGGGGGCGTTCAGTTGGATTACGTTCGACATTTCAATCATCCTTGTCGTTTCGGGCCTTCTGAACGCCCCGCTTCCAGTTTTCACGTCTTCAATTCACGCTGGATCAGGCACCCGATGTGAACATCTCCGTCCGTTCGCCGGTGATTGCAGCGCTTGTGGCGCACGGTGCGGCCCCCGAGGTGAAGAGCTGTGTCGCCTCGCCTGTGGATGCATCGGACGTGGCTGTTGGCGCGGCACCGGATGTGAACATTCCTGTCTCGTCACCGCCAACAACGGTGGCCAAAAGGATTGGCGCAGCCCCCGAGGTGAACATCTGAGTGCCTTCGCCGGTGACAATGTCCGACAAGACAGACGGCGCGGCACCGGACGTGAACAGATAGGTGCCTTCGCCGGTGGCAATGCCGGAGGATGCAGCAGGTGCGGCGCCGGATGTGAACATCTGTGTGCCATCGCCGGTCAGTGCGGTCGCACCACCCATCGGGGCCGCACCGGATGTGAACATTTCCACGCTGTCGCCCATCAGGGCGGTTGCGAACGCAGAGGGGGCTGCACCGGACGTGAACATTTCGGTTCCCGCCCCGTCAAAAAGCGCAGCGTCGCTTTCGATGGTGGCGGCAGCAAAGGTGTCATAGGTTTTCAGTTGAGCTTGCATATGGTCGTCTCCCAAGTGTGAATTTACAGCCTCTTCACGCTTGCACGTAAAAAGCGAGTTATAAACAGCATTTTCAACCCTGAGTAATGACCTGTCGAGTTATCCACATCAGCATCGCTGGCCAAACCTATGACTTTGTCATCAAAGAATTTTCTGGTGCGCGCGCGAAAAAAACTTATCCACAAGCCTGTTTTTGCCAGCTTTTCGGGGCGGTTGCGTTGATCAGAGCTTTGATGGCCACGAATCGTGCACAGGTGGCGGCAGACAGCGGACTGCCCGATTCTATCGCCAGCCCCGAACCTGCGACGTGCAACCTGCTCTTGTGACGTCGGGCGGCATCGGCGATACAAGGCGGGCATCTGCCAGACCGGGGTCATCATGAAAATTGCCAGCTTCAACATCAACGGTATCAAAGCGCGCATTGCCGCCCTGCCCGACTGGCTGGACGAAGCCAAACCCGATGTTGTCGTCTTGCAGGAAATCAAAAGCGTCGACGAAGCGTTCAAGCGCGACCTGTTTGAAGACCGTGGTTACAACGTCGAAACGCACGGCCAAAAATCGTTCAACGGCGTGGCCATCCTGTCAAAACTGCCGCTGGAAGACGTTTCGCGCGGGCTGCCGGGGGACGACGAAGATGAACAGGCCCGCTGGATCGAAGCCACGGTCGTGGGCAAACACGCGGTGCGTGTCTGTGGGTTGTACCTGCCCAACGGCAATCCGGCACCGGGCCCCAAATTCGATTACAAACTGGCATGGATGGCGCGGCTGCAACATCGCGCGGCGCAATTGCTGTCTGATGAAATGCCTGCCCTGATGGCCGGTGATTACAACGTGATCCCGCAGGCCGAAGACGCCGCGCGCCCGGATGCGTGGCGCGAGGATGCGCTGTTTCGCCCCGAAAGCCGCGCGGCATTTCAAAGAATTCTGAATCTGGGCTTTACCGATGCGTTCCGCGCCCGCACCCAAGGCCCCGGGCATTACAGCTTTTGGGACTATCAGGCCGGAGCATGGAACAAGAATGACGGCATCCGGATCGATCATTTCCTGCTGACCCCCCAGTGCGCCGATCTGTTGCTGGACTGCCAGATCGACAAGGATGTGCGCGGCCGGGAAAAGCCGTCAGATCACGTGCCAATATGGGTCGAACTTGACGCCTGAACCCAGCGGAATCAAAGACGCGTCACATCGTGGTCGTAAATCCAGGCAAAACGCGCAGACAATCGCGGCCCCATCACCGCCATAGCCGTTTGCGCCAGCCAGCTGACCGGCGGCGCGTAATGAAAAGTGCGCGCATTTCCGGACGCTGCTGCAACAACCCGTGTGGCACGGGGTTGCCGCACCGCCTGATAGCGCGCCAGACCGGCATCAACCGATGTGCTGCCTGATACGCAGCTTGCCAGCACCCACGCATCTTCCAGCGCAAGACAGGCCCCTTGCGCCATGAACGGCAGGGTCGGATGCGCCGCATCGCCCAGCAAAGCCAGCCCGCCCTTGTGCCAGACCTGCGCCACCGGATGCAGATAAAGCGCCCACAGGTGGGTTTCCTGAACCCCCGCCAACAGGTCGGCGGTTGCGCCAGTAAAATCGGCAAACCGGGCGCGCAAATCATCAGGATCGCCGGACAGTCGCCAGCCTTCTTCTGTCCAGTCCGCGCGCTCTTCGACAGCGACGATGTTCATCAAACTGCCGCCGCGCAGCGCATAAGACACAACATGCCGTCCCGGCCCCATTGTCAGAACGGCGTGTGACGGTGCGTCTTGGGGCGAAAACGGCACAACGGCGCGCCAGGCAACCTGCTTTGAAAATTGTGGCGCGGCGTTGCCGTTCAGCGCCGCGCGCAAATTGCTTTGCCCCCCATTTGCGCCAACAACCAGATCAAAACACCCCATCTCCCCAACGCGGCCGGTCTGAAGATCGACATCGGTGATGGCCTGACCCAACTGAAACGTCACACCGGCGTCTGCGGCCCGCGCAACAAGCAGGTCAAGCAGATCCGCACGGTGAAAATACCATGTCGGGCCTGCCTGTGGCGGCGGCACAAACGAAATCCTGTTGGGCCGGCGATAATCGCGCAGTTCTGTGCCCGACGATTGCACTGCCCCGTCCGGCGTGTCTTGGACGGCCCCCAAGGCGCGCAGCACACACATGCCATTTGCGCTGATCTGCAAGCCGGCGCCGACTTCGCTAAGGGAGGCGGCCTGTTCGAATACTGTGACAGTGGCGCCCCTCTGGGCAAAGGCGATTGCGGCTGCCACCCCGCCGATGCCGGCACCGATCACTGCAACATTCATCGAATTCATTGTCATACTTCTATGGACCATAAAAAAACGCCGCGGCTGTGGCCACGGCGTTCTGGAAATCTACGATCACGCCGGATCAATCGTCGCGGTGAACTTTTTCGCGACGCTCATGTTTTTCCTGTGCCTCAAGGCTCATCGTGGCGATGGGGCGTGCATCCAGACGTTTCAGCGAAATCGGTTCGCCCGTGACCGAGCAATAGCCGAATTCGCCGTCTTCGATCCGGCGCAGGGCGGCATCGATTTTCGACACCAGCTTGCGCTGACGGTCGCGTGTGCGCAGTTCCAGCGCGCGATCTGTTTCCTCGGATGCACGATCTGTCACATCGGGAATGTTGCGCGTGCCGTCCTGCAATCCTTCGATGGTATCGCGGCTGCCCGCCAGCAATTCGGCGCGCCAGTTCAGCAGTTTGCGGCGGAAATATTCAACCTGACGTTCATTCATGAACGGCTCGTCCTCGGCCGGCGTATATTCTTCCGGCAGAATCAAATCCTGTTTCATTTTTGCTCCCACGGTCTTGCGAAGACCTGTCATACTCTATCCTCAGACGGATGGCTGTGTTTGAGGGGCGTTTACCGCACCGTTCGGCAATTGTCACTACACAATCATTTCAAATTGGCCCTGCGATTGCAGCCATGAACAGCGCAGGCTAAGATGCGGCAGAACAGGCATAAAAAGGCACCCAGACCCCATGAAATTCCAAGGTACGGCCGAATACGTGGCCACAGATGATCTGACAATTGCGGTGAACGCGGCAGTGACACTGGAACGGCCATTGCTGGTCAAAGGCGAACCCGGAACCGGCAAGACAGAACTGGCCCGCCAGGTGGCGTCTGCCCTGGGCCTGCGCATGATCGAATGGAACATCAAATCCACCACGCGGGCGCAACAGGGGCTTTATGAATACGATGCCGTCAGTCGCTTGCGCGACAGCCAGCTTGGCGAAGAAAAAGTGCACGATGTGTCCAACTACATCCGCAAAGGCAAGCTGTGGCAGGCGTTCGAGGCCGATGAAAAAGTCGTTCTGCTGATTGATGAAGTCGACAAGGCCGATATCGAGTTTCCCAATGATCTGCTACAGGAACTCGACCAGATGGAGTTTCATGTTTATGAAACCGGCGAAACCGTTACGGCCCGCCATCGCCCGGTTGTCATCATCACATCGAACAATGAAAAAGAACTGCCCGATGCGTTTTTGCGCCGCTGTTTTTTCCATTACATCCGTTTTCCGGACGAACAGACGATGCGCAAGATCGTCGATGTGCATCACCCCGGAATCAAGGATGCCCTGCTGACCACGGCGCTGACCCAGTTCTACGAAGTACGCGAAACCGCAGGGCTCAAGAAGAAACCTTCGACCTCAGAAGTGCTTGACTGGTTGAAACTGCTTCTGGCCGAAGACCTGAGCGCTGAAGATTTGAAGCGCGATGGTGCCAATGCGCTGCCGAAACTGCACGGTGCCCTGCTCAAGAACGAGCAGGATGTGCATCTGTTCGAACGTCTGGCGTTCATGGCGCGCGGACAGCGCTAGGGGCCCGGTTTTTCGCGATATCCATGCTATGATCTGGTCGCCTTGCGCGAACTGAGGTATTCGAAACCCAACAGAGCGACGTGCAGGAATTGCCACATCCGCTTTAACAAAGAGGTATTACAATGGCCGACGCGCCTTCGCTGATCATTCGCCCCTTGCAGGAAACCGATCGCGCCGAATGGGCCGAGATGTGGACCGGATATCTTGAATATTACGAAACCTCAGTGCCCGATGAAATATATGACAGCACCTTCGCCCGCCTGCTTGGGGATGATCCACGCGACTTTAACGCGCTGGTTGCCGAAAAAGAGGGCCGCCTGCTGGGGCTGACGCATTTCCTCTTTCACCGGCACGGCTGGAAGGTCGAAGACGTGTGCTATCTTCAGGATCTGTACACCCGTCCAGAGGCACGCGGCGAAGGCGTGGCTGGTGCATTGATCAATGCGGTTTATGACGCCGCGGACAAGGCCGGGGCACCTTCGGTTTACTGGCTGACACAGGATTTCAACGCAACCGCGCGCAAACTTTATGACAAGATCGGCGTTCTCACGCCGTTCATAAAATACCAGCGCCCGTGATGCGCCTGCTGCTGATCCCCTTTTGTCTGGCGCTGGCGGCGTGCGGATCGACTGCGCCCAAAGACACGCCGACACGGGCGCAGATCGCAGATAGCACGCTGCCGCCGATGAAAAGTTTCGGCGCCACCAGCCCGGTACGTTCGACACGCCCCAACGGCAACATCGCCTATGATTTCCTTGATCTGTCTTTCCAACTGGAAAGCGGTCGGGAACTGCCGGTGTTCAGCCGCTTTGAAACGCCCGTTACCGTCCGTGTCACCGGCACGCCTCCTGCCAGTCTGGGCCCCGATCTGTCGCGTCTGATCCGACGGTTGCGCAACGAGGCCGGGATCGACATTTCGCTAAGCCAGACAGCCACCGCCAACATCACGATCGAGGCCGTGACACGCGCCGAAATCCGCCGCGCCCTGCCGCAGGCGGCCTGTTTCGTGGTTCCGAACGTATCCAGCCTTGCCGAGTACCGCTCGAACCGCAGATCGCAAAAAACCAACTGGGCCACGCTTCGGACACGCACGAAAATGGCCATTTTCCTGCCCAACGATGCAAGCCCGCAGGAAATCCGCGACTGCATGCACGAAGAACTGGCACAGGCTTTGGGGCCGCTGAACGATCTTTATCGCCTGTCCGACAGTGTGTTCAACGATGACAACATCCATACCGTGCTGACAGGGTTTGACATGACGATCCTGCGCGCGACCTATGCCCCCGAATTGCGCAGCGGCATGACGCGTGAACAGGTGGCCGCGCGCTTGCCTGCCGTTCTGGCCCGCATCAACCCGGCCGGCAACCGCGCTGCAATCCGCCAGCCCGCCCCGCCATCGCGGGCGTGGATCAGTGCGATTCAATCCGCCCTTGGCCCCGGATCAAGCGCCGGCACAAGACGGCGGTCCGCGGCAGAAGCCCTGAAAATCGCACAGGCACAGGGCTGGCAGGACAACCGCCTGGCCTTTAGCCATTATATATCCGGCCGTCTGATCCAAAGCGCCAACCCGCTGGCCGCCTTTGATCAGTTCATCAAAGCCGACCGCGCCTATGCCCGGCTGCCCGACACAGAATTGCACCGCGCCTATGTGGCCGCACAGATTGCGGCCTATGCGATCAGCGACGGTGAAGGCGCGATTGCCCTGCGCATCGTCGATCCGTTTATCGGCACGGCATCGCGATACGAAAACGCCGCATTGCTGGCTACACTGATGCTTATGCGCGCCGAAGCGCTGGACCTGACCGGTCGTGCGTCCGAGGCGCAGCGTGTCAGGCTGGACAGTCTGGGGTGGGCGCGATACGGATTTGGCCCAGATTGGGCTGTACGTGGCAAAATGCGCGAGATTGCGCAGATCAGCCCGCTTCAAAGGGATGACGGATAGATATGATCGTAATTGTAGCAGCACTGGCCGGGGCGATTATCGGCGGCACCACCGCCGCACGGCGTAAAGGGTCGCGCCTTGACATCGCCCAATACGCGGCATCCTTTGCCATTGCCTTTGCCGTTGTCGGTATGATCGCGACAGTCATCATCCACCGCGCGGCCGTTTGATCTCATGTTTCTGCCGTTTTTCGAAAGCTTGCGCAAAAACGGTCTTCCGGTTTCCCTGCGCGAATTCCTGAGCTTTTTGGAAGGCATGAAGGCAGGGTTGGCCACCTATGATGTCGAAGCGTTCTATTATCTGGCCCGCATTTCAATGGTCAAAGACGAGCGCAACATCGACAAGTTCGACCGCGCCTTTGCCGCAGCGTTCGAAGGGCTGGAAAGCATTTCGCTGGATCAGGTTCTTGAGGCGGTCGATATTCCCGGTGACTGGCTGGAAAAGCTGGCGGAAAAACATCTGAGCGACGCAGAAAAAGCCGAAATCGAGGCATTGGGCGGCTTTGACAAGCTGATGGAAACCCTGAAAGAGCGTCTGAAAGAGCAACAGGGCCGCCATCAGGGCGGTAACAAGTGGATCGGCACCGCGGGCACATCGCCCTTCGGGGCCTATGGCTACAATCCCGAAGGGGTGCGGATAGGCC
Organism: Sulfitobacter sp. JL08; assembly: GCF_003352045.1. NCBI lineage: Bacteria > Pseudomonadati > Pseudomonadota > Alphaproteobacteria > Rhodobacterales > Roseobacteraceae > Sulfitobacter > Sulfitobacter sp. JL08. Next base: position 2,577,748 of record NZ_CP025815.1, read on the forward strand.
AGAAAGAATCGCGCCACCAGCGCGCCACCAAAGTGTGGGACAAGCGTGAATTTAAGAACTTGGACGACACAGTTGAACTGGGTACGCGCAACATCAAGGTCGCGCTGAAGCGTCTGCGCCGCTGGGCGCGCGACGGGGCGGCGGAAGAGCTTGACCTGAACGGCACGATCCGTGCCACGGCCGAACACGGCTATCTGGATGTGAAAACACGCCCCGAACGGCGCAATGCGGTCAAGGTATTGCTGTTTTTGGATGTGGGCGGGTCGATGGATCCTCATATCAAGGTGGTGCAGGAACTGTTTTCCGCCGCGCGCGCCGAATTCAAGCATCTGGAAAATTTCTATTTCCACAACTGTCTTTACGAAGGCGTGTGGCGCGACAACCGCCGCCGCTGGAACGCGCAGATTTCCACCGACGAGGTGCTGCGCACCTACGGCCCCGATTACAAATGCATCTTTGTCGGCGACGCTTCCATGTCGCCCTATGAAATCGCCTATCCCGGCGGGGCGAACGAACACTGGAACGCCGAGGCCGGACAGGTCTGGCTGGCGCGTGCCCGCGATCAGTGGGCATCGCATCTCTGGATCAATCCGGTGCCGGAAAAATATTGGGGCTACACCCATTCCATCGGCATGATTCAGGATATCTTTGGCGCGGGTCGCATGGTTCCGATGACATTGTCAGGTCTGGAAGCGGGCATGAAAAGCCTGACACGCTAGGCGCGCGAAACGCTTGTCGCAGACGCGCGCGCGCCTTAGCGTGATGCCATGACGGATGCCCCTGTAACCCATATCGATCCCGTGGCCTTTGCTGCTGATCCCTACCCGGTTCTGGCAGAAATGCGGCGCAATGCACCCGTCACCTACGTGCCCGAACTGCGCGCAACCCTGTTTACACGCCGCGATGATATCCACGTTCAGGAAAAACGGATCGATCTGTTTTCCAGCCATCAGCCCGACGGCCTGATGACCCGCCTGATGGGCACCAACCTGATGCGCAAGGACGGCAGCGATCACATGGTGGAACGGCGCGCCCTGTTTCCCGCGCTAAGCCCGAAAACAGTGCAGACCTATTGGCTGCCCCGGTTCAAAAATGCTGCAAATTCGATCCTGAATACTCTGAAACCAAAGGGATATTGCGATCTGGTCACTGACTTTGCGATGCCGGTATCTGCCGAAGCGCTGAAAGCGATCACCGGTCTGACAGAAATGACCGCAAGCGAAATGGATGGAGTATCCCAAGCCATGATCGACGGCTGTTCGAATTATGGCGGCGATCCGGATGTAGAACGGGCCTGCCATGTCGCAACCGCGTTGATCGATACGCATATTGACAGGATTCTGGCGCGCGCCCACCCTGCCGGTGACAGATCGGCGCTGGCGGTGCAACGTGCTGCACACCTTCCGATGGACAGCCTGCGCGCCAATATCAAGCTGATCATTTCCGGCGGGCACAACGAACCGCGCGATGCCATTGCGGGAACCATCGCCACCCTTCTGGCCCATCCAGACCAACTACAACGGATCACCACAGGCAAGGCGACCTATCAGGATGCGTTTCTGGAATATGCACGCTGGATGTCACCCATTGGCATGTCGCCGCGCCGCGTAGCCCGTAACGACATTGTCAATAACATAAGCTTCACCAAGGACAGCACTGTTTTCTTTATGTTTTCATCTGCCGGTCGGGATGAAAGCCATTTTGAAAACCCCCACCTCTTCGACATCACCCGCGATACCCAGGCATCGATCCCTTTTGGCGCGGGGCCGCATTTTTGCGCCGGTGCTGCCGCCGCGCGCGCCCTGATCAGCCAGGTGGCCCTGCCGATGGCCTTTGCCGCGCTGCCTGATCTGCACCTGACTGGGCCGGTGCGCTATCACGGGTGGGCCTTTCGCGGCCCTGTATCAGTGCCGGTCGCGTGGTCTGCATGACCTTGCCGAAGGCCGCGCAACGCCCCATATCTATCCCATGATCAAGGTGATGCCCATTCTGCTGGCCGTTTTGTATGGCCTTGCCGTGTACCGGTTTTCGGTCTGGCGGACGTCTGGCGAACTGAACAGCAAATCCACTATCCTGGCCGATCCGCACCTGAATCCGCTGACCGATAAAATGGCGGCGGCGCTGGATCTGGACCGGATCAAGGTGTTCATCTACGAAATTGATCCGGTCAACGGCCTTGCCGCACCGGACGGGCGGATTTTCATCACCCGTGGCTTTTACCGCAAATTCAAACAGGGCGAGGTGACCGGAGAAGAGCTTGCCTCGGTGATCGCGCATGAACTGGGGCACGTTGCCTTGGGCCATTCACGCCGCCGGATGATCGATTTTTCAGGGCAAAACGCATTGCGTACAGCTTTGGCGATGGTTCTGGGCCGCTTCCTGCCCGGTGTCGGCGTCTGGGTGGCCAATATCGTGGCCTCTACCCTCGCCGCGCGCCTGTCACGGTCCGACGAATACGAAGCGGATGCCTATGCCGCAGCCTTGCTGACCAAGGCCGGTATCGGTGTCGGGCCGCAAAAAGAACTGTTTCGCAAACTGGAAACCCTGTCGGGTGCACGGGCGGGTGTGACCCCTGCGTGGCTGCTAAGCCATCCGAAAACCAAAGAACGGATTGCCGCACTTGAGGCGCTGGAACAGAAATGGGCGTCTCACCCGAACACGTGATGCGGCCCTAGGTTTCCAATGCCTTGCCCAGACGCGGCAGGCGGGCCTTTTTCAATAACGTCCGCATTGTCCAGGTCTGTCCCGACATCGCATTGGCCTGCGCCAGCACATCATGCGCGACCTGACCCAATACATCGGAATGTTCCAACCACAGCTGATAAAGAAACCCGTCCGGTTCGATCCGGTCAAGCCCTTCCTCGGCCAATATGTTACGGGGAAAATCTTTTCTGTTCAGTGTCATAATGGCGTCTGCTGATCCTGATATTGCGGCCGCCAGAACATGCACATCATGGCTGTCCGGCAAATAAAGCCGCGCTTCAAGCGAAGGTCGCCATTCCACCTCTGCATCGGGCCAAGCGGATTTCGTCAGGGCAATTTCACCTTGGGCCTGTGCAACGCCATCAGGGCCAAGTTTGGCAGCGGCGCGCACCCATTCTTCCAGAATGCGGGCGGACCATAGCGGCGTGAACAGACCCGCCCGCGCGACGCCCAGCACCATTTCCCGCAGCACGGTCGGATACAACACGCAGGTATCGATCAGAACCTTCACAGGCGGAAAAACAACGATTTCAGATAACCGCTTTCCGCCAGTGCGGGCATTTGCGGATGGTCCGGACCGGCAAATCCGGTATGGATCAGCGCACTGCGCCGCCCCGCACGGCCTATCCCGCGAATGGATGCCCCGCGAAACGCCGCCAGATCGGCCGCATGCGAGCAGGAACACAGGCCCAGATACCCACCGGGCCGGACCAGCCCCGCGGCCAGCCGCGCCACCCGTTCATAGGCACGCAGCCCCGCCGCCAAGGCCGGTTTGGACGGCGCAAATGCCGGCGGATCACACACCACCAGATCAAAGCTGGTCCCCTGTTGTGCAAGTGCTTCAAGCACTTCGAATGCATCGCCCTGCGTGGTCTGGAACCGATTGGCCATGCCCATTTTTTCGGCCCCCATCTGCGCCAGTGCAAGGGCGGGCGCCGACCCGTCAACCGCCTGAGCGCGTGCGGCCCCGCCCGCCAACGCCGCCAGTGAAAAGCCACCAACATGCGAAAAAACATCCAGCACATCGCCATCGCGCGCCAGTCCCGCTGCAAACGCATGATTGGGGCGCTGATCGAAATACAGCCCGGTTTTTTGCCCGCCGGTCACATCCGCCATGTAGATTGCACCATTCATCGGCACGGGTACCGGTGCATCAGAGGCTGCCCCAATCACGACCTTGTTTTCGTCATCAAGCCCTTCCAGCGCGCGGGTGCGGCCCGAAGCGTTCTTCAGAACCGTCGTCACGCCCGTCACGTCGACAAGCGCCTGCGCAAGATCGCCCAGACACAGATCGGCCCATGCCGCGTTGGGCTGCACCACGGCCACATCGCCGAAACGGTCAATCACAACACCGGGCAGCCCATCGGCTTCGGCATGGATCAGGCGGTAAAACGGCTGTTCGTACAACCGCGTGCGCATCGACAACGCATGGCGCAGATGCTGCGCGAACCAGACTTTATCGATCACGGCTGTGGTATCGGCATCCAGCATTCTGCAAAAGATTTTCGACGACGGATTAACGGCAACCAGCCCCATAGGCCGGCGCTCACCATCCTCGAGAACAGCAAGTGTACCGGCGGCCAGCGCCTTGGTGCGCCGGTCCAGCACAACTTCGTTGGCATAGACCCACGGCATGCCGTGGCGGATCGCGCGGGCATTGGCTTTGGGCAACAACCGAACGACGGGCCGGTTTTCGGGGGCGGGATCTGGGGAAAGCGCTGTCATGGCGCTGTCCTAGTCTGTCTGTGCGCTTTGTGAAAGCCCTAGGTGTTGTTGATCGTCTGAAGAACCCCCAGACGGGCATTGCTGTAACCGCCGGGAACGCTCAACTCCACAACAATTACGTTTGCCAAGTGGTTGGTAATACGAAATTTTTGTGTAAACCCTTGTGCATCCGCGGCAATCGCATCATCGCCGCCATATCCGGGAAGATCCGCCTGAACGATACGGGGTTCGCCCACGGCTTGCCCGGTTTGTGGATCAAGCAGCGTCACCTTGAAGGTAATCGAATGCACCCCGCCCACCGAATAGCGCGCTTTTTGCGTCAGGGCGTGAAAGCGTAATACTTCAATGTCGAGATCGTAAGTTGACGGACCGTCCAGCGTGGCCACACCGCGCCCGATACCGTCCTCGAATATCGCCTTAACCTGCGCCCGGCGATCACCGGGCGGGTCTTCGCGCCAAACGATGTCACCCGACGGGTAATATCTGTTTTCCTCGGACACAACCAAGGTATCGGGCACGCGAATGGTGACGTTCGAAATACTGAGGTCCGCATCGGGATTGGTGATCACGATGTCGGAATTGGCAGCTTGCGATATGGCATCGGCATCGGCTGAATTCTTGCGCGCAGACGCGCACGCGGACAGCGACAGCCCCAAAGCCAGGATTATGATTGCTCGTACAAATATCATCTTTACAGTTACCTTTCTGGCCCGGACTCCGGGAAACTTGCATTGTTGTCCATAGTTACAAAATCTGGCCGATTTACGATGATTTCGCAGCATAAAGGCGACAATTAGGCGATAAACCGCGCGTTTTCACCTGTTTTTTTTGCGGGCCCGTCAATTGCGCGGGCGCGAGCGCCAACCGCCACGGCGCCGTGGTGCCTGCATCGCGTGCAACCCTTCTTTCATCACACCCGTCATCGGGTGCTCGGGCGCGGTGGTGCCGTATTGCCCGATCAATGCCCTCAGGGCCGCTGCCGTATCATTTTCCAGCGGAACACTCAGCGCCCAGTCCAGAAAGATAGAACGGCATTCCCCGGCACTTATCCCGTCAATCCGGTAGGCCTCGAAAATCAGGCCCTTGGGGTCGTGTTCATCACCTTTCATCACTCGTCTTCCATTTCCGTCACGGCAAAATGCGCGTCTATCGCCTGTGCTGCTGCCTGCCAAGCCGACGCCAGATCGGCCGACAGCGCATCCAGATCGCTATGGCCGGTCTGTCGCGTCAGAAAGGCCGCGCCGCCCTGCCCGATCTGGTCGGAGTTCGGCAGCGTCTCGCTCAGCAGGCGGATCGACAATTGCGTGGTCCAGCTAAGCCGGTAGGCATGCAGCAATGCTGCCTTGCCTGCGTCATCCAGCCAGCCGATTGCGACAGCCCCGTCCAATCCCGATGCAACATCACGCGCCGGTCCGCCCTGTACCAGGGCGCCTGCTTGCGCCACAAGTTCGATATCCTGCATCCGGCCCGGTCCGATCTTGGTATCCCAAGGGCCATTCGGCGTTTTCGCAGCGGAAATTCTGGCCCGCATCCGGGCCACTTCGGCGCGCACGTCTTCGGGGTCGCGCAGTCTGGACAGGATATCGGTGCGAAACTGTTCAATCTCGGCACCAAGGTCCGGATCACCGGCCACCACACGGGCACGCGTCAGCGCCAGATGTTCCCATGTCCATGCCTGATTTTCCTGATAGTCGCGAAAACTGGCCAACGATGTTGCCACCGGCCCCTGATTGCCCGACGGGCGCAGGCGCATATCAACTTCGTACAACCGCCCCTGAGACATGCGTGCCGTCAGGGCCGTGATGAACGCCTGCGTCAGACGCGCATAATAGGGGCGCGCCGCCAACGGGCGGCGGCCATCGGACATTTCAACTCCATCGGCATCATAGATCACGATGACATCCAGGTCAGAGGACGAGGACAGCTGCCCTACCCCAAGCGAGCCCATTGCCAGAACCGACGCACCGCGCCCAGGCGGGGTGCCGTGTTTGGTCGAGAATTCGGCAACCACAACCGGCCACAGCCCGGCCAGAACTGCCTGCGCCAGATCGGCATAATGCTGCCCGGCAGTTACGGCATCCACCAGTCCACGCAGATGATGAACACCGATACGGAAATGCCATTCCTTGGCCCAGCGGCGGGTGGTGTCCAGTTTCGCCTCGTAATCGGGCTCACGTTCAAGAATAGTGTCCAGATCCGCCTTTAACGCGTCCAGTCCCGGCCAGTCTGCAAAGAAATCGCCACCGATGACGGCATCAAGCACCCCGGCATTGCGCGCCAGATGTGTAGCCAGCGCCGGCGATGTGCCGACAATATCGACCAGAAGATCGATCAGGACGGGGTTCGCCTCGAACAGCGAAAACAGCTGCACGCCGGCCGGCAATCCGGCCAGAAACCCGTCAAGCGCGCTCAGGGCTTCTTCGGGTTTGGCGGCGCGGGACAACCTTGACAGGATTTCGGGGCGCAGGCGTTTGAAAATCTGCACGGCACGATCAGAGCGGAACGCCGGATAGCTGTACCAGCGCGTCATAACGTCGGTTTCGAATTCCGGTTCGGGCTCGGGGGGCGGGGAAGCGCTGGCATCGGGCGCAAAAAACCCTTCGGTCAGCGCATGAACTTCTGTCAGACGTTCAAGAATATCCTTTTCAAGCGCCGCGCGGCTGGTGCCCATCATTGCGGCGATCCTGTCAAATCCGGCTTCGGAATTCGGCAGATCATGGGTTTGCGCATCATGCACCATCTGCAACCGGTGTTCGACCATACGATGCGCGCGGTAGTGATCGCTCAGCCGTGTCGCCACATCCTCGGGCACCCAGCCCTTGGCAGCCAGCACCCGCAATCCGTCAACCGTGCCGCGCACACGCAGATCGGTATCCCGCCCGCCGGCAATGATCTGGCGTGTCTGGGTAAAGAATTCGATCTCGCGGATGCCGCCGCGCCCCAGTTTCATGTTATGCCCCGGCAGGCTCATCGGGCCGCCCAGACCTTTGTGTTCGCGGATCCGCAGGCGCATGTCGTGGGCATCCTGAATCGCGGCGAAATCCAGATGACGGCGCCACACGAACGGGGTGAGATCGCCCAGAAACCTGTTGCCAGCCGCCAGATCGCCCGCTGCCGGACGTGCTTTGATATAAGCGGCGCGTTCCCATGTGCGCCCCAGACTTTCGTAGTAACGCATCGCCGCTTCCATCGCGATGCACACCGGGGTGACGGCAGGATCGGGGCGCAGACGCAGATCGGTCCGGAATACGTAGCCATCACCGGTCAGGTCATTCAACGCGGCACTCATCTGTCGGGTGGCGCGGATAAATGCGGTGCGGGCATCGTGAAAATCGTCCCGGTCAAACCTGCTTTCGTCAAACAGACAGATCAGATCAATATCCGAGGAATAGTTCAGTTCCCGTGCGCCCATCTTGCCCATGGCCAGAACGACCATACCGCCGGCGGTTTCGATATCATCCTCTGTCATTCCGGGAAGTTTCTTGCGGTTGATCTGGGCGGCAATGGCCGTTTTCAACGCCCGGTCACAGGCCAGATCTGCCAGATCGCTAAGCGTGGCAGTGACCTGCTCAAGGGGCCAAACGCCCCCCAGATCGGCCAGAGCCGTCAGCAAGGCGATACGTCGCTTGGCCTGTCGCAACCCTGTGTTCAGCGCATCCGGCGACAGGGCAGAACTCCGCGCAAATTCCGCCGTCACAGCGTCTTCCGGGGCGTCCAGTGCCTCGGGCAGCCAGGCGGCTTCCTTTTCGATCAGACCGCATAGATAGGGGCTGCATCCTGCCGCACCGCCCACCAGATCGGCCAGAACACCCGACAGTTCAGGCAAGGCGGCGCGCGCCTCATCTCCGCGATCCGGATCGTAGGCGACGGGCATGGACGTGATACGGTTCGAAAAACTCATGGTTCAAGGAATGCGGCGCAGGTTATATGCCGTCAATAGCAATTAAGACATGATCGAAAGGCGACATTGTGAGCAAAAGTCTGACCCGGGTGCGCGCCGCACTGGCCGCGGCGCAGCTGCGTGAAACGATCCGCGAAACCAGCGATGCCCGCACCGCGCAGGATGCCGCAGCGGCCATCGGGTGCGATGTGGACCAGATTGCAAAATCGATCATTTTCGCCCGTCAGGACGATGGGCAAGCCATTCTGTTCCTCACAGCCGGTGGCAATCAGGTCGATCTGGACGCCGCCGCACAGGTGGCAGGGGCACAACTGGGCAAGGCGGATGCCAACGCGGTGCGCGCCCAGACCGGTTTTGCCATTGGCGGTGTGTCGCCGTTGGGGCATCTGACCCCGATCCGCTGTTTCATGGACCCGCGATTGACCGAATTTACCGAAATCTGGGCAGCAGCAGCCACCCCGCGGCATGTTTTTACCGTCGCACCAGCCGATCTGATCCGCGCGACGAATGCACAGGTTGTTGATTTCACGGCGGAAATCAAAAAAATGTAAAAAAGATTCACATAGGGTCTTGCAAGGCCGACAGGGAATTCCAATCTATTAGATGTGAAGGGGATTTACATTCCTTCCAATTCTTGGACTTCCTTGCGGCGATAGTGCCGTACCCAACAACGGAGAACCCGAAATGTCTACTGTTACACACCCAACCCAGATGACCGGCCCGCGTTTCGGCTGGTTGTCCAGAACCGAGGCGTGGCTGGACGACAAAGGCAAAGGTGCCTGGATCGCGGCCATGGCGCTGGGGTTCATCTTCTTCTGGCCCGTTGGTTTGGCCCTTCTCTTTTACATGATCTGGAGCAAACGCATGTTCAATTCTTCCTGTAGCCGCCGCACAAACGCAAAGGCATGGTCGCGCACCGCAAGAACGGCAATGTCCACCACCGGCAACAGCGCCTTTGACGCCTACAAGGCCGACACATTGCGCCGCCTGGAAGAAGAGCAGATGAATTTCGAAAGCTTTCTGGAACGTCTGCGCGAAGCCAAGGACAAATCCGAGTTTGACCAGTTCATGGACGAACGCGCCCGCAAGGCGAAATCGGATGCCACCAATGCAGACGACGCATCTGACAAAACCATCTGACCCTGATATAACCGGTGCGGCCCCCTTAAGCGGGGGCCGACCCGTTTCAACATATCACAGGCCCGAAATGACCCATTTGCCCGATCCCGTTTACCAGTCGGAATTCTATTCCAGCGTACCAGCCAAACGTCTGCTGGCATGGTGTTTCGATACCATTGTGATCCTGCTGATCTGCGTGATCATCGGCCTGCTGACGGTGACGCTGGCGTTCTGGGTTTTTCCGCTATTGGTTCTGACAGTCAGCTTCATTTATCGGCTTTTGACGATTTCAAACCGGTCCGCGACATGGGGCATGCGCCTTATGAACATCGAATTCCGCCGAAATGACGGCATGAAATTCGACTTTGCCACGGCGTTTCTTCACACTCTGGGCTACATCTTTTCTGTAGGATTACCGCTGATCCAATTGGTTTCTGTCGTGCTTATGGCAACATCACAGCGCGGTCAGGGTCTGACCGACATGGTGCTTGGAACCACTGCCCTGAACCGGCGTGGGCCGGTTTAAGAACCCTGTAATATCAACGCTTGGCCTGACGCAAATCCATTGTTATCATCCCGACATTCTGACGTCGGACCTGAAATGCGCCACACGCTTCCCATAGCGCCCCAATTCTATGTGACGGCCCCGCAACCGTGCCCCTATCTGGACGACCGGATGGAGCGCAAGCTATTTACCGCGTTGCAGGGCGAGAACGCGGAAAAGCTGAATGACAGCTTGTCCCAGCAGGGATTCCGCCGGTCACAGAATGTGCTGTACCGTCCGTCCTGTGCGGATTGTTCCGCCTGTTTGTCGGCGCGCATTGATGTGTCGGCGTTTCGCCCATCCAAAAGCCAGAAACGCACATTGCGGCGCAACGCGCGTATCACCCGCCGCGCCACGGCGCCATGGGCCACAGAAGATCAATATGCGCTGTTTCGCAGCTATCTGGACAGCCGCCATGCGACCGGCGGTATGGCCGATATGGATGTGTTCGAATTCGCCGCGATGATCGAGGAAACCCCGATCCGAAGCCGCGTGGTGGAATATACCGATCAAAGCACTGGTCAGCTTGTCGGTGTCAGCCTGACAGACGTTCTGAGCGACGGGCTGAGCATGGTGTATTCGTTTTTCGATCCCGACCGGCCCCGCAACAGTCTGGGCACCTACCTGATCCTGGATCATATCGAAATCGCGCGTGATGCGGGGCTGCCTTATGTCTATCTGGGCTACTGGGTGCCCGGCAGTCAGAAAATGGGCTACAAGGCCAAGTTTTCCGGGCTGGAAGTCTACTTTGGCGGTGCATGGCAGAAAATGCGCGATCCTGCGGCCTACAGTTCCGACCGCCACCCGCTGTCGACGGACCCGATTGCCGAACAGGTTGCCAACATCTTTCTGCCGGACAAGCATCCGACGCGCTGACGAGCGCGCGCACGCTCAACACGATCACACTGCTTTTCGATGTCTTGTTTGTGCCTGCATTTGTCGAGATTGACACAGGCGGGGCAAGGCACCTTCCGGTATTCATCAGGAAACCCTGATGCAAAGTGTTCCCGATGAAAGCTGCTGTCCTCCACCGGTTCAACGACGATATTCCCCTGGAAACGGTGAAAGACCCCGAATGCCCGCCGGACGGGGTGATCGTGGGCGTAAAGGCCTGCGGCGTGTGCCGTTCGGATCACCACACCTGGGTCGGCGCAGAAGCAGACCTGTCCCTGCCCCATGTCATGGGCCATGAATTCGCAGGCATCATTCAGGAGGTCGGGGCAGATTGTACTAGCTTCCAAAAGGGCGACCGTGTCACGGCCCCCTTCATTCTGGGCTGCGGGCACTGTCCTGATTGCGTTGGCGGCCAGCCGACGATCTGTGAAAGCCAAAGACTGGTCGGGTTCACCCAATGGGGTGCCTTTGCCGAACGTGTCGCGGTGCAGACCGCTGATTTCAATCTGGTCAGACTGCCTGACAGCGTGGATTATGCCGAAGCCGCCGGAATGGGGTGCCGCGTCACGACCGCGTGGCGCGGGTTGCGGGAACGGGCAAATCTTCAACCGGATGAATGGATTGCCGTGCATGGCTGCGGCGGTGTGGGCCTGTCGGCGATCATGCTGGCATCGGCACTGTCCGCCCGCATTGTCGCGGTGGATGTGTCGGAGGACGCATTGAAAAAGGCCAGGAACCTGGGCGCAGAGGTGTGTATCAACGCCGCTCAGGTCGCGGACGTCGCCGAGGCTGTCCGCGACGCAACGCAAGGGGGCGCGCATGTCTCGGTCGATGCGCTTGGCATTGCTGCAACCTTTGAAAACTCTCTGCGCTCTTTACGCAAACTGGGTCGTCATGTGCAGATCGGCATGCCGGTGGGCCCCCACGAAACCGTATCATTGCCATTGCTGGAACTGGTCTATGCCAGACAACTGGCGATTTTTGGAATGCGCGGCCTGGGTGCCGCTGGCTTTTCAACGCTGTTTGACATGGTCCTGAAGGGCAAGCTGAACCTTGGGCAACTTGTAACAGACCGCATTGCCCTGTCTGACGTTGGCAAGACACTCAAGATGATGGACCACGGCCAGACCGCAGGCATTACCGTGGTTGACCGGTTCACCGAATAGCGCCCGCACCCTTGCCAGACATTCACAATAAAGAAGGGGGCGCATTCGCCCCCTTCGTTCGTCACAATGCCTGCTTGCCGACTGTCTAGTTCGGCATCAGCGCGGGCACGATGGTCACGATCGCGGGGAAGAACCACAGGATGGCCAGCCCGACGACCTGAATAAGCACAAAGGGCGCGACACCCCGGTAGATATGCCCTGTCGTCACCTCTTTTGGCGCGACCCCGCGTAAGTAGAACAGGGCAAAGCCGAAGGGCGGTGTCAGGAACGAGGTTTGCAAGTTCACCGCAATCATGATCGTGACCCATTTCGGGTCAAACGATCCGCCGTAGATCACCGGCCCGACAATCGGAATGACGATGTAAATGATCTCAAGAAAATCAAGCACAAAACCCAGAACGAACAAGACCACCATGACCAGCAGGAACACCCTGAATTCGTTATCAAAGCTTTTCAGGAACTGCTGGATATAATGCTCTCCGCCGAACGAGATCACCACAAGGTTCAGCAATTGCGATCCGATCAGGATGGTGAACACCATCGATGTCACCTTGGCCGTTTCGCGGACAACCGGGCTCAGAATGCCGCTGCGGAACAGTGTCCAGCACGCGAACAGCAAACCGAACATCGCATAAAGATACGTTCCGTAAGCCACAAAGAACGCGATCCAGTTTTCAAACGTCACGACATCCTGATTGATCCGCAGATCGAAATTCACGCCGACCAGAATACAGATGATGATTGCAAAGGTAGACCAGATGATGACCTTGGGCGTTTTCTGTTCATCCTTCAGTTTGCGATAGGCGGCCAGCATGATCGCACCGCCAGCGCCCAAAGCCGCCGCGGGTGTCGGGTTGGTGATCCCGCCAAGGATCGAACCCAGCACGGCCACGATCAGAACCAGCGGCGGAAACACGACACGGATCAGTTCGTTCTGGGTCAGGCGCCCCACTGCCTGACGACACCCGTAAAGGATCATTGCCAGAGGGATCGCCAGCATCAACAGAGTGATCCCGGGTGTGGTTGTGGCAGAGACAAACAATATGTCCACCATCACCGCCAGCACGACACCGATCCCGCCGATCAGCAACGGCTTGGGATCGGACGAAGGCGAAATCCCCCGCGCCGTGGTCAGAACCAGCGACATCAGGATCAGCAGGATCGCGATACCGGTTCCGATGGGCGCCACACCGGCCAGCTTTTCGGCCTGCGCCTCGGCGTATTCTTCGTCGCTCAGGCGTTCGCTTTGAACAACGCCGCCCGCATCATCAATCGCCTGCTGTTCGGCCACGGCGATGTCCCATGCCTCTTGTCCGTGCAGATCGATCATCGACGCCTTGCATTCGTCGCCGACGCGCGTGCGCAGGCTGGCGCCTTCGCCGATGTCGGAAAAGGTAGATACAGTCAGATTCTGGCTGCCGATCATGTTGACACTGCCCAGCAGGATCGCCCCGCCGATCAGGGCAATCGGTGCTGCCAGAAACCATGTCAGGCCTTCACCGCGGGTGATCGGTTCCTTGTTGCTGGATCCCATTTCGACGGCAGGCGCCTTTTCGGGGTTCATCAACGCATATCCAAAGGCGTAAAGCGCATAGAGCAGCGCCAGCATGATCCCCGGCAGCAGCGCGGCCTGAAACAGCGTGCCGACCGACACAACCGCCGGTTCGCCCAGATAGGTCAGCGCGTCGGTACATCCGGCAGCAACCGCGCGTTGTTCCTGCGCGGCGGAATACAGATCGCCCGCCAATGTGCCCAGCAGAACGATCACGATCGAAGGCGGGATGATCTGCCCCAATGTGCCCGATGCGGCAATCACACCCGTGGCGATTTCAGGGGAGTAATTGTTGCGCAGCATGGTTGGCAGGGCGAGCAGACCCATGGTGACAACCGTCGCGCCGACAATCCCTGTCGAGGCGGCCAGAAACGCGCCCACAACCACAATCGACACGGCCAGACCACCGGGCAACGGGCCGAACACGCGCGCCATTGTGGTCAGCAGATCATTGGCGATCTTGGAGCGTTCCAGCGTGATCCCCATCAGAACGAACATCAGAACCGCCAGCAGCGTTTCGATGGACTGACCGGCCAGCACGCGTTCGTTCATCCTGTTGACAACAAAGGACACGTTGCGATCCAGCGCGGTTTCCCATCCTTGCGGGAATACCGGTTCGGCGATGCGTGGCATATCCGGATATCGGAAAATCGATATACTGTCTGCCTTGACCCCGGAATTCACCAGATCCCGATAGGCCTGGCTGCCAGTGTCGATCGCGGCATGTATCAGCAAACCAGCGCTGTCCAGCGCGGCGATGATGCCGAAAGAAATCACACCGGCGCCGGCAATGGCAAAAGCCACCGGAAACCCCGACAGAATACCGCCAAACAGGCAGATACATACAATAATCAGGCCAACTTCGACGCCATCAAGACCAAAAAACATCAGAACCGTCCCGTAGATTAATGTGCGCCTTCATAGGCTTCTTCACCTTCGCCCAGGGTATCCCTGTCGAGGTATTTGTTTTCGCTTTCCGGACCTTCACGCCATTCAAGGTAGGACCGGTAGAACATCGAAACCGCTTGCAAAAAGATCATCGCCGCAAAGGCGCACAACAGCACTTTGAACAGGAAATAGCCGTTAAAGCCGTTCGGGCTGAAGCCGATGGTTTCCACGTTCCAGCGCATCGCGCGCGATTTCAGCAGCAGACGGTCCAGCGTGTCGGACGCGGACGGCTTTGGCACGATCAGGTGGCGCCACATGAAATACCAGCCATACATCCATGTCAGGACAGCCATCGGCATCATGAAGAAAAGAGAACCGAACATGTCGATGATTTTTTTGGTCCGGAATTTGACGACGGAATAGAACAGATCGACCCGCACATGCCCGCCCTGCACAAAGGTGTAGGCCGCACAAAGACAAACCACCAACGCGTTGTAAAGCTTGAGCTCTTCGGCAAACCAGCTGATATCGAATTGCAGCGGAATACCAAAGCCGATGGAAATGTCGGGGCGCGTGAAAATACGCTGCATGAACACGATGACGATCTGTTGCAGTACCATCAACAGGCCCGCCCATGCGAAAAAGCGGCCCACCGTGTTGGCAAAGCCTTCCAAAACGCGGACATAGCCCCACATGATCTGGTGTCGCCACATGCCCAGTGCCGTCAGCACAAAGAACGCGGCCAGAATGACAAAGAAAAATTCGACCGAACCGCCATAATATACAAAGCGCATGACCGCTTCTTTATTGGTCCAGTCCAGCCAGAGGCCGGGATTGGTGATCGCGTAGCCGAAATTGTAAAACGCTTCGGCAAGATTGGTGAAAAACCACATCACTCCGTCTGCAAGCGCGCCAAATACGCTGGCGCCATCGGCGTTTTCTTCCATCCCGGTGTCCCCTCCCAACAGCGCAAAAGCGCGTGTCTGGTCGTCTATAATGTTCTGACCTGCAAAAAACAGGCGTCTTCAAGTATCGAAAGACAGCGCCAGTCAGCGCTGTCTTTCCATTCTTTTGATCCGCTATGGCAGATCAGCCTCCCAGAACGCGGTTACGCTGAGCAACGTAGTAGCCGTCCGATTGCAGGATCCAGTCCGAGCTGGCCGCAAGCGATGCTTCAAAGCTTGCACGGATTTCGGCAAACAGTTCGTCGCTCATGTTTTCGTCCATGACTTCCTTGGATGCGGCACCGAATGCGTCCCACACATCGTCAGGGAACTGCATGGTTTTTACGCCCTGCGCCTGAAGACGCTTCAGCGCGGCACCGTTGTTGGCCAGTGTTTCGGCCAGCTGGGTATGCGTTGTCGCCATGGCGGCGTTGGCCACGATGGCCTGATGCGCAGGTGACAGATCGTTGTAGACGTCAAGGTTCATACCAACGGCCAGACCCGAACCCGGCTCGTGGAAACCGGCGGTGTAGTAGACTTTGGCCACTTCCTGGAAACCGGCGCGTTCATCCGCAAACGGACCAACCCATTCCAGACCGTCCAGAGCGCCCGAAGACAGCGCCTGATACAGCTCGCCGCCGGGAATGTTCTGAACCGATGCGCCCAGTTTGCCCAGCACCTTGCCGCCCAGACCGGGCATGCGGAACTTCAGACCGTTAAAGTCGTTGGCCGATGTGATTTCGTTACGGAACCAGCCGCCCGACTGCGAACCGGAGTTGCCCGCAAGGAACGAACGCAGGTTAAAGATTTCACCCAGCTTGTTGTGCAGGTCCTGACCGCCACCGTGATGGTACCAGTTGGTCAGTTCTTGCGCTGTGCCGCCGAACGGAACGGCCGTGAAATAGGCATATGCCGGATGCTGGCCGATGAAATAGTAATCTGCCGAGTGATACAGATCGGCCTGACCGGACGACACTGCGTCAAACACTTCGAACGCACCCACCAGTTCGCCCGGTGCTTTCTTGTCGATGGTCAGTTGACCATCGGACATGGCGCCAACCATTTCTTCAAAATAGGTGGCGGCATCGTCAAGAACCGCAAATCCGCGCGGCCATGATGTGACCATGGTCAGGGTCCGCTGGCCTTGCGCGTATGCAGGTGCCGCCAGTGTTGTTGCCGCGGCGGCCGAGCCACCCAATGCGGATGTTTTCAAAAAGGAACGACGATCCATTAAGCAATCCTCCCAGATATAAGATGCCCTGCGCACAGCCAAAGCCAGACACACGGGCGGATCGTTTCGAGTGTCGCCACCATATGTAGACCGTTACGATTGTGAATACCTAGTACTGCGTAGAGCGCGCCGTTTTTTCGGAATTTTCTTTGGATCGACGCCATTTTTTGACCAAGACCGGAGTACATGCCGCGCTTCATGTGCGCCTGACGCCGCGCTTGCCCTTTGATTTGCGCGCGATTCGCCGTAACGGTCCCTTATGCGTTCGCTTTTTGCACGATTCCGGCCCAACTATGCCCAAAAACTGGCCTTGGTGGCATCGGTTCCACTTATTTTGGCCGTGGCTGCGATTGCGGCCTTGGTGGCTGTCCAGTCGCGTACCCTGGCGGAACGCGAAATCAAATCGCTTGAAAACCAGTTGATCGAGGCAAAGAAAGCCGAATTGCGCAATTACGTAACGCAGGCGCGCAACGGGTTCTATTTCATCTACGGGTCCGCCCAGCCCGATGACCAGCAGGCCAAGGATCAGGTCGCACAGATCCTTTCGGCGATGATTTACGGCACCGAGGGTTTTTTCTTTGTCTATGATTACGACGGCACCAATCTGGTCAGCCCGCGCCAGACCGACCGGATCAATCAGAACTGGGCGGGTCTGACTGACAGCGAAGGCACCCCCATCGTTGATGAATTCATCAATCTGGCCCGCAGCGGTGCCGGATATCACACCTTCCTGTGGCCCAAACCCTCGACCGGAGAAGAAGCGCAGATGGTGGCCTATGTCACCGGCTTTCAAAGCTGGCGTTGGGCTGTGGGCACCGGCGTGTTCATCGACGATGTGCTGGCCACCGTGGCCGCCGCCCGCGCCGAGGTTGAAACCCGCGTGGAACGCACGTTCTTTTACATCGGGGCAATTACACTGGCGGCGCTGCTGGCGGTTTTCGTATCGGGCATGGTGATCAATATCCGAGAACGGCGTCTGGCCGATGCAAAGCTGAAAAAACTGACCCAGCGTGTCTTTGATGCCCAGGAAGAAGAACGCGGGCGCGTGGCCCGTGAATTGCATGACGGCATCAGCCAGATCCTTGTCGGGGTGCGCTATGCGCTGGATACTGCACGCCGCAGGCTGGGCGCACAGGATACCGGGGCCGCCGCCCCGCTTGACAAAGGCATCGAAAATCTGGCCGAGGCCATTACCGAAGTCCGCCGTATCAGCCGCGATCTGCGCCCCGGCGTGCTGGATGATCTTGGGCTTGGCCCCGCCCTGAAAACGCTGGTGGACGAATTCAGCGCCCGCACCGGTATCGAGACAGAGTTTGACACGGTGGTGTTTCGCAACCGGCTGGGTCCGGACGCAAAAATCGCGCTTTATCGTATCGCGCAAGAGGCGCTGACCAATATCGAACGCCATTCCGGTGCGACCCGCGTCAGCGTTGACATCCGTGGCCATAAAAAAGGCGCGACCCTGCGCATCGCCGACAACGGCAGCGGCCTGTCAGACAGCGAAGACCGCCGCGCAACAGGGCTGGGTTTGCGCAACATGCAGGAACGCATTGAACAGCTTGACGGCACGTTGCGCATCTTCTCAGCCCGCAGCGGGCAATCTGGCGAGGGCACAATTATCGAGGCTCAGGTGCCGTTGACCCATCTTTTGCCACCGCAATCGAGCACCGAAACACCCAAAGAACCACCGAAAAAGGCAAGCGCATGACCGATCCTGTCTCTGTTCTGATCGTCGATGATCATCCCATGGTCGCCGAAGGCATCCAGTCCATTCTGGAAAGCTATGATGACATTCGTGTTGTCGGCACGTTGTCCAACGGGCGCGAGGCGGTGGAACAGGTGGCGCATCTGAAACCGGATGTGATCCTGATGGATCTGAACATGCCCGAACTTGGCGGATTGTCGGCCACGGAAATTCTGCTGGAGCAGGCCCCCGACACCCGCATTCTGATCCTGTCGATGCATGACAGCCCCGAATATATCGCATCCGCCCTGTCGCACGGGGCGATGGGCTATGTGCTGAAAGACGTACCGACAGACGAGATCAAGCAGGCGATTGATACAGTGATGCAGGGCAATCGCTACTTGTGCACCGGTGCCAAGGGATCGCTGGAACCCAAACCCGGCACCGAGCGCGAGGCGCTGACCGGGCGGGAACAGACCATCCTTTTGCAACTGGCCCAGGGCAAATCCAACAAGGAAGTGGCGCTTGATCTGGATATTTCCGTGCGCACCGTTGAAACCCATCGCAAGAACATCAAACGCAAACTGGGGATTTCCAGCACCGCCGGGCTGACCCGCTATGCGATGGAACACGGCGTGTTGCAGGGCACCGGCGCAGGATTGTAACGGCAACACTATCCGCACGCGCCCGGTCACGACCTTGGATCAATCTGCGGTGCAGAACCGTTAACGGGCCAAACCTGTTGCTTTCACGTTCCGGTTTGTGCCGCAGATGCATCTGACCTGAAGGCGGCAACCTGAAAACAGAAATACGTCCACGTTGCGATGCCGACAAACTTGAACCCTTCTTCCAGCGCCTGCCCCAGCCCGTAGTCTATTGGCAGGATTTCCTGCACAGCATCGACAAGCACAGACATCGCCAGCGACGTCATCGCCAGCAGGAACGCAGCCCCGTCAATTTCGAAAATCTTGGCGCGAAACCGTTTCAGCACGTACCCGATGAAAATCGCATAAAGCGGCACTATGATGCCTTCCGCAATGTAGCGGTCATGGATCAGGAAAAAGTCATCGACAGCCAGAAAAAACGAAAACCCGCCAATCAGGATCAGCAAGGTCCGGTGCGTATCGCCCACCGGAAAATCATCAGTCGCGATGCGGAAGAAACAGAAGGCCGCGCCTGACACCCATAACCAGCTGCCGATGTTGGACAGAAACCCCAGAAAGCTGGACGTGTCCGTCTGCTGTGCCGGATCTCTGGTCATTTCGATATAGCTGAAGCCCGACATCGACATGATCCAGACAGTGATCACATAAAACAAGGCAGCAGGCACGCTGCATATCAAAAGACACCGCACCACATTTCCCCAAAGAACGGTCTTTTGCATATCGGTTGTTTTGGTCACGTACTGCCCCTTTGGCTTCGCAAGACATGTTGATGTGTCTTCGGATTTGCTTCGATAGCCGTTATCGAGGGGGCAGATCAAGCCTGCACCCTTGTCCGTTCGTTCCCGATGAAGGGAACCGTACCGGCATTTCGCCTGCCAAAAGGAATAGGCGCAAACGCGGATCTTCGGACCAGACGCGCTTTTGTGTGCAATGAAAGCACCTCCAAGCCGTTGCCGATTTGTGTAGATTCACGCAAAATTCGCGCATCGTTTTCCCAAATCAACCAAAAACGACGATTTTTGCGCAATAAACCGAAAGAAAAATGCGTCCCTGCGACATTTTTTGTGCGATTTGCCTGTTGACGGCCCCGCACCCCGCTCCTAAAGTCCGCGCGACACGTAAGGAAGCCTTTGAATATGACAGAACTAGTCGTCATCGTAGGAAGACAGCGCATGGGCCGGTAACGGTACACCATATTGGTTCCCATGCGCCCCCGCCCGAACGGGGGCTTTTTTATGCGCACAAGAAAGACACGTCTGATTAAACGGAGCAACGCAGATGACACGTCAAATGACCGGAGCGAAAATGATTGTCCAGGCCCTCAGGGATCAGGGTGTGGATACAGTCTTTGGCTATCCCGGCGGTGCCGTGCTGCCGATCTATGACGAGATTTTTCAGCAAAACGATATTCGCCACATTCTGGTGCGCCACGAACAGGGCGCGGCACATGCCGCCGAAGGCTATGCCCGCGCCACCGGAAAGCCGGGTGTGTGTCTGGTGACATCCGGCCCCGGCGCGACCAATGCCGTAACCGGTATGACAGATGCCCTGATGGACAGTATCCCGATCATCGTTCTGACCGGACAGGTACCAACCTTCATGATCGGGTCCGATGCCTTTCAGGAGGCCGATACTGTTGGCATCACCCGCCCCTGCACCAAACACAACTGGCTGGTGAAAGAGACCGACAAACTGTCCGAAGTCATTCACGAAGCGTTTCACGTTGCCACCGCCGGACGCCCCGGCCCGGTTCTTGTGGATATCCCCAAGGACGTCCAGTTTGCGACCGGCACCTATACAGGCCCGAAACAAAAGACCAGCCGCTACCAGCCGCAGGTCAAGGGCGATATGGAAGAGATTACCGAACTGGTGGCGGCGCTGGAAAAAGCCAAGAAACCGCTGTTCTACACCGGCGGCGGCGTGATCAACTCTGGCCCTGCGGCCAGCCAGTTGTTGCGCGAACTGGTGGATGCGACCGGCATTCCCATCACCTCAACCCTGATGGGTCTGGGCGCCTATCCGGCGTCGGGCAAGAACTGGCTGGGGATGCTGGGCATGCACGGCCTGTACGAAGCCAATCTGGCGATGCACGATTGTGATCTGATGATCAACATCGGCGCCCGGTTTGACGACCGGATCACCGGACGTCTGGATGCGTTCAGCCCGAAGTCGAAAAAGGCCCACATCGATATCGATCCGTCTTCGATCAACAAGGTGATCAAGACCGACATTCCAATCGTGGGCGATGTGGCCCATGTGCTGGAAGATATTCTGAAAGTCTGGAAGGCGCGCGGCCGCAAAACCAATGCCGAAGGCATCGCCAAATGGCATGCCCAGATTGATGAATGGCGCAAGGTGGACTGTCTTGCGTTCAAGCAAACAGGCAAGGTGATCCGTCCGCAACACGCCCTCGCGCGGCTGGAAGCATTGACGAAGGACCGCGACCGCTATGTCTGTACCGAGGTGGGACAGCACCAGATGTGGGCCGCGCAATACCTGAATTTCGAAGATCCCAACCGCTGGATGACATCGGGCGGTCTGGGCACTATGGGCTATGGGTTCCCCGCCTCCATCGGCGTGCAGATGGGCCATCCTGATGCCTTGGTGATCAACGTCGCAGGCGAAGCAAGCTGGCTGATGAACATGCAGGAAATGGGCACGGCCGTTCAGTACCGCCTGCCCGTGAAACAGTTCATTCTGAACAATGAACGTCTGGGCATGGTGCGCCAGTGGCAGGAATTGCTGCACGGCGAGCGCTATTCGGAAAGCTGGTCAGAGGCATTGCCCGATTTCGTCAAACTGGCCGAAGCGTTCGGGGCCAAGGGCATCCGGTGCAGCGATCCGGCTGATCTGGACGATGCGATCATGGAGATGATCGACCATAAAGGGCCGGTCATTTTCGACTGTCTGGTTGAAAAGCATGAAAACTGTTTCCCGATGATCCCGTCCGGCAAGGCGCATAACGAAATGCTGCTGGGTGAGGCCGAAACCCAGGGCGTCATCGACGCCAAGGGATCGGTGATGGTTTAGACGCGTTTCCTGATCGGAAACCCAACGGGAACAGCCGGATCGACCGGCAAAAGAACTTCAGGAAAGGCACATAAATGTCTGCTCTCAAAATCAAAAAAGGCGCAACCAGCCATTCGGCCTACAACCTGCGCCCGACCTTTTCGGATGTCGAGGAAAAGCACACGCTGGCTGTTCTGGTGGACAACGAAGCAGGTGTTCTGGCGCGGGTGATCGGCCTGTTTTCAGGGCGCGGTTACAACATCGACAGCCTGACCGTCGCCGAAGTGGATCACACAGGACATCTGTCGCGCATCACCATCGTCACATCCGGCACACCGCAGGTGATCAATCAGATCAAGGCGCAACTGGGCCGGATCGTACCGGTGCATGAAGTTCACGATCTGACGGTCGAAGGTGCGTCGGTTGAACGCGAACTGGCGATGTTCAAAGTGGCCGGCGCGGGTGACAAGCGTGTCGAAGCGCTGCGCCTTGCCGACATTTTCCGCGCCAGCGTGGTCGACAGCACGCTGAACAGTTTTATCTTTGAAATTACCGGCGCGCCTGAAAAGATCGACGCCTTTGCCGATCTGATGCGCCCCCTGGGTCTGGTCGAGGTGGCGCGCACCGGTGTCGCCGCCCTGCCCCGCGGCGAATAGATCCGGAACCTACTGATTGGCCGAGGCTGGCGGCAACAATCCGCTGTCCCCGGCCGGATGTTCAAGCATAGGTCCGGCAAACTCGATCCCGCGCGGCTTGAAGGGTACGATTTCGGCGGATTCCGTGCGGGCTGGCTGCGCGCCGGAAACATCTGTCAGCGTTCCTGCCAGATCAGGGTACAGCCCGTCCGCGACCAGCCTTGGGTTATGGGCGTAACGCAAATGTCGGTCCACCGTCAGATCAAACTGAACCAGATCACCCGCGTCCATCAGGAAATCCTGCGCGGATGAATCCTGCGATCTGGTGTAGAACGCAAGGTCGCCATGGTCCTCGCACCAGATGACCGCTTTTCGATCTGTCGTGTCGCTCCAAAGTACTACGCCAATCATGTTCATTCCCAGATTAAAATTCCCTTTCAGTTTTCATGATCACCTGCCGAAACAACATTACTAATACCGTGTCGCCCTCTTGCATTTTGTGTCCGCACCGCTAGGGTTGTGTCGCGAACTGGCGTCATGTGCGACGCTAATTAGCGTCAAAACTGTAAGAACTGATTGCTTTTTGTGGAATACACCCCGCGACCGGCACTATCCGATCTATATTACGCCCGTTAAAAAGAACTGAAGATGACAAAACCCGCACGATCGCCCGCTGAGCTACGCAATATGTTTGGCGCTAATTTGCGTCATCTTGCCAGCGCCTACCCGTCCATTTCGGAGTTATCGCGCCAGTTGGGCATCAACAGAACCCAGTTCAACCGTTACCTGTCCGGCGAAAGCTTTCCCCGGCCGGATGTTCTGGCCCGCATCTGCGCGTTTTTCAACGTCGATGCACGGGTGTTGCTGGAACCGGTGGCGCAACTGAACGGCAATCATGAACTGTTCAACACTCCGGTATTGCGCGACTTTCTGGGCGACAGCGTCCGAAATGTGACAACAGAAATGTTCCCGGACGGATTCTACCGTTTTTCGCGCCGCAGCTTTGTGAACGAAGAACTGATGCTGACAGGTTTGGTGCTTGTGTTCAGAAAAGACAGCAACACTTACATCCGTGGCTACGAACCCAAAGAAGCCATGCGCCAGCAAGGCCTGCCTTTTGATCTGAAGAACCGTGAATTCCGTGGCTTTGTCATGCATCAGGAAGATGGGGTTGCAGCGTTGGTATCGCGTCGCAATTCGATGACATGTTCGTTCAATTATCTCAGCCGCGTGCCGTCCTACGAAAACAATTTCTGGGTCGGATACGCCACGCGTACCGTGCGCGAATCCGTCACCAGCACCCGGATTGCCCGAATGGTTTATGAACATATCGGAACAGGCACGGCCGCGGCGCTGAAATGCGCGCGCGATACAGGGTTCTGCGGTGTCGAGGATCTGTTGCCGTTTCATCGTCGCCTGCTGCAACTGGATCAACCGTTTCAATAGATCTCCGCGTGTCGCCTGTGGCAAAACCGCGTCGCCTTCGGACAAGCCGATACAGGCATTTTCCGTAAAGTCCTCCGATAGTTCAACGCGCGCCTGCGCCTGCCTTCGGAGTCGCCTTTCATGAATCCCACCTTTACCGATCTGAGCGCGGTGCGCCGCCCCATCGCGCAAGCCCGTGGCCTGCCCAACGCCCATTACATCGACGATGCGGTGATTGCCGAAGAAAACCAGGCTGTGCTGGCCAAACAATGGGCCGGACTGGCCGTCGCTGCCGATGTGCCGGAACCGGGTGATGCGGTGCCAATGACCTTTCTGGGGATGCCGCTGCTGCTGGTGCACGCCAAATCGGGCGCAATCAAGGTGTTTCAGAACACCTGCCGCCACCGCGGCATGATCCTGGTCGAAGAACCGCGCAAGATCGAAGGCGCGATCCGCTGCCCCTATCACAGCTGGTGTTATTCCACCGAAGGCAAGCTGGTCAGCACGCCCCATGTCGGCGGACCGGGGCACAACACCCACGCCGATATTGATCGTGCCCTGCTGGGCCTGATTGAAGTGCACAGCCATGTCTGGCGCGATGTCGTCTGGATCAACCTCAGCGGTGACGCACCGGCCTTTGAAGAGGCCTTTGCCGATCTGATCCAACGTTGGGCCGATTTTGACAAGCCGATGTATCACGGCGGCCCCAACAGCCGTTTCCAGCTTGAGGTGAACTGCAACTGGAAGCTTGCGGTGGAAAACTACTGCGAGAGCTATCACCTGCCGTGGGTCCATCCGGGCCTCAACAGCTACTCCCGGCTGGAAGACCACTACAACATCGAAGAACCCGGCAAGTTTTCAGGCCAGGGCACGCTGGTCTATCGACAGCTCAAGGCCGAAAACGGGGCCGTGTTCCCCGATTTCCCCGATGTCGGCACAAAATGGAACGAAGCGGCCGAATATGTCGCGGCCTATCCCAACGTACTTCTTGGCGTTCATCGCGATCATGCGTTCGCGATCATCCTTGTCCCCGAAGCCAAGGACCGCACCATCGAACACGTGCATCTTTATTATGCAGAGCCCGACACAAGCGACGAAATGCGCATGTCCAACGCCGCCCTGTGGAAAGGCGTGTTTGTGGAAGATGTCTTTGTTGTTGAAGGCATGCAGCGCGGGCGGCTTGGTTCCGGATTCGATGGCGGAAAATTCTCGCCCGCGATGGACGGGCCAACCCACAACTTTCATGACTGGGTCGCCACACAGGTGATTGCGCACCGCGATGCGATCAGCGCGCCGGCTCAGGCAGCAGAATAGGGAACGCGCCATGAATGCTCTGGACCAGCGCTTGCTACAGGCCCACGCCGCGGATGACCGTCTGGCGCTGGTACCGCTTTACACACAGGCGGCCGATACCGCACCGGATCTGGATGCCGCCTGTTTTTTCCTGACCCATGCCTATGTCTATGCCCTGGAACAGAACCACGCAGATGCGCGCGCGCTTCATGCCCGGCTTGTGGCGCAGGGCCGCGAAGAATAACAGCAAGTACCTTTTTTGCCGGAAATACCGGGGGTGATTACCGCCCCTGCCCGTCACTCCGCAGGGACGGCCATTGTGACCATCTGGCGATACAAATGCCATGTGGCGTGACCCAACAGCGGCAAGACAACCAGAAGGCCCACAAACCACGGGATCAGCGCCAGAAACGTGATGCCGGCAATCAGCGCCGCCCATGCCAGCATCGGCACCGGATTGGCCACGACGGTCTTGAAACTGGTGATCATCGCCGTGACGAAATCAACCTCGCGGTCCAGCAGCAAAGGCAGGGCCACCACCGTGATCATGTACAGGATCAGCGCAAAGACCGCGCCCACGATCGTTCCGAATGTCAGCATCATGATGCCGTTCGCGCTTAAGAAAACATCAGGGGATGAAAACACGTTTGTCATCGTCGACAGGCCAAGGAACAGCGCAAAAATCATGTGACCCAGAAAGAACCAGAACATGAAAATCACGATGATGATCGCGCAGATCGAGGGCAGTTGCCGCTTGCTTTGCAGCAGGATCACTCCGAACACACCGCTCCAGTCCAGCGGCTCTCCTGCCTCCAGACGGCGCGACACCTCGTAAAGGCCGACAGCGGCAAACGGGCCGATCAGCGGAAAGCCCATCACCGCCAGAACCAGCCAGAACGTGTGCCCGGTCTGATAAGTGATCCACGCAATCGCCCAGCCGGCCAGGACATAAAACCCCGCAAACGCCAACCCGTAAAGCGGGGCGCGGCGGATATCCTGCCATCCACGCGCCAAAGCTTCGCGCAGCATCGCGCCGTTGACAGGGGCCAGTGGCGGAACGCCAAGCTCAGGTGTCTCTGCCATATGTTGCGCCTCCCCGCGCGATCAGTGCCTTTTCGCGCGCACCCGCCATAGTTACCGACAGAAAAAACGGTTCGCGCCCCAAGATCAAGCCCCTGCTGAAATGCCCGTTACATCTTTGGCGGCTGAGTATTCGGCCAATCCGTGGCGCGGTGATAGGCGTGGCCCAGTTGCAGCGCGCCCAGATCATCACCGAACGCCCCGAACATCTGCATGCCCATGGGCAATCCGGTCGCGCCAAAGCCAACAGGAATATTCAGGCTGGGCAACCCGATCAGACTGACCGGCACGACACATTCCATCCAGCGGTGATAGGTATCCATCTTGACCCCGTTGATGCCCTGCGGATACCGCCAGTCGATCGGAAACGGCCAGACCTGCACAGATGGCATGATCAGCGCATCATAGGTTTCAAACAGCGCCGCTGCCGCCCGAAACCAGTCTGACCGGATTTCGCTGGCACGATAAATATCGGCCGTGCTTTGATTTTGGCCACTTTCGATTTCCCATAGGGTTTCATCTTTCAAAAGCGCCCGTTTGGCCGGGTCTTCATAAAGCGCCCGCATCGACCCGGCGCGCGCAAAGCCCCGCAATGCGCACCAGCTGTCCCACAGGGCGCTGGCGGAAAACGGTGCCGGTACCTCTTCGACCTGACAGCCCTGAGCGACAAAGACGTTCAGGGCCGCACGCCCGATATCAAGGATTCCCGGTTCGACCTGAAAGGCGCCGCCCCAATCCCCCAGCCATCCGATCCGCCGCCCGCGCACTGGTGCCTCCAGTTGCGGGCCAAGCGCGGTATGGGCCATCCCGTGCGGCTGGCGCGGGTCCGGCCCCGCGATGACATCCAGCAGTGCTGTCAGATCCGCAGGCGAGCGCGCCATCGGTCCATCCGTCACCAGTTGGTTCAGATACATATCGCCTGCCGGTTCGTTGGGCACCCGCCCCCAAGTCGGGCGGAACCCGTAGACATTGGCCCATGCCGCCGGATTGCGCAGGCTGCCCATCGCATCAGACCCGTCTGCCAGCGCCAGCATCCGCGTCGCCAGCGCCGCAGCAGCCCCGCCCGAGGATCCGCCAACGCTGCGGTCCGGCGCATAGGGATTTCGCGTCGCGCCATAGATCGGATTGAACGTATGAGAGCCCATGCCAAATTCCGGCACATTGGTTTTGCCAATGAATATCGCACCCCCCGCCCGCATCCGTGCTGCCAGCACCTCGTCCGTCTGTGGAACATGATCGGCAAACAACGGCGATCCGGTGGTAGACCGGATGCCTTGCACCTCGACCGTGTCTTTCACAGCCATGGGCAGGCCGTGCAGCACGCTTTTTCGCGGCGCAGTCGATATTTCTGCATCCGCTGCCCGCGCCTCGGCCAGCAGGTCATCGGCGTCGCGCAAAGCAACAATGGCGTTGATGTCCGGATTGATCCGGTCAATCTGCGCCAGCGTGGCGCGCATCAGTTCTTCTGCACTGATCTCCTTGCGGTCCAACCGGTCGGAAAGATCACACGCCGTCGTGTTCAGCACGTCCACACCACATCCCCTTCTAAAGTTCAGCGAACGATAGAAGCCGCGCCCACGCAGCGCAACATCCCGAAAAGATGTTCAATGCTGATCGGTCTTGTGTGGTGGCGTTCAGTCCGCGCCGCGCGCCTCGGCACGGGATTTGCCGCTGGCATTCAACGCCAGTGTGGCCCCCATCAACCCGTCCAGATCGCCGTCAAGCACGCCCTTGGTATCGGATGTTTCGTAGTTGGTGCGCAAATCCTTGACCATCTGATAGGGCTGCAACACGTAAGATCTGATCTGGTTGCCCCAGCCTGCGTCACCCTTGTTTTCATGGGCTTCGTTGATGGCTGCGTTGCGTTTGTCCAGTTCCATCTGATAGAGGCGCGACTTCAGGGCCTTCATCGCGATATCACGGTTCTGATGCTGCGATTTTTCCGAAGATGTCACTACGATCCCGGTCGGATGGTGGGTAATGCGCACCGCCGAATCCGTGGTGTTCACATGCTGCCCGCCCGCGCCCGAACTGCGATAGGTATCGATCCGGATATCAGCCGGATTCACCTCGATTTCGATATTGTCATCGACAACGGGATACACCCAGACCGAACAGAATGACGTGTGCCGCTTGGCGGCGCTGTCAAACGGGCTGATGCGCACCAGCCGGTGCACGCCGCTTTCCGATTTTAGCCAGCCATAGGCGTTCAGGCCGGAAATCTTGTAAGTCGCCGATTTGATCCCGGCCTCTTCGCCCGCACTTTCGGACTGAAGTTCAACCTTGTAGCCCTTGCGTTCGGCCCAACGCACATACATGCGTGCCAGAATGTTGGCCCAGTCACAGCTTTCCGTACCACCCGCACCGGCGTTGATTTCCAGAAACGTGTCATTTGCATCGGCTTCGCCATCCAGCAGCGCCTCAAGCTCTTTCTGCGCGGCCTTGATCGCAAGCGCCTTCAGTGCGACCTCGGCTTCGGCAACAACGTCCTGATCGTCCTCCATCTCGCCCAGTTCGATCAGTTCGATATTGTCACTCAACTCCTGCTTGATGCTGGAATAGGTCTCCATCGCGTCCACAAGCGCCTGCCGGTCCCGCATCAGCTTTTGCGCGGCTTCGGGGTTGTCCCACAGGTTCGGATCTTCAACGCGGGCATCAAATTCTTCCAGCCGGAACGGTGCCGTTTCGACATCCAGCCGCTGCCCCAGCAGGTCCAGCGACTTCTGAATTTGATCCACAGTGTTTTGGGCGTCTGCGCGCATCCGGCAATAACCTGTCCTAGAGTGATGGAAATGCGGTGATAAACCAGCCCCGCAGCGCGGGCAAGCGGTGCCGGTCGCTTAAATGGGTCTAGTACAATCCACCGGAACTGACCGTGCCGAAATCCGCCTTGGGTCCGACCACCGCCGTTTCACCGGACGATGTCGTGACCTGTCGTCCGCTTTCGATCACTTCTTCGAACAACGGCAGGTTCGATCCCATGGCAAATCCGCCATCAAATGTCAGGCCGAATATCGGTTCTTCCCCGTCACGGAAATACTCTGCGACAACATTGGGGCCGGACGCTTCATTCGGCAGGCGGGCACCGGTGAAACGATCGATCTTGATGAATGTCCCGCCAGGCGGGATGGCAAACTGACCGCCGCCATATTTGGCCGTCGCCTCGGTCATGAATTCCTGAAACACAGGACCGCACATTGCGCCGCCAAACGCGCTGCGCCCCATCGGGCGCGGCCTGTCAAAGCCGATGTAGCAACCGGCAACGATGTTGCTGGTAAACCCGATAAACCAGACATCGCGCGCATCGTTGGTGGTTCCGGTCTTGCCCGCAACCGGCACACCCAGCTTGACATATCCGCTGGCAGTGCCGCGTTCCACAACGCCGGTCATCATCGATGTCAGCTGATAGGCCGTGACCGCGTTCATGATCTGGTCGCGGTTGGACACGATGCGCGGCCCCAGCCCGCTGCGAATGTCGGGATCGGAACAATCCGAACACACGCGCTGGTCATGGCGGTAAATGGTTTTGCCGTACCGGTCCTGTACCCGGTCAACCAACGTGGGCTGCAGCCGTTCGCCACCATTGGCAAACATCGCATAGGCCGTCACCATCTTGTAAAGCGTCGTTTCTTCGGACCCAAGCGCGTTGGCCAGAAACTGGCCCATATAGTCGTACACGCCGAACCGTTCGGCATAGGCCGCCACAACATCCATCCCGACCTCTTGCGCCAGCCGGATAGTCATCAGGTTGCGCGACCGTTCAATACCTGTGCGCAGCGGCGTTGGCCCGTAATACTGATTGGACGCATTGCGCGGACGCCACAGCCCCTGGGGTGTGTTGATCTCGATCGGGGCATCAATCACGATCGTCGCGGGGGAATACCCGCTGTCAAGTGCTGCGGCATAAACGAACGGCTTGAACGAAGATCCCGGCTGGCGCTGTGCCTGGGTGGCGCGGTTGAACACGGAATGCTGGTAGGAAAACCCGCCCTGCATCGAAATCACCCGTCCTGTATTGACGTCCATCGCGACAAAGCCGCCCTGCACTTCGGGCACCTGACGCAGGGTCCAGCGGATAAAACTGCCATCGCTGTCATCCGTCATCCGGCGCACCAGAACAACATCGCCGACCTCGACCAGATCACCTGCAACCTTGGCCTTGCTGGAAAGCGATCCGTCCGGACGCCGCTTGCGCGCCCATTGTACATCCTTGGCCGGAATGAAATGGCCATCGGCGTCGTCTTCCACACCTTCGATGCCGATGCGCGCATCATTGTTGCCCACCTCAAGCACCACAGCCGGATACCACTGGCTCTCAAGGTCAACATCGCGCGCCACTTTCACCTTCGCCAATGCAGCGCGCCAGCTTTCCTCGTTCGCCAACAGTGCCGGATCGATCTTCTTGCCGGTGCCGCGCCAGATACCGGTTCCACGGTCATATTTTTCCAAACCGCGCCGCAGGGCATTGGCCGCAATCGGTTGCATCTGCGCATCGATGGTCGCGCGCACGGTCAACCCGCCGGTGAAAAACTCGCCCTCGCCGAAATCCTCGCTCAGCTGCCGGCGGATTTCGTCGGTAAAATAATCGCGCGGCGGCAAAGCAGTGCGGAAGCTTTCGAAATCGCCATTCTGCACCGAACGCAACGGCGCCGCGCGTTCCGCCTCGTAGGTTTCCTTGTCCAGATAGCCGTTTTCGAACATCTCTTTCAGCACGAAATCACGGCGCGCCAACAAACGCTCCTTTTCGCGCACCGGATGATAGTCCGATGGCGCCTTGGGCAAAGAGGCCAGAAACGCCGCTTCATGCGGTGCCAGCTCGCTCAGGCTCTTGTTGAAATAGGTCTGCGCAGCGGCCGCCACGCCATAGGAATTCTGGCCCAGAAAAATCTCGTTCAGATAAAGTTCCAGAATGCGCTCTTTGTCCAAGGTTTCTTCCAGCCGCGCGGCCAGAATGATTTCCTTGATCTTGCGCTCTGCCTGACGGTCCCCCGACAAAAGGAAGTTCTTCATCACCTGCTGCGTGATCGTCGATGCGCCGCGCACGGTCTTGCCGCGGGTCTTGATCGCTTCGAACCCGGCGGCCGCAATGCCGCGCGCGTCATAACCGGCATGGGTATAGAAATTCTTGTCTTCGGCAGAAATGAACGCCTGTTTCACCAGATCTGGGATCGACTCGGCCGGAACGAACAAACGCCGTTCACGGGCAAATTCATCGATGATCTCGCCCTCGCCCGAATAAATCCGGCTGATCGTGGGCGGTTTATACTGTGCAAGGGATTCATGGCTGGGCAGATCGCGCCCATACATCCAGAAGATGCCCCCGATGGTCAGCGCAACAGCGGCGATGCCTAGCGTCAGAACGCTGAAAATCGCACCGAAAAATGACAGGATGAATCGAAACACGCGCACAGCCTTACCTTGGGGACTGCCTCTATATAGGGTGCCACATGCGGGGCGTCAAAACACGAGTGTGGCGCGCGCGGCCATTTCCCGCCACGTCACACTCCACCTATAATATCAAAGTCATTAAGCCGCGTTTCTTTTTGCCGAAAATAAGGAACCGACGGTAGCATCCGGGACAAAGCAGGGTTATTGCCGCACAAGGTCTCGTACCGCCTCGTCCAGCACCGCCCAGTCCTGCAATCCCTGCCGGATACCGCGCGCCATACGGGCGCGCCATTCCGGATCACGCAGATTGTCCAGATCGCGATTGCTTGACAAAAATCCCAGCTCGATCAGTACAGACGGGATATCGGCGGCTTTCAGCACGGAAAACCCGGCATGGCGGATGGCACGGTTGTTCATCGGTCCGCCCGCCTTTTCCATGGCGTCCGCCAGCGCCCGCGCAAGCGCTTTGGTTCTGGGCTTGGTTTCCTGCCGCGCCAGTTCCAGCAGAATGCCGGTTACCTCGTCATCCGACCCCGACAGATCGACACCCGCCAGAACATCCGCTCGGTTGTGACGCTGAGCCAGACCTTCCGTTGCCTTGTCCGATGCCTCGTCCGACAGCGTGTAGATCGTCGCGCCGTGCGCCTGCCCTTCCGATAGGGAATCCGCATGAAGCGAGAGGAACACATCCGCACCCGCGCGATGGGCAATGGCGATGCGTTCCTGCAGCGACACAAAAACATCCGCATCCCGCGTCAGCACCACTTCAAATCCGCCCGAACGCACCAGAACCTCGCGCAACTCGCGCGCGAACTGAAGCATCAAAACCTTTTCCACATCACCATCGCGTTCGGCGCCGGGATCAACGCCACCGTGACCCGGATCGATCACCACGATCAGCGGATCATCGGCGGTGCGCGGCGCGCGCGCGGGCAGATCGGCAGGCGCCGGCAAGGCCCATTGCAGATCGGACGGTGCCCCCGACCGGGCGGCATAGGTATCCGCGTCAGTTGTTCGCAGTGTAATCCGCAGATGCGCGGTTCCGGTTGTGATGTCGGTGTCCAGCCCGGCCTTGTCCAGAACCATCGGCTCTGTCAGATCGGCAATCAGGCGCGACCATCCGGGCCGGAACGGACCGAACCGCACATCGCTGATGCGCTTGCTGTCAAGCAGTGCGTCCTGCGACACTCCGGACCAGTCGACCTCTTGAAAATCAATCACCAGACGGCGCGGATCAGCAAGGCTGTAAACCCGATAAGGCACCGCCTGACTAAGGTGCAGATCGATATTGGTGGTGCCCCACCACCCGTCCGTGATGGCACTTTGATCGCTATCGACACGCGCCAGCGCGCTCAGATTCTGCGCGACACCGCTGAGCGGCCACAGGCCGAATGCCAATAGGAAAAGAAAAAGCCTGATCATCTGCCCGCCGCACATTTGCGTTTTGCCGGCATCCTACCCGAGCACGGCCGCGAATGGAATCGTCCAAAGCTAATTAATTGCTGGCATCACGCTGCGCCATGAACACGGTAAGCCGCGCCAGACCCTCCTGCATGTCTTCGGTGGATCCGGCATAGGAAAACCGCAGCGTCGTATGCCCCCGCACCGGATCGAAATCCAGTCCCGGCGTAACGGCAACACCGGCTTTTTCCAGAATTTCCGCTGCAAAGGCGCGGCTGTCGCTGGTCAGATCCGACACATCGGCATAAACGTAAAACGCGCCGTCAGGCGGTGCAAAGCGGGAAAATTCGGCCTTGGGCAAGCCCTTTAGCATCAGGGTGCGGTTCGCCTTGTAAACATCCATATTCGCTTGCAATTCCGCGTCACAGTCCAGTGCCGCGAGGGCCGCGATCTGGGCCGCATGGGGCGCGCAGATAAACAGGTTCTGCGCCAGCCGTTCTATGGTGCGCACATGATCCGGCGGCACCACCATCCAGCCGACGCGCCATCCTGTCATGCTGAAATATTTGGAAAACGAATTGATGACATAACATTGATCCGTGATTTCCAGCGCGCTGACCGCCTTGGCCTGATATTCGATCCCGTGATAGATTTCGTCGGATATGAATGCGGCTGATTGCGCCTGTGTGGCCGTGATCAGATCTGTCATTGCAGCACGGTCCAGCATGGTGCCCGTCGGGTTGGCGGGCGAAGCCACCAACAGCCCGGCCAGATCCAGCCCAGCAAAATCGGATGGTACAGGTTGCAGCCGGTTTTCCGGTGCCGTGGGCAGATCGACGGGCTGCAACCCCAGCGCATGCAGGATCTGGCGGTACGAAGGATATCCCGGCGCGCCGATGCCGACACGATCCCCGCTATCGAAGAGGGCCGTGAAAGACAGGATAAACGCCCCCGACGACCCGGAAGTGATCACCACGCGTTCCGGATCAAGATCGACATTGTACCAATCCCGGTAAAGCTGCGCGATCCGCGCCCGCAAAGCAGGCAGACCCAGTGACACCGTATAGCCCAAAGACTGGTGTTCCATCGCCTTGGCCAGCGCCTGCGTTGCGCCGCTGGGCGCACCGGTGGCCGGCTGGCCCACTTCCATATGGATGATCCGGCGGCCTGCGGCCTCGGCCCGGCGGGCGGCCTCCATGACATCCATCACAATAAAGGGATTAACCTGAGATCGGGTTGAGTTTTTCACCGGAACACTCCTAAATGCAATCATGGATTTCTGGCGCCCCTTTCACCGCGAAACTGTCGCTGCGTCAATGCGCGCGCAGGGTGCCTTGCGCCTGTTTTTCGCCTTTGCACTGGCGCTGTTGGTCGCGCTGCCTGCACATGCCGTTCAGCTTTTGCGCGATCCAGATATCGAACACGCGCTGCGCAAACTGGCCGAACCGGTGTTGCAAGCGGCGGGCCTGAACCCGAACCGGGTGCGTATTCTGATTGTGAATGACAGTGCGCTGAATGCCTTTATCATCGATTCCGATGCGATTTTCATCAATTACGGGCTGATCCTGAAGCTGGACGAACCCGAGATGCTGCAAGGGGTCATAGCCCACGAAGCCGCGCATATCGTCAACGGCCATATTTCCCGCCGGATGGCAAATCTGCGCAACGCCCGAACGGTTTCGGGGCTGGGTATGGCCTTGGCAGCAGTCGCAGCCGCCAGTGGTCAGGGCGAGGCCGCAACAGGGCTGGCTCTGGGCACCAGTTCTTCAGCGCAGCGCAGCTTTCTGGCGCACACCCGCAGCGAAGAGGCATCGGCCGACCAGTCTGGCGTGCGGTTCCTGAAACGTGCCGGCATCAGCCCCAGTGGCATGCTGAAAGTCCTGCAAATTTTCGAAGGGCAGGAACTGCTGATTGGCGGGCGGCAGGACCCTTATGCACGCTCGCATCCGCTGAGCCGTGACAGGGTGCGCGCGATGGAAGCCTTTGTCGCGGCCTTTGGCGACACCAGCACGCCGGATGCGGATCGCAATTATTGGTATGCCCGCGCACGCGGCAAGATATCGGCATTCACCCGCTCGCCCAAATGGACATTCGGGCGCGCCAAGGAAGGCCCGACACAGGATATTACCCTGATGCGGCAGGCGATCGCGCATCATCGCAATTCCAATGCAACCCAAGCGGTCAAGGCCATCGACGCCGCCATTGCCCTGCGTCCGTCAGACCCGTTTTTCTATGAACTCAAAGGTCAGATTCTGCTGGAAAGCCGCCAGATCAGTGCCGCTGTGACTGCGTACAAGAAAGCCGTCGATCTGGCCCCAAAAGATGCCCTGATCCTAAGCAGCTATGGGCGGGCACTGTTGGCCAATGAACAATATGGCGCTGCCCTGCAAATGCTGGAAAACGCCCGCGCGCGTGATTTCCGCGATACGCGTCTTTTGCGTGACTTGTCAGTTGCATATGCGCGTCAGGGCCAGAACGGGATGGCATCCCTGGTCACGGCAGAACGTTATGCCCTGCAGGGCCGCCTGAAAGACGCCGAAATACACGCCAAACGCGCATCCGGCCTTTTGCCTGCAGGGTCTGGCCCTTGGCAACGCGCGCAGGATGTGATCATTGCTGCCGAACGCAGCTGAACAAACCGGATCGGAGACCCGTCATGAAACGAACACTGACCGCACTGATGGCTTTTCTGATGCTGTCCGCCCCTGCCCTGGCTTTTGACATGGAAGCCATGTCAGACAGCGAACGCACGGCGTTTCGCGCCGAAATCCGCGCCTATCTGCTGGATAACCCCGAAGTGATCATGGAAGCCGTTGCCGCGCTGGAAGAAGCGCAGAACCAGGCGCAGGCGCAAAGCGATATCGCGCTGGTGCAGGCCAATGCAGCCGACATTTTCGACGACGGGTATTCTTGGGTGGGTGGCAATCCGGATGGCGATATAACACTGGTCGAATTTCTGGATTACCGATGCGGGTACTGCCGCCGAGCCCATGGCGAAGTGGCACAGTTGCTGGAAAGCGATGGCGATATCCGCCTGATCGTCAAGGAACTGCCAATCCTGGGTGAACAATCATTGCTGGCTTCACGCTTTGCGATTGCCGCGAAACAGGTGGCGGGCGATGCTGAATACAAGATCCTGAACGATGCCCTGATGACAATGAACGGCGACGTCAGCGAAACCAGCCTGCGCCGCCTGTCAGACACGTTGGGATTTGATTCAGACGCGATTATCGCGGCGATGGACTCTGATGCAGTGACACAGGAAATTGCCCGCACCCGTGCGCTTGCACAGCGGTTGCAGATCAATGGCACGCCGACCTTTGTGATGGAAGATCAACTGTTGCGGGGATATCTGCCGCTGGACCAGATGCAGGCACTGGTGGCTGATCTGCGCGCGCGCTGACAGCGACAACAACCGGCGGCAGCGTTACTCTGCCGCCTGTTCCGCGACCGCCATTTCAGTTTCGATTTCGGATGCGCGTTTTTCGACCTGTTCGACGATGTGATCAATCATCCGATCATTGTCCATCTTGTGGCTTTGCTTGCCCGCAAGATAGACCATGCCCGCGCCGGCCCCGCCGCCGGTAAAACCTACATCGGTCATCAGCGCCTCGCCCGGGCCGTTCACCACGCAGCCGATGATACTCAGGCTCATCGGTGTCTTGATATGTTCCAGACGCTGCTCCAACGCTTCGACCGTCTTTATCACGTCAAAGCCCTGCCGCGCGCAACTGGGACAGGAAATGATGTTGACCCCGCGATGGCGCAGGCCCAGCGACTTCAGGATTTCAAACCCGACTTTGACCTCTTCCACCGGATCGGCAGACAGGGACACGCGGATCGTGTCGCCAATCCCCATCCACAACAGGTTGCCCAGACCGATGGCGGACTTGATCGTACCGCTGACCAACCCACCCGCTTCCGTGATGCCCAGATGGATCGGCGCGTCGGTCGCATCGGCCAGTTTTTGGTAGGCGGCGGCAGACATGAACACGTCAGATGCCTTGCAGCTGATTTTGAATTCATGAAAATCGTTGTCTTGCAATATCTTGATGTGATCCAGACCGCTTTCCACCATCGCATCCGGGCAGGGTTCGCCATATTTTTCAAGCAGGTGCTTTTCCAGCGACCCCGCATTCACCCCGATCCGGATGGAACAGTTGTGATCGCGCGCCGCCCTGATCACTTCTTTCACGCGGGCCGGATCCCCGATGTTTCCGGGATTGATGCGCAGACAGGCGGCCCCCGCCTCGGCGGCTTCGATGCCACGTTTATAGTGGAAATGGATGTCAGCGACGATTGGAACGGGGCTTTCGCGCACAATCTCTTTCAGCGCCTTGGCGCTGTCCTGATCGGGCACCGAAACGCGCACGATGTCCGCGCCCGCATCTGCTGCGGCCTGCACCTGTGCGATGGTTCCGGGCACATCGGTGGTCAGCGTGTTGGTCATGGTCTGAACGGCAATCGGCGCGTCACCGCCCACCGGCACATTGCCCACCATGATCTGGCGCGATGTCCGCCGGTAAATGTTTTTCCAGGGCCGTATGTGGTTCAGCGACATGGGCGCAAACCCTTTTTGATTTCGTCTGTAAGTTGAATATTAGGTAGGGCAGCAGGCCGTTGCGCGCAAGGTTTGCGCCAGCAACGCGCCGGTTAGTCCTGAACTGGTACAGGCGTTTGCAATTCGGCCACCATCTGCGCCAGATCGCTGTCCTGTTCCAGATCGGCAATCGCATAGGTTTCACTTAGCGCCGTGATCGACAGGGACACATTGGCCGTGACAGACCCGCTTTCGCCAGCCGGGCCATAATGGGCACCGTTCATTTCGAAATAGATCGCTCCGGATTCGCCCACGCGCAGGGTTGGCGGTTCCTCGGTGGTTGCCACCTCGTACGTGTCGCCTTTTTCCATGATCGATTCAAAGATCACAGTGCCGTCAGCGGCCCGTACCCGCACCCAGGACGGACGCACCGCAACGACGCGCAGGCCCGGTGTCGGCGTTTCAACCACTTGCGGCACCGCCGTAGCAGGGGTGGCGGCATCCGCAGTCAACACCACAGGATCGGAAATCGCCTGCGGTGAGGTGAAAACACCCGACGCATTCGGATCAAGCGTGGAAATCGGTGCATCGCGTGCCACCAGAACCGGAACATCCAATGCTTGCGGGCGGTAAAGCCGGTCAAATGCTTCGGGGGATGGCGGAACGATCACATCCGATGTGGATGACACTACATTTGCGGGCGTGGTCTGATCTATCGTCGTATTCAGCGGATCAAGATCAGACAACACCACCGGCGTCTGATCCACAGGCGCATACTGCACGCGCTGCACTTCCTTCAGAACCGACCAGCCGCCAAATCCGATGGCACTGATCAGGCCGACCAGAACAATCATTGATCCAACAGCGCCGGGTTCAATCCGCGTCCAGAGTGCATCACCCGCGGGAACGAAAGGCATCGACGGAGACGAGAACGGATCACGGTTCGCACCGGAAAGCCGCTCTTCCCGGCTGGGTTTTTTGACGACAGATGCCGCTTCGGACATACCGTGTGCTACGGAAAACCCGCTTTCTTCGCAAAAAGACGCGAAAGCCTTGTCAGGGTCCATTTCCAGATAGCGCGCATAGGACCGCACATAACCTGCAATAAAACCGGGTGTGTCAAAGGCGGACGGGTCGCAGTTTTCGATGGCCGCGATATACGCGGCCTTGATGCGCAATTCACGCTGCACATCCAAAAGTGATTTTCCCATCGTGGCACGCTCACCGCGCATCACATCGCCAAGACGCAGATCGAAATCATCAAACCCTTTGGGTTCAACAACGACCTCTGCGGCCTTACGGGATAACCTACGCCCGATCATACCTAACTATCCGCCCCCTAAAAACACGCGAAATCGTCCCAACGATTCGTACACGCGTGTTTGTTTCCAGAACGCTAACACAAAGCAAGATGCTTTGCACTGTCAGGAAAGGCTATCCAGCCATGTTGGCGCGATTTAGCGCACAATGTGACCATAGTTTGTCCATGGCGCGCACCAGTGCATCCATCTCTTTCGGGCCATGCACCGGCGACGGGGTAAATCGCAGTCTTTCGGTGCCGCGGGGCACCGTCGGAAAGTTGATCGGCTGTGCGTAAATACCATGATCCTGCAACAGCATATCGCTCAGTTTCTTGGTATGAACCGGATCGCCCACCATCACCGGAACGATGTGGCTGCCATGATCGATGATCGGCAAACCAAGCCCCTTCAGGCGCATCTTCAGTATCTTGGCCTGTGTCTGGTGCTGTTCGCGCAATTCCGGATGGCGTTTGAGATAGGCAACCGACGCGGCGGCACCCGCCGCAACAGCAGGTGGCAGCGATGTTGTAAAGATGAAGCCCGGCGCGTAAGACCTTATGGCGTCACACATTTTATGCGATGCCGCGATATAGCCGCCCATCACACCATAGGCTTTGGCCAATGTACCGTTGATGATGTCCAGACGGTGCATCAACCGGTCGCGTTCAGCCACACCAGCCCCGCGCGGGCCGTACATGCCAACGGCGTGCACCTCGTCGATATATGTCAGCGCGCCGAATTCGTCCGCCAGATCGCAGATCGCCTCGATCGGGCCGAAATCGCCATCCATCGAATAGATCGATTCAAACGCGATCAGTTTGGGCGCGTCGGGATCATCCGCTTCCAGCAGCTCGCGCAGGTGATCCAGATCGTTATGGCGGAAGATCCGCTTGGCCCCGCCATTGCGGCGCACGCCTTCAATCATGCTGGCGTGGTTCAGCGCATCGGAATAAATAATCAGGCCCGGGAACAGCTTCGGCAAAGTGCTTAAAGTTGCATCATTCGCGATATAGGCGCTGGTGAACAGCAGCGCGCTTTCCTTGCCGTGCAGATCAGCCAGTTCGGCCTCAAGCCGTTTGTGATAGACGGTGGTGCCGGAAATGTTGCGGGTGCCGCCCGATCCTGCGCCCGTGGCATTGATCGCCTCGTGCATCGCCGATTGCACGACCTCGTGCTGGCCCATGCCCAGATAATCGTTGCCGCACCAGACAGTAATGTTCTGTTCTGTCCCGTCGGGGCGGCGCCAGATCGCGTGCGGGAATGCCCCGTTGCGCCGTTCGATATCGATAAAAGTGCGGTAACGGCCTTCGTCATGTAGACGGGCAAGCGCCTGATCAAGCTTTGCGGTATAATCCACCCGGCATCTCCGTTCATCTGGTCTGCCATCAAAGGCAAGTTGTCGGCGGCACGCAACCGCATTCGGTTTTATGAATGGATATAGATCGCGCGCCCTTGGTTCAACCAGTTAGGCGGGGGCGCGGTGTCGCAGCCTTGATCCAGATCAAGACCAGTCAAAACAGGGCGGCGATGACGTAGGGTAAGGTTTTCCGGACTGGCGGGGTTTCAAAATCAGGCGCACACTGATTTTCATAGTAAGTGTAACGATTTTTTGTTTTTAGAATATAATAATCAGGGAACGTCTGATCAACGCCTTCGGCTTCGCCGCCGTGCCGGCTTGAAGGTAGTTTGGGGCGTCAGACGTCCCATTTCCAGCGATTTTCCCGCTGTTTCGGCCGCCTGAGTGGCGGTTTCGGCGTTTTTGGGCAGACTCTGCCTCATGCTGCCAGCTTTCTCCGGGTCATGAACAGGTTGCCGAGGGCGAAGAGCGTGAACAGATGCGCCCGGTTCTTGGCCAGCC
Organism: Sulfitobacter sp. JL08; assembly: GCF_003352045.1. Classification (NCBI taxonomy): domain Bacteria; kingdom Pseudomonadati; phylum Pseudomonadota; class Alphaproteobacteria; order Rhodobacterales; family Roseobacteraceae; genus Sulfitobacter; species Sulfitobacter sp. JL08. Next base: position 2,618,694 of record NZ_CP025815.1, read on the forward strand.
CACGGTAGCGCGTCTTCACGTGGCCGAACTGGCGCTTCAGGATCCGGAACGGGTGCTCAACCTTGGCCCGGACCTTTGCGATGATCCGGTTGATCTGCACGTCGAGCGGATCCAGTTCGCCACCTTTGGGTGCCTTGCGCATCACGCCCCAGAACCGGCCTGCATCCTTGGTGAAGGCCGCCTCTCGTTCGGAATGCACGTAGCCCTTGTCCGCCCAGACGGATGTTTCGTTGCCGTGCAGCAGTTCGTCCCAGACCTGGCTATCGTGGGTCTTGGCAGTGGTGGTCTCCAGGCTGTGGACGATGCCGCTGTCTGCATCGACGCCAACATGGGCCTTCATGCCGAAGTACCAGTCATTACCCTTCTTGGTGGATGACATCTCGGGATCGCGGGCCTTGGCTTCATTCTTGGTCGAGGACGGCGCATCGATGATCGTCGCATCCACCAACGTGCCAGAGCGCAGCGTGACGCCCTTGTCGGCAAGATAGGCATTCACCTCGGCAAACAGCTTCTCGGTCAGCTGATGCTTCTCCAGCAGGTGCCGGAAGTTCAGGATCGTTGTTTCGTCGGGGATGCGGTCATCGCCAAGCTCGATACCGGCAAACCGGCGCATGGCCTCGCTGTCATACAGGCTCTCTTCGGCCATCGGATCGCTCAGCGCGTACCAGCTCTGAAGGAAATACACTCGCAGCATCGTCTCCAGTGGCATCGGTGGCCGACCACCCTTTGACCCAACCTTCGGATAGTGCGGCTCGATCAGCGCCAACAGACGACCCCAAGGCACCACCGCATCCATCTCCGACAGGAACTTCTCGCGGCGCGTCACCTTCTTCTTCACCGCATCACCAAGGCCGGGAATGGCAGGCTGTTTGGGCATCGGCGGGCTCCTCTCTCATCCGCAGAAACCATACCAAATCAAGCCAAAATGGGGAAGTTCTTCAGAGATTCCTCAGAGACTTGCGGATTATCGCAACGTTACGTCTATCGCATTTCCACGTGGTTTGTTTCGCGGAACGCAACGACGGGCCGATCAGGGCAAAACCCCCTGTTCGCACCCGAGGGTGACACCATGAAAAAGACCGGACCGGATGTTCTGCTATTGGAAAATGCAGGCCAGCTGTCCAAAGCGGGGGTGCCATGCCAAGGAATCACCTTGCGGATTTCAACAGGCGTAACGGGCCGGGGGGCATTTCTGATTTGCAAGTGATCCGGTGCTGCCTTGGTCACGATTGAATGGGTAACGATATCTCATTAGGGGGCTCTGGACTCGGGGTGGCCGCCTGCTACGGTCACCCCGACCAAATTCAGGAGTCTTCCATGTCCATTGATGCCGTTCTTGCGAAAATCGATCAGGATTTACCGGCCGCCACCGAGCGGTTGCTTGATTTGCTGCGCATCCCGTCCATTTCCACCGATCCGGCGTTCAAGGCCGATTGCGACACCGCCGCAGACTGGCTGGTCGCTGATCTGGAAAGCCTTGGTATCACGGCAAGCAAACGCCCCACACCCGGCCACCCGATGGTTGTTGGTCACGTCGATGGTGCGGCTGACGCACCCCATCTGCTGTTTTACGGGCACTACGATGTACAGCCCGTCGACCCGCTTGATCTGTGGGATCGCGATCCGTTTGATCCCGAAGTGCAGGACACGCCGAAGGGCAAGGTTATCCGGGGTCGCGGATCGTCTGACGACAAGGGCCAGTTGATGACCTTTGTCGAAGCCTGCCGCGCATGGAAGGCGGTGCACGGCACCCTGCCCTGCCGCATCACGTTTTTCTTTGAAGGCGAAGAAGAAAGCGGTTCGCCCAGCCTTGTGCCGTTCATGCAGGACAACAAGGACGAACTGAGCGCCGACATCGCCCTGATCTGTGATACCGGCCTGTTCGAAAGCGCAGTACCCGCGATCACCACCATGCTGCGCGGGCTGTTGGGCGAAGATTTCACCATCACCGGCCCGTCGCGCGATCTGCATTCGGGCATGTATGGCGGCATCGCGATGAACCCGATCCGGGTTCTGTCAAAAATCATCGCAGGGCTGCACGATGAAAACGGGCGCATCACCCTGCCCGGCTTTTATGACGGCGTGCCCGAACTGTCTGACGATATCCGCAGCCAGTGGCAGGGCCTGAACTTTGATCATGCGGCCTATCTTGGCGATGTCGGGCTGAAAGAGCCGGCAGGAGAGGTCGACCGCACCCCGCTGGAAATGATCTGGTCGCGCCCCACCTGCGATGTGAACGGCATCTGGGGCGGATACACGGGCGACGGTTTCAAAACCGTGTTGCCATCACAGGCAAGTGCCAAGATCAGTTTCCGTCTTGTCGGCACCCAGGATCCCGAAGCGATCCGCACCGCGTTCCGCACCTATCTGGAAAACGCGCTGCCTGACGGATTCACGGTTGAATACCGCACCGAAAAAGGATCGCCGGCCTCACAAATGTCGATCGATCATCCCGCATTTGAAAAGGCGCGCGGCGCCCTGAGCGATGAATGGCCCCGCGCTGCAGCCTATATCGGATGCGGTGGATCGATCCCGATTGCCGGATATTTCAAGAATATTCTGGATATGGACGCCATGCTGATCGGGTTCGGCAAGGATGACGACCAGATCCATTCCGCCAATGAAAAATATGACATGGAAAGCTTTCACAAAGGCATGCGCAGCTGGGCCCGTATTCTGGATGCGCTGACCTGATGGTCCGCCTGTCGGGGTGGCGCAACCGGGGGCGTGCATGACACAGTTCGCGGATGTGAACGGTCAGCGCATCGCCTATGAGGTCACTGGAACCGGGCCGCCTGTTCTTTTGCTGCACGGATTCCCGCAAACGCGCGCCATGTGGGGCCGCGTGCTGCCTGATCTGCAGGACAGGTTTACCCTGATCACGTCCGATTTGCGCGGATATGGGGAATCCTCGAAACCGCAAGGCGTGATACAGAACAGCTTTCGACCGCTGACAGCTGACCAGATCGCCCTGATGCGCCATCTTGGCCATGAGCGGTTTCATCTGGTGGGCCATGACCGGGGCGCACGAACAGCGCACCGGCTGGCGCTGGATGCACCCGATGCCGTGCTATCGCTGACCCTGATGGATATCGCGCCAACGCACCACGTTCTGGCCGGGCTGGATCACCGCGTCGCGCGCGCCTATTACCACTGGTTCTTTCTGTCCCAGCCGGCCCCCTTTCCCGAAACGCTGATCGGCTATGATCCGGACAGCTATTTCGAAAGCTGCCTGCTGGGATGGGGGGCCGCCGATCTGTCCGATTTTGCCCCCGACGCGCTCGAAAGCTATCGCAGGGCGTGGCGCGCCCCCGCGACGATTACGTCGATGTGCGACAATTACCGCGCTGCGATTGATGTTGATTTCGCGCTGGATGCTGCCGATCTGAACCGGTGCGTGACCTGCCCTGCCCTGGTCTTGTTTGGCGCGGATGGGGTCGTTGGGCGCAACTATGATGTGGCCGCGATCTGGGCAGACCGCCTTTCTGCCATGCAGGTCGCGGCGATACCGGGCGGTCACTTTTTTGCAGAACAGCACCCACAGGAAACCGCACGGGCATTGGGCGCCTTCCTGACCGAAGTCAGCAGCGGATCACGATAAAGGAAAATGGCGCGGTTGACGGGGCTCGAACCCGCGACCCCCGGCGTGACAGGCCGGTACTCTAACCAACTGAGCTACAACCGCGCGTGGGATGCGGGATAGGCGAAGTGGGTTTTGGCGTCAATAGGATTTGTCGCAACCAACGCGAAAGACCGCGTGTGGTCCTGCGCGGTAATTCCGCCTGTCTTGGGAGATTTGGCCTTTCATGCTAGGGATGGCACTGCGGGTCAATTACGGCCCGATCACCGGGAGGACAGATTATGTATGCAAGGGTAACGCATTACGGAAAGTCTGATCAACGCCTTCGGCTTCGCCGCCGTGCCGGCTTGAAGGTAGTTTGGGGCGTCAGACGTCCCATTTCCAGCGATTTTCCCGCTGTTTCGGCCGCCTGAGTGGCGGTTTCGGCGTTTTTGGGCAGACTCTGCCTCATGCTGCCAGCTTTCTCCGGGTCATGAACAGGTTGCCGAGGGCGAAGAGCGTGAACAGATGCGCCCGGTTCTTGGCCAGCCCACGGTAGCGCGTCTTCACGTGGCCGAACTGGCGCTTCAGGATCCGGAACGGGTGCTCAACCTTGGCCCGGACCTTTGCGATGATCCGGTTGATCTGCACGTCGAGCGGATCCAGTTCGCCACCTTTGGGTGCCTTGCGCATCACGCCCCAGAACCGGCCTGCATCCTTGGTGAAGGCCGCCTCTCGTTCGGAATGCACGTAGCCCTTGTCCGCCCAGACGGATGTTTCGTTGCCGTGCAGCAGTTCGTCCCAGACCTGGCTATCGTGGGTCTTGGCAGTGGTGGTCTCCAGGCTGTGGACGATGCCGCTGTCTGCATCGACGCCAACATGGGCCTTCATGCCGAAGTACCAGTCATTACCCTTCTTGGTGGATGACATCTCGGGATCGCGGGCCTTGGCTTCATTCTTGGTCGAGGACGGCGCATCGATGATCGTCGCATCCACCAACGTGCCAGAGCGCAGCGTGACGCCCTTGTCGGCAAGATAGGCATTCACCTCGGCAAACAGCTTCTCGGTCAGCTGATGCTTCTCCAGCAGGTGCCGGAAGTTCAGGATCGTTGTTTCGTCGGGGATGCGGTCATCGCCAAGCTCGATACCGGCAAACCGGCGCATGGCCTCGCTGTCATACAGGCTCTCTTCGGCCATCGGATCGCTCAGCGCGTACCAGCTCTGAAGGAAATACACTCGCAGCATCGTCTCCAGTGGCATCGGTGGCCGACCACCCTTTGACCCAACCTTCGGATAGTGCGGCTCGATCAGCGCCAACAGACGACCCCAAGGCACCACCGCATCCATCTCCGACAGGAACTTCTCGCGGCGCGTCACCTTCTTCTTCACCGCATCACCAAGGCCGGGAATGGCAGGCTGTTTGGGCATCGGCGGGCTCCTCTCTCATCCGCAGAAACCATACCAAATCACGCCAAAATGGGGAAGTTCTTCAGAGATTCCTTACCAATTGAAACCTGAATCCATTGAACAGGCCAAAGCCGATCTGGAAAAGCTGAAACCCAGGATCATGGCAATGCCGGGCATGATCAAATTCATTAACTCTGTGAACGATGATGGCAGTGGCTGCGTCGTTTCGTTGGTTGAAAGCAAGGAAACTTCCGATGCCAACGCAGAGGCCGTGCTGGCCATGTGGAACGAATTCAAGGATCACCTGAAAAGCGCGCCCATCGCCAAAGGGTTCGAGGTGTTTGCCGATTGGGGGAACTAGGCACCCCGCCGCACCGGAAGCGCACAAAAAAGGCCCCGTAACGGGGCCTTTTCTAGGCAGCGGTGGCGCGGTTGACGGGGCTCGAACCCGCGACCCCCGGCGTGACAGGCCGGTACTCTAACCAACTGAGCTACAACCGCCCGCTGCACGAACCTTGCGGAACGTTCGGACCTCATATGGTGCGACCCATGCCCCGTCAAGCGCGGTTTGCAAATTTTGGCAAAAACCGCGGATCAAAGGACGTGCTTCCCCACCTTCTCAACGCTCTGGCAACGGGATGAATTCAGCGTCGTCCCCCGGCGGCAACTGAAACCGGCCATGCGCCCAATCGCCTGCGCGCCATGCTTCTTTCGCCGCATCGATCCGGTCTTTGGCCGACGCCACGAAATTCCACCAGATATGGCGCGACCCCTCCAGCGTCGCGCCCCCCAGCAGCATCAGCCGCGCGCCCCTGTCACCCGCCGTGGCGCTGATCCTGTCGCCGGGACGAAAGACCATCATACGCCCCGCTTCGAATGATTGCCCCGCCACGTTGATACTGCCTTCGACAACGTAAATCCCGCGGTCTTCGTGGTTGTCGGGCAAGGGCAGTTTCGCGGACGGTGCCAGAACCGCATCGGCATAAAACATCTCGGACGCTGTCTTGACAGGCGCGGTCTCGCCCCAGGCATCCTCAAGGATCAACCGCACTTCCTTGCCTTCGCCTTCCAGCAACGGCAGCGCCTCTTTGGGGGCGTGCTCAAAGGCGGCAGGCTGGTCTTCGGCGTCCTTTGGCAGGGCCACCCAGGTCTGGATACCGAAAAACGGCATCGGATCAGTCTGGGTTTCATCGTCAGTGCGTTCGGAATGTGTAATGCCGTGCCCCGCCACCATCCAGTTGACCGCCCCCGGTTCGATCCATGCATCCGTGCCCAGCGAATCCCTGTGATGCATCCGGCCCCGGTAAAGATAACTGATGGTCGCCAGCCCGATATAGGGATGCGGGCGCACGTCCAGCCCCTTGCCGCGCAGGAATTCGGCTGGCCCCATCTGATCGAAGAAAATGAATGGGCCAACCATCTGACGTTTTGGCGCGGGCAAGGCGCGACGCACTTCGAAACCGCCCAGATCACGGGCGCGCGGGATGATCAGCGTGTCTATCGCATCGACCGCATCGCCAGTCGGGCAATCGGGATCGAGCGTCGGGTTCCAGCTCATGTCGATATCTCCTGTTTCGGACAGGTCAGAAGATAGGCCCGAACCGGACAGGAACAAACTGCCGTAATAACACCGGGAATGTGCGCGTTTGCACACAGTAATGTCAGATGATCTTCCTTTTTCGAAAAATGCACAGACCAGCAGCCTAGGTGCGTTTCATAATGTTCAGTTTGGACGTGCCCCGCCCCATGACACGTAGAAGGCTGACCAATTGATGCGGTAGCAGATCAAGCGTTCTGACGCGATCCCGGGCAACGATTATGGTCGATCCGGACCATGCCGATGGCGAACTGGGCAAAAACACAACCACCTTGTCGTCGAGGCGTTCGACCTCAAAGGCAAACTGATCGAAATCATCAAAAGTCACCAGAACCGGCTGCAACGGCTTTTCATCCCCCCGATCGCCAACAAAGCCGCCCACCACGCTTTTGATGACGGCATAGCCCGGTACCACGTTGACCAGAAACGCATCCACATTGTGCAACCGTTTGGAAAACATGGTTATTTGCGCCAGAACGCCTGCGAGATAACACACAAGTATGATCAGGCAAACCGCCAGTATATCCAGAACGGCCACTCCGATGATCCGGTCCACCGGGATCAGGTTCTTGACCGGTTCGGCGATGCGCCGGCAGACTTCAAAGGCTTTGGTCAGGCCGATTGCGATAAACGCAAGCGGGATCAGAAACAGCACACCCCCCAGAATTGTAGCTTTCATTCCTGCATCCCCCGCGCCGCGATCTTGTTACGTAAACCGTAGAATCAATGGTCGGAAAGTCCACCGGCAAAAGACCACGTTCCGGCCCACAACGAACCGTATAGCTGATCAAATCGCCGATGCGCTGAAAGCTGCGGGTTCGTTAGCGCCCTTGAACGCACTTCGCCTGACAGCGATGACTTTGGATTTATGGGGAATGGTGGGTGATGAGAGACTCGAACTCCCGACATCTTCGGTGTAAACGAAGCGCTCTACCAACTGAGCTAATCACCCGCTTCGGGCGATGTACCCATTCGCGACCGCCCGCGCAAGGGTGTTTCAAGCAAAAGTTTCAGATCGCGGCACCGGCATGGTCAAGCACATGCTCTTGACCGTTTTCAAGAACATAAACACAGCCCTGCCGATTGCCGGAATACCCCATCCCGGAACGGTCCAACCCCGTCACCACGCCACGCAGCACATGCCCCGGCAATCCATGTGATACGATGACGCTGGGGCCGGTCAGATCTGCCAGGAAATCACACACCCGCGCATGTAATGTCAGGCCACGTTCTGTGCCAGAACCGGCCGCATGATATCCGCCTGACGAACGGTATCCTTTACACCCTGCGGCGTCAGTTCGGAGTTGAGCTGACCTTGTATGCGCCGCTCTGCGTTCCAAAAGGTTTCACCATGACGCAGGAACCAGATTTTCGGCATATCCCGGCGCATCTAACGGCCTGTCCCAGATGGAAATGGTGGGTGATAAGAGATTTGAACTCCTGACATCTTCGATGTGAACGAAGCGCTCTACCACTGAGCTAATCACCCGCGCGCACCGGTTTTAGCGTCAGTCATCCGTGTCTGCAAGCGGCTCTTTGTGCGACGTATCGGATGCTGGCTGATCCTCTGCGCCAGTGCCGTGCACGCCGGTGCTTTGGCGCAGTTTGCAGATCATGACCTTGGCGCCGCGTCCGGTTTTGGTGCGGTTGATCTTGAGCTTGCCAAGCGGTTCAAGGTTCAGCTCTCGCCCGCTGGAAATTGCGTTGCCCAAGACCGACAGCATCGCTTCGATCACCGGCTTGGCATCGCGTTTCTTGACGCCCGATTGCGCCACAACGGCTTCGATCAGCTCTTTCTTGCGCATCATCGGCCCGGCAAGAACAGGCTGGGCGGTTTCGACAATGGTTGGCTTGAACGGGCTGTCCGTTTTGGGCGACGCCACCACCGACGCCGATTTGCTGGGCGCGGATGATTTCGCCGATCTTGTATCGCCCTTGGCGGATGGCCGGGCCTTTTTTTCGCTGGACGTGACGGGTTTTGTCGGGGCTTTGCTCATGGGGGTGCCTGTTGTTTTCGTTTCTATATTGGAAACAGCTTAACCTGAATTGCATCAGATAAACAGGGTATGGCGCGGACCGGGTGCGTTTGCACGTCTTAAATTGGCCAAAACAGAAACAGTATGAAAAAAGGCGCGCCCGAACCCGAACGCGCCTTTTGAACGTTTGATCTGTGTCTTAATGCGCCGTCGCGCTGTCCCCGCTGGAACTGCGCGCGGCAAGGGCTGCGGCCGCCGCTGCATCTTCGGCGGCCTGATCCCACTCCACAGGCTCGGGTGCGCGCACCAGAGCATGTTTCAGGACATCGGACACGTGCGAAACGGGGATGATCTTCAATCCTTCTTTCACATTGTCCGGGATCTCGGGCAGATCCTTTTCGTTTTCTTCAGGGATCAGCACTGTCTTGATCCCGCCACGCAGCGCCGCCAGCAGTTTTTCCTTCAAACCGCCAATCGGCATCGCATTTCCGCGCAACGAAACCTCGCCCGTCATGGCGATGTCCTTGCGGACCGGTATTCCGCTCAGCACAGACACGATGGACGTGACCATCGCCAATCCGGCAGAGGGGCCATCCTTGGGCGTCGCGCCATCGGGCACGTGCACGTGGATGTCGATCGTGTCGAACACCGGCGGTTTCACACCGATCTGCGGGCTGATCGAGCGGACATAGGAACTGGCTGCATCGATGCTTTCCTTCATCACATCGCCCAGTTTGCCGGTCGTTTTCATCCGCCCCTTGCCTGGCAGGCGCAGCGCTTCGATCGACAGCAGTTCACCACCGACCGACGTGTAGGCCAGCCCGGTGACGACACCCACCTGATCTTCCTGTTCAGCCAACCCGTAGCGGAACTTTTTGACACCCAGAAAGTCCTCGATATTGGCAGCGGTGACATGCACGGTTTCTGCCTCTTTCTTGACGATCCTGGTCAGCGCCTTTCGGGCAATTTTGGCAATGTCGCGTTCAAGGTTTCGCACGCCTGCCTCGCGTGTGTAGGTGCGGATGATCTCGGTCAGCGCACTGTCGTCGATGCTGAACTCTTTCGACTTAAGGCCGTGGTTCTTGATCTGCTTGGGCACCAGATGCTGTTTCGCGATCTCGCGCTTTTCATCCTCGGTGTAACCCGACAGCGGAATGATCTCCATGCGGTCCAGTAGCGGACCCGGCATGTTGTAGCTGTTCGACGTAGTCAGAAACATCACGTTGCTCAGATCGTATTCAACCTCAAGATAGTGATCCATGAACGTATTGTTCTGTTCGGGATCAAGCACTTCAAGCATGGCAGACGCGGGATCACCGCGAAAATCCTGACCCATCTTGTCAATCTCGTCCAGCAGGATCAGCGGATTGGTGGTTTTCGCCTTTTTCAGCGCCTGAATGATCTTGCCCGGCATTGACCCGATATAGGTCCGCCTGTGGCCGCGAATTTCAGACTCGTCGCGCACCCCGCCCAGCGAGATGCGGATGAATTCGCGCCCCGTGGCCTTGGCAACCGATTTGCCCAAGCTGGTCTTACCCACACCCGGAGGGCCGACCAGACACATGATCGGGCCCTTCATCTTGGCGCTGCGTTGCTGCACGGCCAGATATTCAACGATCCGTTCCTTGACCTTTTCAAGCCCGAAGTGATCGTCATCCAGCACCTTCTGCGCCTTGCCCAGATCCTTTTTGACACGCGATTTCTTGCCCCACGGGATCGACAACATCCAATCCAGATAGTTGCGCACCACGGTGGCTTCGGCCGACATCGGCGACATGTTTTTCAGTTTTTTCAGCTCGGCTTCGGCTTTTTCACGGGCTTCCTTGCTGAACTTTGTTTCTGCAATTTTCGCCTCAAGCTCGGCCACTTCGTTCTTGCCGTCTTCGCCATCGCCCAACTCTTGCTGAATGGCCTTCATCTGCTCATTCAGGTAATATTCGCGCTGGGTGCGCTCCATCTGTGACTTCACGCGGGTCTTGATCTTCTTCTCGACCTGCATGACAGACATCTCGCCCTGCATCAGGCCATAGACCTTTTCCAGACGTTCCGAAATGCTCAGGGTTTCCAGCAGTTCCTGTTTCTGATGCACTTCGATGCCCAGATGGCCTGCGACCAGATCGGCCAGTTTGGCCGGTTCCGAGCTTTCGCCAACGGCCACCAGCGCCTCTTCCGGGACATTCTTCTTGACCTTGGAATAACGCTCGAACTCGTCCGCGACGGTGCGCACAAGCGCCTCGGTGATGGCAACATCGCCCGGCATTTCGCTCAGGTATTCGGCCCGCGCTTCGAAAAAGTTTTCGTTGTCCAGATATTCGGTGATGCGCACACGCGCCTGCCCTTCGACCAGAACCTTGACGGTGCCGTCGGGCAGCTTCAGCAATTGCAGGACATTGGCCAGCACGCCGACCTTGTAGATACCTTCGTCTTCCGGGTCATCAATTGCGGGGTCGATCTGGCTGGACAACAGAATCTGTTTGTCGTCCGACATCACCTCTTCCAGTGCGCGCACTGATTTCTCGCGGCCCACAAACAGCGGGACGATCATATGGGGGAACACCACAATGTCGCGCAGTGGCAACACGGGGTAAGAGGCGTTCAGGGGCTCTTGCATGCTCAATCCTTATCTTTGGCAAGACGGGTCTGGTCCCGATGTGCGGCAACGCTCGCCCGTCTCCTGTTCTTGGAAGAATAAGGTGGGTCAGCAATGCACCTATTTCAACCATGTTCATCTTTTTTATGCGCGCTAGCGTGACGGCCTGCTGCCCCGATTGCAAGACGCGATCACAGCTAATATTTGTGATTCTGACTAAAAACGTCATGCACCCGTCGCATTTCCGTAAACAGTTTCAGTTTCAACGCGGGACTATCCGGAAACCGAAAAAAACCGACAAGAAAGAAGCCTTATGATCCACCAGTTTGCCGACGATACTGCCCTGTTGTTGATTGACGTCCAGAAGGGCGTGCACGTCCTGACCCACTGGGGCGGCCCGACGGGCCGTATGAACAACCCGGACTGTCAGGATAATCTGGCCGCACTGGTCGATGCGTTTCGCGCGGCAGACCGCCAGGTGGCTTTCACCCGCCACAACAGCCGCGAGGCGGCCAGCCCTCTCAAGTTTTCGTTGCCGACCGGCGAACAACTGGAGGGGCTTGAAGTTGCCGAGGGCGATATCGTCATTCCCAAGGATGTGAACAGCGGCTTTGTCGGCACCAATCTAGAAATCGAACTGCGCCGCGCCGGGATCAAACGGCTGGTGATTGCGGGCTATTTCACCAATTTCTGCGTTGAAACCACAACCCGCATGGCCGGAAACATGGGATATGATGTTTACCTGGCCCACGATGCCTGCGCCACGACCAACCGGATCGGGCTGGACGGCACCGACTACGAACCGGAACTGGTTCATGACATGGCGATTGCATCCCTGAACGGCGAGTTTTGTACAGCTTTGAGCACGCAACAGGTCATCGGCCTGCTTAGGGCTGATTCGAAGGATCTCAATCGCGTACAGGGCAACGAATAGGGCGATTTGCACAGGTTTTCGGGCAAAAACCGAATGAAATCATGGGTTTTTGGGCAATTCGCTGCCGCATGGGCCTCTGTTTCAGCGCGAACTTGCCTAAATCTATGAAATCATTGCGGTGTTTGCCCTAAATTGGTCACAATTGCCTTCTACCTGTTTCCAATAAGGCAACAAACGATCCGAAGTTGGCAACAAACGAGACTTTCGTTGCCAACGCTCCAAAGGAAGAAAAGACGTCCGGTCTTTTGGTCAGAAAACGTTCTGATCCGGTTACAACGGCTCTATGTCCCCCAGAGCACGTTGGGCGTGGAACTTCTTGTTCCACGCCTCGAAACCGCCCTCGGCGATCGCTGCCCGCATCTGCGCCATCAAATCCTGATAGTAATGCAGGTTGTGCCATGTCAGCAGCATGGACGAAATAATCTCCTGACTGCGGAACACATGATGCAGGTATGCGCGCGAATAGTTGCTGCACGCAGGACAGGAACAGGTTTCATCCAACGGGCGCGGATCATCCTGATGGCGTGCATTCTTGATGTTTACCGCGCCGCGCGGTGTAAACACCTGCCCCGTGCGCCCCGAACGGCTGGGCAGAACGCAATCCATCATGTCTATGCCGCGCGCCACGGCGCCGACGATATCATCCGGCTTGCCCACTCCCATCAGATAGCGTGGTTTTTCTGCGGGCAGCATGTCGGGCGCGAAATCCAGCACATCAAACATCATCTTCTGGCCTTCACCCACCGCAAGACCGCCAACCGCATAGCCGTCAAAGCCGATTTCCCTTAGTTTTTCGGCGCTTTCGGCACGTTGTTCACGAAACACCGATCCCTGCTGGATACCGAACAACGCATGCCCCGGCCTGTCACCAAAGGCATCGCGCGACCGCTTTGCCCATCGCATCGACAGCTGCATGCTGTTCAGGCTTTCCTGTTCGGTGCAGGGGAACGGCGTACATTCATCAAAACACATCACGATGTCGGATCCCAGCAACCTCTGGATTTCCATAGAGCGTTCCGGCGTTATCTCGTGTCTGGAGCCGTCGATATGCGATTTGAAGGTGACACCGTTTTCAGTCAGCTTGCGTAATCCGGCAAGGCTCATCACCTGAAACCCGCCGGAATCCGTCAGGATCGGTTTTTGCCAGTTCATGAAACTGTGCAGCCCCCCCAATGCGTCGATCCGCTCTGCGGTCGGGCGCAGCATCAGATGATAGGTATTGCCCAGCAATATGTCGGCACCCGTGGCGGCCACGCTTTCGGGCATCATCGCCTTGACGGTCGCAGCCGTTCCAACCGGCATAAATGCCGGTGTGCGGATGTCGCCGCGCGGCGTCGAGATGATACCGGTGCGCGCCTTGCCGTCCGTCGCCGCAATGTTGAATTCAAACTTTTTCGCCATCCGCCTGCCCTTTGCTTGTCCCGCCCTCATAATCGCGCCCGTTCAAAAGGCCAAGCCACCGGACCGGTCATGATTGTGACAATTCGGCAACCGGAATTTCGCCGCTTCCCTCGCAAACGCTGTCTCTTGCTTCCGGTTGGCAGGGTTTTGCGACACATTGTGGCAACTCAAACCATGTTGGACCCGTTCATGGCCCCGAATATGCGACCGGCTGGCACTCTGGCCCTGATTTTTCTGGCAACTCAGGGCGCGGCCCAAGACACGTCCCTTGAGCTGGAAGGGTCATATGGTCTGTGGGAAAACCGGAACGGCGGCGCCGGCATTACTGACAATGGCGGCCTGAACGGCACCGACACCCGCACAATCGGACAGCTTGATTTCAGCCTGGCGCGTCAGTTCACGCCGAACTTTGCGGCAGCCGCAGCCGTTTCTTATGGCGCTTGGTCGTCGGCAGATTCAGATCTTGACCCGGATGATGCCACGCAATCGACGCTGGATGCGTCCTTGCGCGGCTTCTGGCAAGGCGCCGGCCCCGTCCGTTACAGTGCCTTTGCAGGCATAGGTGAACAAAACGATTACGGCGATTCCGATCAGGACATGACATATGTTTTTATGGGCGCCGATGCAGAATGGCAGACAGATTTTGGAAGCGTTTTCGGACAGGTCGGATATTTTGATTCGTCCGATGAATTCGCCGAAGGTACCCAGAACGCGCCGTTTCTAAGAATAGGCGGCGTCTATGAATTCGGTCTGGATTATTCTGCCACGGCGGCCTTTTCGGTCGCCGGCGGCGAAAAATACGTCAACAAGCTCGACAATCGCACCCTGAATATCGAACTGGGTCTTGAAAAAGATTTCGGAAATTTCGTCGGGTTTGCCCGATACGAATGGACGCAAATCAGCTATAAATTTGGTGGTGATCGCTTTGGCGATACGTTTGAAACCCTGTCGCTTGGTGTGCGGCTTGTCGTGGGCGGCAAGGTGAATCACGGGCCAGACATCGCCCCGATCGGGCGTTGGGTTGCGTATAACGCAAATGAAATTGAATAGGACACAAGGGCGGACCGATCCGTCCTGCGTGTAAAACCAGTCAGGGAACCCGAACATGGATTTTGAAACTCTCATTCTGGATGCTGCCGAGGGGAACCTTGTATACCTCCTTTTGGCCATCCTGTTTATCGTCTTTATTTACAAGGCGGTACAAATCGTTCCTCAATCCGAAAAACATGTGGTGGAACGGTTCGGGCGGCTTCATTCCGTGCTTGGGCCGGGGATCAACCTGACGGTGCCGTTTCTGGACAAGGTAGCGCATAAAATCTCGATACTGGAGCGCCAGTTGCCCACCGCCAGTCAGGACGCCATTACCAAGGACAACGTGTTGGTTCAGGTCGATACATCGGTATTCTATCGCATCACCGAACCGGAAAAGACTGTTTACCGTATCCGCGACGTTGACGCCGCCATCGCCACCACCGTTGCAGGTATCGTGCGGGCTGAAATCGGCAAAAGCGATCTGGACGATGTGCAATCAAACCGCGCCGCGCTGATTGCCACGATCAAGGAATCTGTCGAAGACGCTGTCGACAACTGGGGCATCGAAGTCACCCGCGCCGAAATACTGGACGTGAACCTTGATCAGGCCACCCGCGACGCGATGCTGCAACAGCTGAACGCCGAGCGCGCACGCCGAGCGCAAGTTACCGAAGCCGAAGGCAGCAAGCGATCGGTCGAACTTGCCGCTGATGCCGAGTTATACGCCAGCGAACAAACCGCCAAGGCGCGCCGCGTTCTGGCCGATGCCGAAGCTTACGCGACACAGGTTGTCGCAAAGGCCATCAATGAAAACGGGCTGGAAGCCGCACAATACCAGATTGCACTGAAACAGGTCGAGGCGCTGAACACTCTTGGCGCAGGCACCGGCAGCCAGACCATCGTCGTGCCCGCCAACGCGCTTGAGGCATTCGCGGATGCGTTCAAAATGCTGAAAGGGCGCGGCTGATGGATGTGTCATCGCTGTTTTCGCTTTGGTGGGTCTGGCTGGCCGCGGCGCTGGCGCTCGGGATTCTGGAAATCCTTGTGCCCGGCTTCATTTTCGTCGGCTTCGCCTTTGCCGCCGTTCTGATGGCGATACTGCATCTGGCATTCGGCATGGCCATTTCCCTTCCGGCCAAATTCGCCCTGTTTGCCGGTCTGGCCCTTGTCGGCTGGTACGTGATGCGGCTGGTGTTTTCCGGACGCCGCAGCAGCGTGAAAACCTTCAAGGACGATATCAACGACGGATAAATCCTTCTGTCCGCGCCGTTGCACCACGTGACATGCCCGACCTGATCCTGTTCAACAAACCCTTTGACGTGCTGTGCCAGTTCACCGACAGCGGCGGGCAGCGCCAGACACTGGCCGAGTTCATTGATGCCCCCGGCTACTACCCTGCCGGACGGCTGGACAAGGACAGCGAAGGTCTGGTTGTTCTGACCAATGATGGCCGGCTTCAGGCGCGTATTGCCGACCCCAGGCACAAATTGCCCAAAACCTATCACGTTCAGGTCGAAGGCGTGCCAGATCAACCGGCGCTGGATCGGTTGCGCGGTGGTCTGGCCCTGAAAGACGGGCCGACCAAACCGGCCAAGGCCCGTCTGATCGCGCCCCCCGATTACATCTGGCCACGCAACCCGCCTGTCAGGTTTCGCAAAACCGTACCCGATTGCTGGATCGAAATCATCCTGACCGAAGGACGCAACCGGCAGGTCAGGCGCATGACCGCCGCAATCGGTCATCCCACATTGCGGCTGATCCGCTACAGCATCGGCGACTGGACGCTGGCAGGTTTGCAGCCCGGCACATGGCGCTACGGCTAAAGGCCCGAGGTGCGCAGCCCCGTTCTCTGAGGATGGTGGAAACCTTCCCGACACAAGCGGTACCGTCAAACACCGCGCTTGCACTGGACGCCCTGCCCGCTAATCCCTATATAATCAGTCAGGAACAGATTGAGGTCGACATGAACCAAGCCCAGAAACCGCTGGAAGGTGCGCCACTGATCGCGCCATCTTCAACAGATCATGACTTGTATGAAGCCGTAGTTGAGGCCTGTCGCACCGTCTATGACCCTGAAATTCCAGTTAATATTTATGAACTTGGCCTGATTTACACGATCGATATCAACGATGAAAACGAAGTGCGCATCAAGATGTCCCTGACCGCACCGGGCTGCCCCGTTGCCGGTGAAATGCCCGGCTGGGTCGCCGAAGCGATTGAACCGCTTGCAGGTGTCAAAACTGTCGATGTGGAACTGGTGTGGGAACCGCCCTGGGGCATGGAAATGATGTCGGACGAGGCACGTCTGGAACTGGGCTTTATGTAGCCCCTACTTGAGCAACAGAAATGCGCGCCCTATCTAGAGCGCAAAGGAGACAAGTTTCATGTTCGGTATCCCAGGCAAACAGGCTGTCACCATCACACCAAAGGCCGCGGCCCAGATCGCGCGCCTGATGGAAAAGGACGGCCATTCCGGTCTGCGCATCGGCGTCAAGAAAGGCGGCTGTGCGGGCATGGAATACACCATGGATTACGCCACCGATATTGATCCCAACGACGAAGTCGTCGAGACAGACGGCGCGCGCGTGATGATCGCCCCGATGGCGCAGATGTTCCTGTTCGGAACCGAAATCGACTACGAAACAAGCCTCTTGGAATCCGGTTTCAAGTTCAACAACCCCAATGTATCCGAAGCATGCGGATGCGGTGAATCGATCAAATTCAACGACATGTAAGCGGATTGTCCTGCAAGGTTGCGACTGCTAGGTAAAGGCAGGATCAACTGCGGGGAATTCATATGCGGCGCGCTCTGGCAGCAGGCAACTGGAAGATGAACGGGTCGCTTCGGCAACTGGACGAACTTGACCAGATCGCACAGCAGCATGCGCACAGCGGCATCGACATTCTGGTCTGCCCCCCTGCCCCCCTTATCGCGCCGGCCATCACGCGCCTGAACGGGTCTGCCTTGCAGATCGGGGCGCAGGATTGCCACGCCGAACCGGCGGGGGCCCATACCGGCGATGTATCCGCCGCCATTCTGGCAGATGTGGGCGCAACCCATGTCATCACCGGCCATTCCGAACGCCGGCAGAATCACCATGAAACCGATGATATCGTGTGCGCCAAAACCCGCGCTGTCTGGCGCGCCGGTCTCACGGCTATCCTGTGCATCGGGGAAAGTGCCGCACAGCGCAAAGCGGACAACACGCTGGATATCATTGCCGCGCAACTGTCCGGCTCCGTACCAGACGGCAGCACACCCTCAAACCTTGTCATCGCTTACGAACCGATCTGGGCCATCGGCACCGGTCTGGTTCCAACGCTGGACCAGATCGAAGAAGTACACGCCTTCATCCGCGCGCGGGTCAAACACCGTTTTGGAGCCGATATCGCAAACGGCATGCGCCTGCTCTATGGCGGTTCGGTCAATGCCACCAACGCGGCCAAGATATTCACGCTGCCCGATGTGGACGGTGCCCTTGTGGGCGGGGCCAGCCTGAAGGCAGCCGATTTCTCGCCTGTCATCTCCGCGCTGGAAAACAGCGCCGCCTGACCTTCATCTTTTCAAAAATACTTGAAAACCATGCTGGCAAAAAGGCGTCGCACCCGTATGGGTACGCCGCCTTTCCTGTTGCACGGAACCCGTTGGGCACCGCGCTATTTCGTTATGATCTCTGGCCCCATCATCAGTGTCGGCAACCATGTGCTCAGGATCGGGATATAGGTCACCATGATCAGGAACACGAACAGCACCGCCGTAAACGGAAGCGCCGCGCGCACCACCGCCATCATCGGCATGTTGGCCACACCTGACGTCACGAACAGGTTCAGACCCACAGGTGGCGTAATCATCCCAATCTCCATGTTCACCACCATGATGATGCCCAGATGGATCGGATCAATGCCCAGTTCGATGGCAATCGGGAACACGAGTGGCGCCACGATCACCAGCAGGCCGGACGGTTCCATGAACTGCCCGCCGATCAGCAGGATCACGTTCACGATGATCAGAAACACGATCGGACCGAACCCGGCCTCAAGCATGGCCCCGGCGATCTGTTGCGGGATCTGTTCATCCGTCAGCACGTGTTTCAGGATCAGCGCATTGGCGATGATGAACATCAGGGTCACGGTCAGTTTGCCCGCCTCGAACAGGGTGTCCCGTGTGTCGCGATGGAAAAACACCGTGATCAGCGACAGCGGCTTTTTCAGGAACGGGATGTTCTGCGCATCATCGCCTGCCACATGCAACGGCCCCATATCGCGATAGACAAAGCTGGCGATAAAGAACGCGTAAACGGCAGCCACGGCGGCAGCTTCGGTCGGGGTGAAAATCCCGCCATAAATGCCCCCCAGAATGATCACGATCAGGAACAGGCCCCATCCCGCGTCACGGCCGCTGGCAAACACTTCGCCCCAGCCATGCCATTCGCCCTTGGGCAAATCGCGGATCTTGGCAATTGCATAGATCGTGACCATCAGCATCGTACCGGCCATCAGGCCCGGAATGACCCCCGCCAGAAACATCCGCCCGACAGACACATCCGTGGCCGAGGCATAGACCACCATCACGATAGACGGCGGGATCAGAATGCCCAGCGTACCGGCATTGGCGATGACACCTGCGGCAAAATCCTTGGTATAGCCAACCTGCCGCATCCCCGCGATCACGATCGATCCGATGGCCACAACCGTGGCCGGTGACGATCCGCTGAGCGCGGCAAACAGCATACAGGCAAAGACGCCCGCGATGGCCAGCCCGCCGGGCAAGTGCCCGACCAGCGCGATGGAAAACCGGATGATCCTTTTGGCCACACCGCCCGTCGACATGAACGTCGAGGCCAGAATGAAAAACGGGATCGCCAGCAGGGTGTAGTGCCCCGCCATCGCCTGAAACAACGTCTGCGCAATCGATCCAAGCGAGGTATCGCTGAGAACCAGCAGGAAGATGATCGAAGATGTTCCCAGCGAAACGGCGATGGGCACACCGATCAGCATCAGGCCGATCACCATGGCAAAAAGTATTACGACTTCCATGTGATCAATCCCCTGCGTTCATATGTTTGACGTCTTCAACGGCGTCTTCGGCCTCGTGGCTGACGATCAGGCTGCCCGCGTCGCCGCGCCACAGGCGCAACGTGGCCTGTACAAAGCGAAACAGCAGCAGGCCCATGCCGAAGGGCAGGATTGCATAGGGAATGAAGCGTGGAATTTTTTCGTAGGCTTCGCCTTCGTTCATGATCGGTTCGATCCAGCGCAGCCAGTCCGGCATCGGAATATCGACAACCTCGTACCATGCCTGATCGCGGCTGTTTTCAAACCCTGTCGGGAACCAGCGCCCCGATGTGGCATCCAGACCGGCGAACGGCGCCCAGTAATCCCACGCCCCCTTGAACACCAGAAACGCATAGCTCAGGCAGACCACCGCAGCGGTCAGGGCCAGAACGCGGCGCACGGGCGGCGAAAACAGATTGATCAGGGCATCAACGCCCAGATGGGCCGTCACCTTGACCGCATAGCTTGCGCCGAACAGAACCAGCCACGCGAACAGAAATGTGACCGCTTCCAGCCCCCAGATCAGCCCGGTGTTGAACCCGTAACGCAGCACAACGTTGATAAAGGTAAGTATCGTCATCAGACCGAGCAGAACCGCGATAACAGTTTCTTCGATCTCGTTCACGATCCGGCCAAGGCCGGTTTTCGCATGATAGGAATGTGACATGTGCGTGTCCCCGGCGCATGATTTCCCCGGCCGGGACACTCCGGCCGGGGATTGGTCTTGACTGCCCTAGTGGGTCATATTGATTTTTTGGGCCGCGTCGATGTTTTCCTGGCCGACATCGCCTTTGAACTCTTCCCAGACGGGTTTCATGGCGGCAACCCATTCTTCGCGGGCCGCACCATCCAACGTACGCACCACACCGCCGGCATCGATGATGGCCTGCTTGGCCGCTTCGTTGACGGCCGTGGATTCAGCGTTACGCGCGGCGGTCACTTCGGTCACGATTGTCGCCAGTTGATCGCGCACATCGCCATCCAGTGAATCCCACCAGTCGGTCGATGTCACCAGCATATAGTCGATGATACCGTGGTTGGTTTCGGTGATGCCATCCTGCACTTCAAAGAACTTCTGGCCGTAAATGTTGGACCATGTGTTTTCCTGTCCGTCGACAACGCCGGTTTGCAGCGCGCCATAGACTTCGGAAAACGCCATCGGCTGGGGCGATCCACCCAAAGCCGCCATTTGCGCCTTCAGAACATCCGAATTCTGCACACGGAATTTCAGGCCATTGGCATCGGTCGGGCTGTTCAGCGGCACGTTGGCCGACATCTGCTTCATGCCGTTGTGCCAGAACGCAAGGCCCAGCAGACCACGGCGGGTCATGCTTTCCTTCATCGCCTGTCCGGTATCGGAATTCTGGAAATCATCCACCGCCGCGATGTTCTTGAACATGAACGGCAGATCGAAGATGCGGAAAACCTTGGTGAACTGTTCGAACTTGGACAGCGACGGGGCGGCCATCTGTACGTCGCCCTGCAACAGGGCCTCAAGCACCTGATCATCGTTGTAAAGTGTCGAGTTCGGGAACACTTCCATACAGGCTTTGCCGTTCATTTCGTCATTGACGCGCTGTTGCAGCAAAGAGGCGGCGATGCCTTTGGGGTGTTTGTCTGTATTGGTGACGTGGCTGAACTTGATAACGATCTCGCCTTCGTCACAGGCAGCGGAAGCCGCATTTGCAGTCACTGTCAGAGCCAGCGCCGTTGCGGCGGCGGTTACAAATTTCATGGTGGGTCTCCTCCCCGGTTGTGTGTCTGGCAGCGCCAGACGGCATAATCAGCTTTACCCGTCAAAGAACGGGTTGGCTGTCACAACCAAACCGCAAGTCGCCCTTTCGCTCAAGCTTTTGTGACCACCGGAACTACAACTTGACTTATTACATTTATAACAGCGCCTTAAGCAATATTGCTCAAGCACGCTTCCTTAAGCCAGTCGCCATCTGTGCGAAATTCCGCACAAGGTTCGGTTTCAGCTGTGCGGTTTTTCGCACAGATCAGAGCCTGAAATCCTCGGCCCGAATCCCGTAGCGGGCCAGTTTGTCGTAAAAGGTTTTGCGCGGCAGGTGCAGGTCTTTTGCGGCCGCGCTGGCCTGCCCCTTGGCGCGTTGCAATGCAGCCGCCAGCAATGATCTTTCGACCTGCGCCAGTTGATCGTTCAGCCCCAGTGACGCATCCGGCTGCGTCACACCGCCTGCCTCCAGCCCCAGCGCAAATCGCATCGCAACCGACATCAGCGCACGGGCATTTCCCGGCCAGTCCTGCGCCATCAGCCCGGCCAGAACATTGGGGGTGATTTCCGGCGCGCTCAGACCGGCCTGCTCGCTTGCCAGTGCAACATAGTGGCGAAACAGCACGGGAATATCCTCGGGGCGTTCGGCCAAAGACGGAATGCGCACCGGCATGACCTGAAGGCGATAGTAAAGGTCGGAGTTCAGCGCACCTTTTTCGGTCGCATGACCAAGATCGGCAGTGCTGCCACAGATCAGGCGCGCGTCCGCGCCCGTCTCCAGTGCTTCGATCAGGGCAAACTGGCTGTCAGCGGGCATTGCCGCAATCTCATCGATGAACAGGCTGCCGGCCTGCGCCATCTCAAGCGCGGCAATCAACGCATGCGGTTCAAGCCCGGCCCCTGCCCGTTTCACGAACGGCCCCTTGGACACGGGTGAACACAGGTGGATCACTTCGGCCACCTTGGAAATGCCGGTGCCCGGATCGCCCAGCACCAGCACTTCGGTGTGCGCGCGGGCCACCTGGCGGACATTTTCGCGCAAGGTTTCGGCCTTTTGCGATGTTCCAAACAACATCCGCGCAGCAGCATCCCCGCGTTCCAGCTGCGCACGCAAACGGCGGTTTTCCAGCACAAGATGGCGGGTTTTGATCGCCCGTTCCAGCACGGCCACCAGATCGGCAGGCGCACACGGCTTTTCCAGAAAATCGAACGCGCCCTGCGCCATGGCCTTGACGGCCATCGGAATGTCGCCTTCGCCGGTCAGCAGAACAACCGGCAGATCGGGGTCCTGTTGCAGCGCATAATCCAACAGATAAAAACCGTCGCGTCCCGGCATCCGGATATCGGACAGGATGACCCCTTCAAATGTCGTCGATATATGATCCTTGGCCGCAATAAACGATCCAACAGCGCGCGGCTCCAATCCGGCCAGGGCCAGCGATTGCGCCAGTGCCTCGCGTACGGCAGCGTCATCTTCGACAATCAGAACAGGGGTTGCGCTCATGCGGCTTTTTCGCCTTCCCAGCGATCCAGTTCAACGGTAAAAACCGCGCCGCCCTCTGGCCGGTTGGCGCCGCGAATGTTACCGTCAAAGCTTTGCACCAAACCATAAGAGATCGACAGGCCCAGCCCCATGCCTTCGGCGGCGCCCACCTCTTTTGTGGAATAGAACGGATCGAAAATCTTTTCCGGCGCGCTGATGCCGGGGCCGGTATCGGCCACATCCACGCTGATCCGGTCGCCGGTGTTCAGGGTGATCGTCAGGGCGCGATCCTGCGTCGCCTCCATTGCGTCTGCCGCGTTGGTGATCAGGTTCACCATCACCTGCGCCAGACGCACTTCGCCTGCATGCACCCAGACAGGTCCGGATGGGGGCACCCATTGCACCTGCACCGCGTCATCACGCAGCCGCACCGCAGTCAATTCCAGCGCAGTGTCAATCACGGCAACGATATCCACCCGCGTCAGTTCGCGGGTTTCCTGCCGCGCAAAAGCGCGCAGGTTCTTGATGATGCGCGCCATGCGTTCCGCCAGATCGGAAATACGGCCCATATTGGCCGCCGCGACCTGCGTTTCGCCGCGCGCCAGAAACTGCGCGCCGTTTTCGGCAAATGACCGGATCGCCATCAGCGGCTGGTTCAGTTCGTGGCTTAACCCCGCCGACATCTGCCCCAGGGCCGACAGTTTGCCCGCCTGCACCAGATCGGCCTGTGCCCGTTGCAGGGCTGCTTCGGCCTGCCGCCGTTCGGAGACTTCGCGCCGCAGGCTGACGTTGGCATCCTGCAAGGCCGCCGTGCGTTTGGCCACCCGGCTTTCCAGCACCGCATTGGCCTGCGCGAGGGTACGGCGCCGTTCGGTTGCCAGAAACAGCATCGCTCCAAAAGCCAGACACAGCGCCGCCACCGCCGAAGCCTGCAAACCTGCCAGACGGCGCGCGGGGGCCACATCAACCAACACCTCACCCGTCATGCCGATCACCGGCAACTGTTTCACCAGATGCAGCGCCCGCGCCGGCAGATAAGGCCCCCACCCCAATTGCCACACCTCGTGCGGCCCGGTGAAGCTGGAAGAAAACGGCGGCGAACGACCAGCGGCAGGCACCAGTCCCGCTTCGCCCTTGGGACGTGTCCAGAACAGCAGTTCGGACCGGTTGGAAATAAACACCTCGCCGCTGCGATCCGTGAAGAATACAGCCGGGTTGGAGCCGCGCCAGTCATCTTCTAGACGGTCCACATCCACCGCCACCATCAGCACGCCAATCACCCCGCCGCCCACGGCAAAAGACGGCGCTCCGAACACAAATGTCCGCTGGTCAAAGGGGGGCTTGACCCCGTGATCAATGCCCATCGCCCCGTGCATGGCGCGCGCGAATGCGGCGTTCTGCGAGACGTCCTGCAATGTTGCGTCATGCGCTGAGGCGACAACCTGTCCGGCGGGTGATACGAACAGAATATCCAGTGCCGCCGTCTTGTCTGCCGCTGCCAGCAACATCGCCTTGGCCGCAGCTGTTTCGCGCCCGATTGCAAGCGCCTGCAACACCGGATGATCCGCCAGTAGAACGGCAATCTCCTGAAATCCCTGCAACTGTCCGGTTAACCGGTCGCTGGCCAGATCCAGATCGGCCTGCCCGCGCTGCGCCAACTGATCCAGCGCCTGCAAATACCCATAGCGCCATACGGCCGCCGACACCGCCGCAACGGTGATCAAAAACCCCACAACAATCAGGGCGCGCTGGTTCCATAATCGCGTCATCTTGCAAGACCCTAGCAAACCCGGACTTGCATTGACCAGATCGCACCGCTTTGATGCCGTTATGGCAACACTTGTGCAATCCCCGACAGATCCCGCCTTTGTCCAGAACCCCTATCTTTTCTATGCCGATGCGCTGGAAAAGGGGCCGTTGCATTTCTGGCAGGATTACGGAATGTGCGCGGCGTTTTCGCATGACGCCGTTCATGCATTGTTGCGCGACAAAAGGTTGGGCCGCGCAATGCCACCGGAAAATCAAGTGGACCCACCAGACCATCTGGCCCCCTTCTACGCGGTCGAGGCCCATTCGATGCTGGAACTGGAACCGCCCCGCCATACCCGCCTGCGCGGCCTTGTTTTGCGCGCCTTTACCTCGCGCCGGATCAGAGCGATGGAGGGCGAGATTGCCGCGCTGGCCCACGATCTGATTGACGCGATGCCCCAGGGCGAGACCGATCTATTGCCGGCGTTTTGCACGCCCTTGCCAGTGATCGTAATTGCACGGCTTCTGGGCGTGCCCGACAGCATGGCCCCCGATCTGCTTCGCTGGTCCAACCGGATTGTCGCGATGTATCAGGCAAACCGCACCCGCGCGATCGAAGACGATGCCGCCAGCGCCGCCCGCGATTTTGCCGCGTTCATGCGCGGCTATGTCAGCGAACGCCGCACCCGCCCTGCCGATGATCTGATCACCCATCTGATTGCCGCAGAGGAAGATGGCGAAAAACTGTCAACGGACGAGCTGATTACAACCTGCATCCTGCTGCTGAACGCCGGACACGAGGCTACCGTGCATAGCTTTGGCAATGGCATCAAGGCGGTGCTGGAAAACGCAGTGCCACGCGCATTTCTTGCGCGCGACCAGATCGCCGACACCGTCGAGGAAATCCTACGGTATGATCCGCCACTGCACATGTTCACGCGCTATGTTTACGAACACGTCACGCTGTTTGACCAACCTTTTGCCCGCGGCGACCAGATCGCGCTGGTGCTGGGCGCAACCGGGCGCGATCCGCACAGATGGGCGCAACCAGACAGGTTTTTGCCCGACCGGGCGCAGCACAGCCATCTGGCCTTTGGCGGGGGCGTGCACTTTTGCGTCGGTGCGCCGCTGGCCCGGTTCGAACTGGCCACAGCTCTGCCAATCCTGTTTGAACGCCTGCCCCGCTTGCAGATGACCGTGCCGCCGGTCTACGGCGACACCTACCATTTCCACGGCCTGACCCGCTTGATCGCAGACAAATAGCCACTATTGCCCGACCGGCAGCATTGTGGTCGATTTGATCTCTTCCATCGACAACAGGGCCGTGACGTTGAACACCCGCACTTCCGAAATCAGCGCCTGATAGAAAGCATCATAGGCACGGGCGTTTTTCACCCGCACTTTCAGAATATAGTCGATGTCCCCCGCCAGCCGGTGCGCCTCTTGCACCTCGGGGCGTTCTTTCAATGCCTTCAGGAATGCGGCCTGCCACTCGGCCTCATGCTCTGACGTGCGGATAAGTACAAAGAAACACGCCTCAAACCCCAATGCTTCGGGATCCAGCAAAACGGTTTGCCGCCCGATCACCCCCGCCTTGCGCAATTTGCGAATCCGGTTCCACACCGGCGTCTTGGAACTGCCGACTTTTCCGGCAATATCATCCAGCGACTGGCTCGCATCCTCCTGCAGCTCGGCCAGAATTTTCCGATCCAGTTCATCTATCTGCGCTGCCATTCCTGTTATCCTTGCATATCGGGACTATATTCTATGATTACAGCATTATATAAAACATATATTCTTATCTATCGACACATATGGCGTATTGGCGGGAATATTTCCTATATTGCATCTCAAGTCAAACAAGGAAGTCCGCGCGTCATGGATCAGAAAATCACTCCTCCCAAGGCCGGAACCGACCCTGTCGGTCACGTCACCTTTGTCGGCGCCGGCCCCGGCGATCCCGATCTGCTGACGATCAAGGCGCTGCGCGCGCTTGAACAGGCTGATGTGGTGATCCACGATCGCCTGATCAGCGCGGACATTCTGGCGCTGGTCCCGCACAGGGTTCTGTTGATCGACGCGGGCAAGGAAGGCTTTGGCCCCTCGATGTCGCAGGACGACATCAACGCGCTGATCGTCCTTCACGCGTCAGGCGGGGCGCGGGTCACGCGGCTGAAATCGGGTGATGCAACCGTGTTCGGACGACTGGACGAAGAAATCGATGCGGTCGATGCGGCCCGGATCGGCTGGCATATCGTGCCCGGCATCACTTCGGCCAGTGCGGCGGTGGCCGCGATCGGGCAAAGCCTGACAAAACGCACACGCAATTCTTCTGTGCGGTTTCTGACCGGGCACGACATGAAAGGATTTGCCTATCACGACTGGGCGGCACTGGCGCGCGCGGGCGAGGTTGCGGCGATCTATATGGGCAAGAAATCGGCCCGCTTCATTCAGGGCCGCCTGATCATGCACGGCGCGGACCGCGCCACGCCTGTCACTGTGATCGAAAACGCCTCGCGCCCCGATCAGAGGGTGCTGGAAACCACATTGGCGGCATTGCCCGCTGATCTGGCTCGTGCCGAAATGTCCGGCCCCGCCCTGACCTTTTACGGCCTTGCCCCGCGCGCCGCTGTGCAGGCCACACAAGATCTGCCCCGAAAGGAACGTGCCTGATGTCCAAGCCATACACCCCCAAAGTCGTAACCGCCAATGCCCTGATCGAAGGTGACGTGATCTATCTGAGCGCCGATGACCAATGGACCCGCGACCTGTCACAGGCCGAAATCATCACCGACGAGGCCCACGCCCAACTGCGCCTGTTGCACGCCGAAATGCAAAGCAGCGCCATCGTCGGCGCTTATCTCGCGGATGTGGTGCCCACCAAATCGGGCGCCGCCCCCACCCATTTCCGCGAAGAATTCCGGGCGACGGGCCCATCCAATTATGCCCACGGCAAACAGGCGGAGCAGGCAAATGTATAACTACACAGATTTTGACGCCGCGTTTCTGGCAGAGCGCAACGCGCAGTTTCGCGCGCAGGTCGAACGGCGCATTTCCGGCGCGCTGACCGAGGATGAATTCAAACCGCTGCGCCTGATGAACGGGCTGTATCTGCAACTGCACGCCTACATGCTGCGTGTTGCCATCCCTTATGGAACGCTGAACAGTCGCCAGATGCACAAACTGGCCGATATCGCCGACCGGTGGGACAAGGGGTATGGCCATTTCACCACCCGCCAGAACGTGCAGTTCAACTGGCCCAAGCTGAACGATGTGCCCGATATGCTGGATGCCCTGGCCGAGGTCGACATGCATGCGATCCAGACCAGCGGCAACACCATCCGGAACGTGACGGCAGACCATTTTGCCGGTGCCGCCGCCGATGAAATCGCCGATCCGCGCCCTGTGGCCGAACTGATCCGGCAATGGTCTACCGACCACCCCGAATTCCAGTTTCTGCCGCGCAAATTCAAGGTGGCCGT
The DNA here is from genome assembly GCF_003352045.1 of Sulfitobacter sp. JL08. Lineage (NCBI taxonomy): Bacteria > Pseudomonadati > Pseudomonadota > Alphaproteobacteria > Rhodobacterales > Roseobacteraceae > Sulfitobacter > Sulfitobacter sp. JL08. The sequence goes on from NZ_CP025815.1 coordinate 2,646,694, forward strand.
GACCGGATCGCCCAACGACCGGGCCGTGACCAAAGCGCATGACATCGGCCTTCGGATGATCACCCGCAACGGCGCACCGGGGTTCGAGGTGATTGTCGGCGGCGGTCTGGGCCGTAGCCCCATGATCGGCAAGGTGATCCGCGATTTCCTGCCGCGCGCTGATCTGCTGCCCTATCTGGAATCTATCGTCAGTGTCTATAACCTGCTGGGACGGCGCGACAACAAATACAAGGCCCGCATCAAGATCACCGTGCATGAAAACGGTATCGACGATATCCGCGCCCGCGTTGAACACCGGTTTGCCCAGATCCGCCCCACATTTTCCGGCGTCGATCAAACCCTTCTGCCCGCGATCGAGGCGCAATTTGCCCCGCCCGCCTTCAAAGCCGGCGATACCGCGGCCTTCGATACGGCCTATAGCAACGATTCGGTCTTTCGCAGCTGGGCCGACACCAATCTGGCCGAACATCGCACAAGCGGCTATGCCATCGTTTCGATCAGCCTCAAGGCGCATGGCGCCACACCGGGCGATGCCACATCGGACCAGATGCGCGTTATGGCCGATCTGGCGCGCGCTTATGGACATGACGAATTGCGCATCAGCCACGAACAGAACGTGATCCTGCCCCATGTGCACCGCTCTGATCTGCCTGCCCTGCATGCAAAATTGCGCGCCCACGGCCTTGCCACTGCCAATATCGGCCTGATTTCGGATATCATCGCCTGCCCCGGCATGGATTACTGCGCGCTGGCCACGGCCCGGTCCATCCCTATCGCCCAGGAAATCGCGACCCGGTTCGACGATCTGAAACTGGAACACGATATCGGGGATCTGAAAATCAAGATTTCCGGTTGCATCAATGCCTGCGGGCACCACCACGTGGCCCATATCGGCATTCTGGGGCTGGATCGCGCCGGCGTGGAAAACTACCAGATCACGCTGGGCGGGGATCACACCGAAACCGCCGCTGTCGGCGAACGCGCCGGACCCGGCTTTTCCGCGGACGAGATCATTCCCGCCATCGAACGTCTGGTCGAGGCCTATCTCGACCTGCGCAGTGATGCGGGCGAACGGTTCATCAACACCTACCGCCGTCTGGGCCTTGCCCCGTTCAAGGCGGCCCTTTACCCCGAGGCACGGGCCGATGCAGCCTGACCCCCGGCTTCTTCTGTTGCAAAATATCCCCGCCGGAGGCTCCCCTGCGTCCGGCGCGGCACCGCACGCGAATTTGGTCCCTCATGTCGCCGCTCTGAACAAGGCATACCGCCATCACAGCGCCACAGACGTGATCCGCGCCGCGTTGCGCGATCTGGGGCATATTGCGCTGGTCTCCAGTTTCGGCGCGGAATCGGTTGCGTTGCTGCATCTTGTTTCGATGCAGGACCGCACCGCACCGGTGGTGTTCATCGACACCGAAATGCTGTTCACACAAACGTTGGTCTATCAGCAGGAAGTTGCGGAAAAGCTTGGCCTGCGCAATGTGCGCATCATCCGTGCCGCGAATGCAGGCACCGCAGACCCTGATGGCACCCTGCACAAAACCGATCCCGATGCCTGCTGCGCGCTGCGCAAGACTGCGCCGCTTGATCAGGTGCTTGCCGAATATGATGGCTGGATCACGGGGCGCAAACGGTTCCAGTCGGGCCGGCGCGCTACACTGGAGTTTTTCGAGGCCGAGCCTGACACCGGCAGGATCAAGGTGAACCCGCTGGCCCACTGGACGTCACAGGATGTGCAAACCTACATGATCGAAAACCGCCTGCCGCGTCACCCGCTGGTGGCCCAAGGCTATCCTTCGATCGGATGCGCGCCCTGCACGTCGCCAGCCGCGCCAGATGAAAACCCGCGCGCCGGACGCTGGCGCGATCAAACCAAAGATGAATGCGGCATCCACTTTGTGAATGGCAAAATGATGCGAACAGGAGAAACGACATGACGGTCATTGTAACGGATGCAGGGTTTACCCCCGATACATGGACGCACGGTTTTTGCGGGCCCGACGTGGCCGCCAACGACATCTGCGCCCTTGATCTTCCATCGGATACCGATCCGCAACAGGTTCACCTGACGCCGGGCCTGCAGATGATCCGCGTTGATTTCCCCTCAAGTGCCGATGGGCGCGGCTTTACCATCGCGCGCCAGTTGCGACTGCGCGGGTACACCGGCCGGTTGCGCGCGCGCGGCCATGTGCTGTCGGATCAATACGCCATGGCGCGGCGCGCCGGATTTGACGAGGTCGAAATCAGCGATGATCTGGCCGCTCGCCAACCCGAAAAGGAATGGGTGTTTCGTGCCAACTGGCAAGACCACGACTATCAGGCTCGCCTGCGCGGCTGATTGTCCCTTTCCCCTGCCCCTCTCACATCTTAAAGAAGGCATGCGAGCCCTGAGCCCGCATGATTTAAACCATGACCGAGATCAGACCCTTGAGCGAAGCCACAGCAGTAAAAGTGCCCACCCTGCCCGATGCCCAGACGGTGACATCTGTAACCCACTGGACAGACCGTTTGTTTTCGTTCCGGGTCACGCGCCCTGCATCACTGCGTTTCCGCTCGGGCGAGTTTGTGATGATCGGCCTGCTGAAAGAAGATGGCCGCCCGCTGCTGCGCGCCTATTCGATCGCGTCGCCGTCCTGGGATGACGAGCTGGAATTCTACTCGATCAAGGTGCAGGACGGGCCGCTGACCAGCCGCCTGCAACATATCGAACCCGGGGATCAGATCATCCTGCGTCCCAAGCCGGTGGGCACATTGGTGCACGATGCGCTGTTGCCCGGAAAACGCTGCTGGTTTTTTGCCACCGGCACCGGCTTTGCGCCTTTTGCCTCGCTGTTGCGCGATCCGCAAACCTACGAGGATTACGATCAGGTCATCGTCACACACACTTGTCGCGATGTGGCGGAACTGGAATACAGCCGCCAGCTGATCGAAAGCATCCGTTCCGACGAATTGCTGAACGAGTTGATCGGCACCGAAAACCTGAAGAAACTGACCTATTATCCGACCACCACGCGCGAAGAGAGCCCGAAAATGGGCCGTATAACGACGCTGCTGAACGATGGCACCCTGTTCAGCGATCTGGGCATCAAAGGCATTAGCGCAGAAACAGATCGCGCCATGGTATGCGGATCACTAGGCCTGAACACCGATCTCAAAGAGATACTGGAAGGCTTCGGACTGGAAGAAGGTGCCAATTCGGATCCCAAACACTATGTGGTCGAAAAGGCGTTCGTGGGTTAACGTTTAGAACACTGATGACAGGCCAAGCGGCCTGTGCCACCATTCTGGCATGCGCAATGCCAAACAGCCCAACATCATCCTGATCCTTGCCGATGACATGGGGTTTTCAGACCTTGGGTGTATGGGGTCCGAAATCCGGACCCCCAACATTGATCGTCTTGCAAAAGGCGGCCAGACTTATACGGCGATGTACAATTGCGCCCGTTGCTGCCCCACGCGCGCATCCCTTCTGACCGGCTTATACCCGCACAAGGCCGGGATCGGGCACATGACGGCCAATTACGGAACCCCCGCCTATCAGGGATATTTGCGCAACGATGCCGTCACGATTGCCGAAGTGCTGCGCCTTGCCGGATACCGCACGTTGATGAGTGGAAAATGGCATGTCGGCGGCCCCTATGATCCGCGCGACGCGGATACTTGGACACCGGGCGAAGTAGGCCAGCCCACGCCGCGACAGCGGGGGTTTGACCGGTTTTTTGGTACGTTAGACGGCGCCGGAAGTTTCTTTTTCCCGCATTACATCGGGGAAGACGATTGTGAAATCGAAGTCTCTGACAGTGCTTTTTATATGACCGATGCCGTCACGGACAAAGCAGTCGAGATGATCGGCAAGGCCAGTGGCGAGGATAAACCGTTCTTTCTGTATCTGGCCTATACCGCCCCGCATTGACCTTTACAGGCCCACGCGGAAGACATCGCCAGGTATCAGGGAAAATACCGTAAAGGTTGGGATCATCTGCGCACGGCGCGACACGAGGAAATGCTGGGCCGTGGCCTGTTGCAGGGTAACTGGGATATTTCGCCCCGCGATCCGGATGCCCACGCATGGACTGATGAAAAGAACACCGATTGGGAAGACGCGCGAATGGCGACCTATGCCGCCATGGTGGATTGCATGGATCAGGGCATTGGCCGCGTTATGGCCAAACTGCGCGCGTTGGGTGTGGAGCAGGACACGCTGGTGCTATTTCTGTCCGACAATGGCGGTTGCGCCGAATTTCTGGCCGAAGACGGGTGGACCGACAGCTACCCTGCAACCGGATTTAACGGCGAAGAGGTGGTTTCGGGCAACATCCCCGATCTTGCCCCCGGTCCGGGCACCACGTTTCAAAGCTATGATGTGGCATGGTCGAACGTGTCCAACGCACCCTTCCGTATGCACAAAAGCTGGGTCCACGAGGGCGGCATTTCGACCCCGCTCATTGTCCATTGGCCCAATGGCGTTGAAGCCAAAGGCGTGATCCATCAGGCGCGCCATGTGGTTGATATCATGCCTACGCTTCTGGATGTCTCCGGGGCGACCTACCCCAAGGACTTCGACGGGCACGGCATTCAGGATCTGGATGGCGAAAGCCTGATGCCGCTGTTCTGCAACAATACGGTAGAACGCGAAGCACCGATTTTCTGGGAACACGAAGGCAATTGCGCCGCACGGATTGGTGACTGGAAACTGGTACGCGAATTCGGCAAGGACTGGGAACTTTATAATATGCGCGATGATCGTACCGAACTACACGATCTCCGTTTCAGAAACACGCCCAAATCCCAGATGCTGATCAGGGAGTTTGACAACTGGACCGAAAAGATCGGCGTGATTGATTGGGCAATTCTACGCGAACATCCCGACATGGATTGGGTAAAGCCGACAAAACCGGAGTGACAGTTTCGTGGGCAAAGCAACTGAAACCTAACGCTCCAACGCCTGCCCTTTCACCGTGATCCGGTGCATCAGACGCGCGTGTCCCTGATAATCAGCCGTTGCAAAATGCTGCACCGTTCGGTTGTCCCATATCCCGACGCTTCCCGGCGTCCAGCGCACGCGGCAACAATACTGCGGCTGGGTCACGGCCCGATAAAGGTATTCCAGCAGCGGGCGCGATTCTTCCTCGCTCCAGCCGTCAAAACGGGTGGTGAAATCCCCGTTCACGTAAACTGCCCTTTCGCCCGTTTCGGGATGGCGGATCAGCACCGGATGCAGGCTGGGCGGGCGAAATGCGGCCGCATCCTTGCCCATATCAAATTCGGACCGGGCGAAACTGCCATCGGTGTGCCACGCAGACAGCCCCGACAGCGTATCGCGCAACCCTTCCGAAAGACCGGCGCAAGCGGCTGTCATCGACGCAAACAAAGTGTCCCCGCCATAGGGTGGCAATTCGCGCGCCACCAGTATTGATGCCATTGCCGGTTCAGGATCATAGGAATGATCGCTGTGCCATGTACCACCGATCACGGTGTTCTGCTCGGCTCTTGTACGCACTTCGGCAATCATTGGGTGCGCGGCAACCGGCGTAAAAAACCGGTTCACGTCAATTTCGCCAAAGCGTTCGGCCAGTGCGATATGCGCCTCGGGCGAAAAATCCTGATCCCGCAGGACAACGACACCGCGCCTGAACAGGGTATCGCACAACGTTTCAAACTGGCTGTCACTGATCCGGTTCAGATCAACGCCCGAGATTTCGGCGCCGACCGCGCCGGTCAATCTCGTGACGCTCAGATCAGACATTGGCTGTTCCTTTCCTGACTGGTGAAACCCACGCTGCCAGAGGATTGCCCCTTTCCCAAGAAAAAACCGCGCACCCAAAGATGCGCGGCAGTTTTTCAGTACTTCTGAGAAGTCTGTTTTTTACAGACCCAGAAGGTTCCTTGCCTCGTCCAGCGCCACTTTCAGCATGACGGGGCTGTCCTGTGATGCTTCCAGCGTGCTTTTCAGGGTCAATTTCTGCAAATCGTTCAGGTTCGAGCTGTCGATCATTTCCTTTGCCGCATCAAGGTTGAACCCCTCTACCGTCATCACGGACGGATCGATTGCAGGCAGCGTCGTCGCCTCCTGCAACGCGCCCGCAACGCTTTCAGCAGCTTCTTGCGCCGCCTCGACGGCTTCACTTGCCGCCTCGCCTGCCGCCTCTGTCGCTTCGTTTACAACATCGGCCGCGGCATCGGCCGCTTCGCTTGCCGCACTGGTCGCGGCGTCGCTGGCATCGCTCACGGCATCACTTGCCGCGTCTACCGCATCGCTTGCGCCTTCTGCGACACGCTCAACCGCCTCAACCGCGTTTTCGGCAGCTTCGCCTGCTGCTTGCGCTGCTTCGCTGGCCTGTTCCACCGCAGCCTCGGCAGCCTCACCCGCCTGTTCAGCAGTCTCGTTAACAGCATCGGTTACCGCTTGCGCCGCATCGCTGGCCGCCTCTGAAGCTCCTTCAACCGCGTCCGAAACAGCCTCTGTCGCCTGTTCTGTCGTTGTTTCCGCCTGGGTTGCCACTTCTTCTGCGGTGTCGCCCGTGAACAAAACATAGCCGAGCACAACCACAACGGCCACGCCCGCCAGCACCAATAAATTTCTCATCTTCGCATCCTTTAAACACTGCGCCGTCTGCCTGTTGCAGAAGGTCCGCTATCCTGTGCCAAATGCGGCATCAAAGCAGAAGGTACAATCGAAAAAAATCCCACAAATCGGCAGGGTTCAGCTTATTTTGCGGCTTGAAGTGTTGCAGGCCCGCGTCTAGGTTAAGGCCTCAAAATTCAGCAATGATCAAAGGAATAAACTCATAGCCCGCAGACCTCATAACGCGCCCCCGCAGCGCGATACCGGACCCCGAGTGAACGAAAACATCAGGTCGGATGAAATCCGGCTGATCGGGGCCGATGGTGAAAATGTCGGCGTTGTCACGCCCGCCCGCGCCATGGTCATGGCCGACGAAGTCGGGCTGGATCTGGTTGAAATATCGCCCAACGCCAACCCGCCCGTGTGCAAGATCATGGATTTCGGCAAATTCAAATACGAAACCCAAAAGCGCGAGGCAGAGGCCCGCAAAAAGCAGAAGATCATCGAAATCAAAGAGGTCAAGTTCCGTCCCAATACGGACACCAATGATTACGATGTGAAAATGCGCAACGTGTTCAAGTTTCTGGACAATGGCGACAAGGTCAAGATCACCCTGCGCTTTCGCGGTCGCGAAATGGCGCACCAGAATCTGGGGCGCGAGTTGCTGGAGCGGGTGGCAGAAGACACCAAGGATGTGGGACGTGTGGAAAACATGCCCAAGATGGAAGGCCGCCAGATGATCATGCTGATCGGCCCGCTTCCGAACAAGTAACCGGAATTCACAAAAAAAACGCCCTCTTTATCACAGGGGGCGTTTTTCTGTGCGGCGGGGGCCCGTATTCAGGCGGCAGCAGCCACCGCGCGTCTGGTGATCACCGATACCAGATGGGCGCGATATTCCTTGGTACCGTGCAGATCCCCGATCATGTTCATCGGATTGATCTTCAGGTCCATCAGCGCATCTGCGCGAAACTCTTTGGCTAACGCGGCTTCGGCCTCGGCCCAGCGGAACACACCGTCCTCCGAGGCGCCTGTCACCGCCACACGCACACCATCCGCAAATTTCGCAACAAACACGCCCACCAGCGCAAAGCGCGAGGCAGGTTGCAGAAACTTTTCGTAATGCGCCGCCTGCGGCACCGGAAAGCGGACTTCGGTGATAATCTCGCCCTCTTCTAGTGCGGTTTCGAACATGCCCTGAAAATAATCATCCGCAGCGATCTCGCGCATGTTGGTCACGATCGTCGCACCACTGCCCAGCGCCGCCGCCGGATAGCAGGCAGACGGATCATTGTTGGCAAGTGATCCGCCGATCGTGCCACGGTTGCGCACCGCCGGATCACCGATATGGCTGGCCAGCGCTGCCAGCGCCGGATAGGCACCCGCCTGCGCGGCCACTGTTGCATGTGTGGTAGCCCCACCGATACTCAGTTGCCCGTCATCAAGCGTACACACGCCCTGCATTTCTGCGATCCCCGTCAGCGACACCAGTGTCGCAGGGCTGGCCAGCCGCTGTTTCAGCGTTGGGATCAGGGTCTGCCCGCCGCCCAGCGCCTGCGCGTCCTCACCGGACATCGCAGCCACCGCATCGGCAAGGCTGGTCGGTTTCAATAGTTCGAAATCATACATCTCTGTTTCTCCTGCAAGCGGGGGACAGCATCCTCGTCGCTCCCGTTTTCATTTGTCCAAAAATACTCGAATTCCGGCGGTTGCGCACACACGCCCTCGCCGGAAAAGGTCATCCGTTCATCGCCGCCCATACCCGCGACGGGCTCAGCGGCATATCGATATGGGTCACGGTGCTGCCTGCGGCGCGCAATGCATCCACGACTGCATTCACGACGGCAGGCGGCGATCCGATTGCTCCAGCTTCGCCACACCCCTTCACGCCAAGCGGATTGTGCGTACAAGGCGTGATGCAGCTGTGATCAACGGAATAAAACGGCAGATCATCGGCGCGCGGCATGGTGTAATCCATGTACGACCCCGACAAAAGCTGCCCAGTCTCGTCATACGAACATCCTTCCAACAACGCCTGCCCGATACCCTGTGCAACACCGCCGTGCACCTGTCCATCCACGATCATTGGGTTCATGACGTTACCGAAATCATCGGCGCAAGTGAAACCGACAACATCGACCTTGCCTGTATCCGGATCGACCTCAACCTCGCAGGCATAGGCTCCGGCAGGATAGGTAAAATTCTCCGGATCATAAAATGCCGACTCCTCCAGCCCGGGTTCAAGCGATTCCAAAGGGTAGTTGTGCGGAACATAGGCGGAAAAGGCGATCTCGCCAAAGCCCTTCGCCTTGTCGGTGCCCGCAACAGCGAACTTGCCATCCTCAAACACTATGTCGTCTTCCGCGGCCTCAAGCATATGGGCTGCGATCTTCTTGCCTTTGTCAATAATCTTGTCCACGGCTTTAACCATTGCCGAGCCTGCCACAGCCAGACTGCGCGAGCCATAGCTGCCCATCCCGAAGGGTATCTTGGACGTGTCGCCATGCACGATCTCAACGCTGCTTTCAGGTATGCCCAAACGCTCTGCAACAACCTGCGCAAACACGGTCTCATGTCCCTGCCCATGGCTGTGCGCACCGGTCATCACGCTGATGGTACCTGTCGCATTGACACGTACGGTGGCGGCATCAAACAATCCGACACGCGCACCAAGAATTCCCACGAGGTTGGACGGCGCGATGCCGCAGGCCTCGATCCAGGTGGACATGCCCAGTCCACGCAACTTGCCGCGCTTGGCACTTTCGGCGCGTCGCGCCTCAAAGCCCGCGAGGTCGCCTTTCTCGATCACCTTGTCCAGTGTCGCCTGGTAGTTGCCTGTGTCATAGACCAGCCCGACCGGAGAGGCATAGGGGAACTGATCCGGTGTCAGCAGGTTCTTGCGTCGCACCTCAATCGGATCAAGGTCCAGCTCGTCGCACATCTTGTCGATGATGCGCTCCAGACCGTAGGTCGCCTCAGGGCGTCCGGCACCGCGATAGGCATCCACTGGTGCAGTGTTGGTGAACACGGCCTTTAAGTTCACATAGACGTTTGGCGTCTTGTAGGGGCCCGACATCAACGTGCCATGCAGGAATGTTGGCGTTACAGTGGAAAAATTCGACAGATACGCGCCGACGTTGGCCATAGTGTCTGTGCGAATGCCTATGAAGGTGCCGTCTTTTTCGCAAGCCAGCTCGATCTTTGTAACGTGATCGCGACCATGCGCATCCGACAAAAAGCTCTCTGAGCGGTCTGCCACCCATTTAACAGGGCGACCGATTGCCTTGGCGGCTGCCAGTACAGCCGCCTCTTCGCCATAATGGTAAATCTTTGAGCCAAACCCACCACCCACGTCAGGCGAAATCACCGTCAGTTTATTCTCGGCAATGCCCATGACAAACGCGCAGATCAGCAAGCGCGTCAGGTGAGGGTTCTGGCTGGTGGTGTATAACTTGTAATCGCCTGTGCCCGCTTCATAACAGCCAATGGATGCGCGCGGCTCCAATGCGTTGGGTACCAGTCGGTTGTTGATCAACTGGAGGGTCGTTACGTGTGGCGCCGCTTTGAACGCGGCGTCGACAGCCGCACGATTGTCTTCAATCCAGCCCCAGTCGAAGCAGACGTTGCCGTCAATTTCGTCGTGTACCCTGTGCGACGGATCGGCAACGGCTGCTGCCATATCCACAATCGCAGGGAGCTCCGTGATATCTGCCTCGATGGCCATAGCCGCATCGCGCGCCTGCGCGCGGGTCTCTGCGACAACTACTGCATAGGCATCGCCGACGTGGCGGACTTTGCCGTGCGCCAAAACGGGTCGCTTGGGCTCGCGCATGGCCGAGCCGTCGCGGCTGGGAATGTGCCAGCCTGCAGGGTTGCCGCCGACATCCGCGAAATCCGCCCCTGTCATGACCGTCAAAACACCCGGCATTGCCTTGGCTTTGTCGGCGTTAATGCCGTTGATGTAACCGTGTGCGACATCTGATCGCAAGAAATACGCGTGCGCCTGGCGCAGTACGTTGATGTCATCCGTGTAATTTCCCGCGCCGGTCAAAAACCGCACGTCCTCGCGCCGTTTAGAACTGGCTCCGATGCCTGAATCCTTTGGCATGTTGATCTCCTCCCTAAAGGTTCGACGGATCGTGTCCGTCTGGAAGGGACAGGCAGACGGGCGGGTTTCAGACCGCCGCTGCGTCCCTTGTTGCTTTATTCCGCAGCGATTGCGCTGACGTCCTGACCGGACGCGGCAAGGATCGCCTTGACGATGTTGTGGTATCCGGTGCAGCGGCAGATATTGCCTTCCAGATAGGCGCGCACTTCGTGTTCTGTCGGCTTGGGGTTTTCCTTGAGCAAAGCAGCCGCCGACATCACCATACCCGGTGTGCAGAACCCACATTGCAACCCGTGGTGATCCTGAAAGGCCTGCTGGATCACGTTCAGCGTTCCGTCGGCTTCGGCCTGGCCTTCGATCGTGTCCACCACCGCGCCATCGGCTTCGGCCGCCAACATTGTACAGGCCTTCACCGCCACGCCGTTCACATGCACAACGCATGCGCCGCACTGGCTGGTGTCACAGCCGATATGGGTTCCCGTCAGGTTCAAATCCTCGCGCAGGAACGTGGACAGCAATGTCCGCCCTTCCACATCTCCAGACGCGGCTTTGCCGTTCACGGTCATCTTGACCTGTGTCATAACATCCTCCCTTTTGGTCTTTTCGTTTGGCCCGAGTTAACCACGCAAAATACCACTTGAAAACAACAACTTTGCGATCACGACATTTTGGGCGCAAAAACCGACGCGTCGCTAGACTTTCTTTGTGCGCGGACTGGGGTTTCTGGGTTGCGGGCGTGTGGGAATTTCCTTGAGCAGGCCGCCAATTCCCATTCCGGCAATATCATCGGCACTGACATGAATGCCGCACGCCACGCGCGACAGCACCCAGTCCGCCCCGTTCAGCGCGGGCGCACGGGCGCATCCCGGCAGGCCGATGACAGGCTTGTCCGCCATATGCCCCAGAAACAGCAGATTACCGGGATCGACCGGCATGCCAAACCGTTCCACCTGTCCGCCCGCCAGACGCAATGCCGCCGGGCCCACATCATTGTCATCCGATGTGGCCGATCCGGTCAGGATCAGAATCACATCGCCCCTGATACCGGCGATGGCCACCGCCAGCGCATCCTGTCTGTGCGCGATCACCCGAACCTCGGCCATGTCCATGCCCAGCGCCGTCACCCGCGCCTCGATCGCGGCGCGCCCTTTTTCACCAGCGCCGCCGGGAATTTCCGTGATGATCAAACCCGCCGTTGCATGGACGGGCCGCGCAAGCCGCACCGAAGCGCGCGCAATATCGCAGGCCTGTTCCAGCGCGGCGCGCGGCACGGCGTATGATATGATCTTGATCGTGCCCACCATGCCTTTGGCGCGCATCTGCGCAAAGGGCGGCACCGTTGCCAGCGTGATCATGGGATGCACGCGGTTCAACGCCTCAAGCGCGGGCACATCCAGAACGGCAACACCGGGGCCGTCGGCCAGCAGATTGACGCGGCCGGTAAACGCATCCGTCACCCGCAGACAGGCTGCCGCCGGATCGGGCACAAGCGCCTGCGCCAGTTGCTGCGCCGCCGCGTTTTCGGGTACATCATCGGCATCGAGCGCGGCAACAACCACGTCGTGCACACCGGCCGCCTCCAATCTGGCAATGTGGTCTTTCGTCAGCACCACACCCTTGCGCAACCGTCCCTGCCCCAGATCGACAGAATGGGCCAGAACCGCGCCCAGCGCCTCCTGTACCGGCACCGTACCAAATTTCATGCCCCGCCCCGCAATTGCGCGATCATCTGGGCCAGAACCGAAACAGCAATTTCCGCAGGGCCACTGGCCCCGATATCCAGCCCGACCGGGGCCTTGATCCGTGCGATCTGCTGCGGCGAAAACCCGTCAGCAGTCAACCTGTCCACACGCTTTGCATGGGTCCGCTTGGACCCCAGCGCGCCAATGTAAAACGCATCTGACACCAGCGCGCGATGCAGCGCCGGATCATCCAGTTTGGGATCATGGGTCAGCAAAACCAACGCTGTGCGCGCATCAAGGCCCAGCTTATCCAGCGCCTCGTCAGGCCAGTCCTCGACAATGGTTTCACGCGGAAACCGGGCTTCAGACCCAAAGGCGGCGCGTGGCTCCACGACCACCGGATCAAACCCCGCGATTCGCGCCATCGGCACCAGCGCCTGCGCGATATGCACCGCCCCGACCACGATCAGGCGCAGGGGCGGATTGTGGATGGCCACAAACGTATGGCCATCCTCTTCAAAGCCTGAGCGGTCCAGCCGAAAGCGGTCCGCATGTCCGGTTGAAACAACACGGCGCGCGCCGCTTTCTGTGTTCACCTCGTAGGCCACAGCCTGCCGCGCGGCCCGCGCCGCAACGATCTGATCCAACACATTTTCGGGCAGGACAGCGCCGACCGGTTCTACCAAAACGCGGATCGTTCCCCCGCAGGCCAGCCCGACCGCAAACGCGTCATCGTCACTGACACCATATTCCAGCAGGCGCATTTCGCCCTTTTCCAGCGCATCCTGCGCCTCAAGAATAACGGCCCCTTCGACACAGCCGCCCGAAACAGACCCGCGCATATGGCCATCCCCGCTGATCGCCAGTTGCGCGCCCACGCGCCGTGGCGCGCTGCCCCATGTTTCGACAACCGTGGCCAGCACAGCACCGCGCCCGTTCCTGTGCCAGTGCAGCGCCGTTTCAGGGCAATCGTCAAACCGATCCATTTCAGAACTCCTTTGGCGCAAATTATGGCGCAGGCAGCAGGGGATGTCTGCCCCATTTGCGCGCCGGCACAGGGTTTGACACCCTGCCGGACGAAAGAAATGCGCCCCAAGGGACGCATTTCAAGTTGATTGGATCAAGTTTGCGGCAAACTTATTCCGCCGCAACCGTCCTTGCAGGCTGAGGACGCAACCGTTCGGGCAGCGCAAAGGCCACACCAATAAACGCCAACCCCAGAACGATCCCGACCAGATCACCGGAAAACGATGTCAGACCGTCATAGCCCGAATTCGGGACGGTGCCCAAAGTCACCTTGCCCCCAGCCACATCGTTCAGCAGGCCGGATGCTTTCCACATCGGATAGGTCATCATATAGGCCGCCGCCCCCAGCAAACCGCCCGCAATGAAAAACACCGCATCCTTGCGTCCCGATGCGGCCGCGCAGACACCTGTGCCAGGACAATACCCGCTGGCAGCCCATCCGGCCCCCAGCATCAACCCGCCAATGAACACACCGGCATACGCGGCTTTGACCGACATATGCCCCACGTCAACCAGCCCGATCATCTGGCCACCAAACATCAGGACAGACCCGGTGCCGATCGCCAGCAATATGGCTTTCATGAGGTTCAGGTTCATCAGGTTCAGCATCTTGTCGATATAGGTCGGGTTGGTGGCCCCGATCCGGTCCAGAACGGCGCCGAATGCAGCACCGATTACGATTGCAAGTATAAGCGAAGACATGGCTCAGGCCTCCTTTTTGAACATCAGAATGGACACGGGGATGGCGGCGGCAAAGGCGCCAGCGGCAAAGATGTAACCCGACAGCGCGGTTTGCATCATGCCCGACATCATGTGCCCCGATGTACAACCGCCCGCCAGACGCGCGCCGTACAACACGACAAAACCACCCAGAAAGGCAACGGCATAGCGCTGCGCTGCGTTGTCACCGTAATTGGCCCGCCACAAGGCGGGCATCGTGCGCTCTGCCTTTTCCAGGCCGCCGCGCGCCCATGTGGACAGGAACGCGCCGGCCATCATGGCCAGCACGAAAACAAAGCTGTAGTTCATCGGGTTGGCCGCGGCCTCGGCATATTTGCCGCCCGATTTGTCAAGATACGCATTGCTTGAGGCAAAGCCGTCACTGGTTTGCGTTACCAGATCGGGGTTCACCAGATCACCGATGATACCATTCAAAATCACGAATTGGGTGCTGACCCCGATCGGTTTGACCAGCAGCACCGCCATAAAGAAGACAAGGCCCAGAAGAAGCCCGCCGATTTTCCAGTTCAATGGCATTTCATTTCTCCCAAAACACATTCATTGGAAGGAATGTATATGACACATTCTGTAAATGGAATGATTTAGATCAAATCGGGTCCGAAGTGATCTGGGCCATCAATCTGGCCTTTTCGCCCACATCATCGGGGCGCGAAATCGCATGGGCCAGCGCCGCGAGGGAATCTATCGAATGGCCTGCGCGAAAACTGTCGACATGGGGCAGCATGGCGCGAATTCCTTGGGCCTTCGGGGCAAACTCGTCCCAGCGCAGCAGCGGGTTCAACCAGATCAGTCGCCGCGCCGAAAGATGCAGGCGCTCCATCGCGGCGCTCAAAACCTCGGGATCTTCGCGATCCAGGCCGTCCGTGATCAGCAGCACTACAGCGCCCTGCCCCATCACGCGGCGTGACCAGTCGCGATTGAACTGGGCAATACAACTGCCGATGCGCGTGCCGCCTTCCCAATCCTGCGCCTGCGCACCGGCGGCAGCCAGCGCCGCATCCACATCGCGCTGCGCCAGATGGCGGGTGATGTTGGTTAAGCGAGTACCAAAGGTAAAGCCGTGCACCTTGGCCCAGCCTGCCCCCTTGGCATTGGATACTGCATGCAAGAAATGCAGAACCACGCGGGAATACTGGCTCATCGAGCCGGAAATGTCGCACAAGACCACCAGATTGGGCCAGCGCGGGCGCGGCGACACATGCGCGATCCGGTGCAATTCTCCGCCGCGCCGCATTGCCGCGCGCAAAGTTGCTCGCCGGTCAATCCGTGCACCGTTGATATCAGCCATGCTCCGGCGGGACGCGATCGGTTTAACCGGTAGTGTCATCTGCGCCAGCATCCGCTTGGCCTGCGCCATTTCCGCCGTGCTCATCTGCTCGAAATCCAGCGTGCGCAACCGTTCTTCCTGCGAAATGGTCAGGCTGGCATCAACTTCGATTTCGGTGCCGTCTTCCGGTTGCGTTTCGTCCATTTCAGGCAGATCGCGTTCCTGCCCGTCCAGCAGTGCCTCGGCCGCCCGCTTTTCTGCCGCCTGCCCCTTGCGGTCTTCCTGAACGCCGCGCACCGCCGGCAACAGCATCGACATCATATGTTCCAGATAGCGCGGGTCACGCCAGTACAGCCGGAAAATCTGGGCAAACACAGTGCGGTGTTCGGGGCGCGACACGAAACAGGCCTGCAGCGTCCAGTAAAAATCGCGTTTTTCGCTGAAGCCTGCGGCCTGTACAGCCGTGATTGCATCCAGAATACGCCCCGTTCCGATCGGCAGGCCGGCGCGGCGCAACGCGCGCGCAAAATGGGTGATGTTCTGCGCCAGCTTGGGATCGTCAGGCAGTTCCAGCGCGGGATATTCAGGCATGGCCATACCATTCCAACGTGCGGGCAACGTTCTGGTCGTGAATACGCTGATAAGGCGCGAACCAGTGCAGCACCCCGCTGTCCAGATCGTCCCTTAGTATATCGAACACAGGGGTGTCTGCCCGTTCGGGGCTGTCGCGCAGATCCATCAGCCAGCGGATATAGCGTTGCGTGGCCGGAATGATTTCGTTCGAATATCCGCCCCTCGCGATGATCGTTTCCGATCCGTGATCAGGCAGAACATGGCGCGCACCCAAGACGGCAAGCCGATCCAGATCAGCCAGATGAGTGGCGAAATCGGATGGCTCGGCCACATAGGTCACGCAATCCTCGACCGTGTCGCCAGCCAGCAGAATGTCGGCATCCGGCAGCCACAACACGGTGGCATCGTCACTGTGAATATTCGCCTCGATCAGCACCACCTTGCGTGCGCCCAGTTGCAATTCCATCTGCCCGTCAAAGGTGCGGGTCGGCAGAACCAGCGGTGCAATCGCGGGCAGGCCGCTTTCCGTGCCGGCCTCGATCCCGGCATGGCGCTGCGTCAGATGCTGCGCGGTTCGGCTGTTGGCAATGACAGGGCAATCGGAAAATGCGCCGGTGCCCGCAATATGATCCAGATGCCAGTGGCTGTAGACAATCGTGATGTCGCGCACGCCCAGATCGTGCAAATGCGCGCGGATCGCCGCACCGTGGTCCAGCGATACATGCGTGTCATAAACCAGCGCCTGCGAACCCGACACGATCGCATAGGTCGCAATGCCCAGCGCAATCGCCCCATCATCGACCCAGTTCGGCCCGTCCAGAAACCGGTAACCCGCCACCCGCCCGTCATAATAGGCAAACACGCCAGCATGCGGCTGCAATATCCGGAGATGGGGCGGGCGTTTGCGGGTCATGCAGGCGCCAGTGCCGCCTTGGCCTGATCCAGAATGCGCTTGGCCTCGGAACCTTGCAGTTTCTGAATATCGTCCTGATATTTCAGAACCGCGCCCAGCGTGTCTGCGATCACTTCGGGGCTAAGGTTGATCACATCCAGCGCCAGAAGGCATTTCGCCCAGTCGATGGTTTCAGCCACGCCGGGTTTCTTGAACAGGTCTTCGGTGCGCAGCGCCTGCACAAAGGCAACGACTTCGCGGCTTAGCGCGTCGGCGGCTTCGGGCGCGCGGGCATGCAGGATTTCAATTTCCCGGTCAAAGTCGGGATAATCCACCCAGTGATACAGGCACCGGCGTTTCAACGCATCATGCACCTCTCGGGTGCGGTTTGATGTCAGCACCACAATCGGCGGTTTGGGAGCCTTGATCGTGCCCAGTTCCGGGATCGTGACCTGAAAATCGCTCAGCGCCTCAAGCAGGAAGGCCTCGAACGGTTCATCCGTACGATCCAGTTCGTCAATCAGCAGCACCGGTGCGCCGTTTTCGTCAGGGCGCATCGCTTCCAGCAGTGGCCGTTCAATCAGATATTCGCGACTGAACAGTTCCTCTTGCAAGGCAGCACGATCTGCGCCGCCTGCCGCTTCTGCCGTGCGGATCGCCACCATCTGCGCGGGGAAATTCCATTCGTAGACGGCGCTGGACGCATCCAGACCTTCGTAACATTGCAACCGGATCAAACGGCGGTTCAAACCGGCAGCCAGCGCCTTGGCAATCTCGGTTTTGCCGGTGCCCGCCTCGCCCTCAAGAAACAACGGTCGCCCAAGGCGAAGCGCCAGAAACACCAGAACGCCCAGTGCGCGGCTGCAAATGTAACCCTGTCCTGCCAGCAACGCCTGAACGTCTTCGATACTATCAATCTTTGCCATGTCGGCCCTTTCCTGTTGCCCCGATAGGTACACCTTGCGCCGGTGCCGTCAAGAAAAGCACCGACCCCCACATACCTGGGACCAGATCAGCCGGACCGAATAGCTTTTCGAATCGCGAGGTACATCTGCGCGCGAACGCCCGCCCGGCATTCGCCCAATGGGTGCATTGACCCGACGCGGTTCACCCAGTGCGCGCAGAGCCTGTGGATAAGTCGTTTAAATTGCGACGATCAACACTCTGTCGTCAATTTTGGCATATTGACCGCACAAAAAAACCGATACTATCTTTCAACTCGGTTTGTGTCAGGAACGCATGGTATGCAAAAGGCCCACGAAAGTCTGGAAACACCGATGGTCGGGCTGTCCAAAGGCGACTGGCTGGAGGCACTTGCCACGGCATCGGACGAAATGGGGTTTTTCGAACCTCTGGGCACCCGCCACTACGCCAGCTTTATCGAAAAGTCTGACACGCTTCTGGTGACCTTTGAAAACCTGCAAGGCATCCAGTCGCTGTCCGAAAACGGCCAGCCGCTGGGCTGGGACATGGTGCGCGAAAACGGCTGGTCGCATTTATGCCTGATCAGCGATGGCGACACCTGGTTTCGCGACGGGGATGTTTACGAATTTTTCGATCTTCTTGTGGATGATTGTTTTTTCGACAATTACAGCAAGGTGATCTTTTACGGCGCGGGCCCGTGCGGGTATGCCGCTGCTGCATTTTCGGTCAGTGCGCCGGGCGCCACGGTTCTGGCCGTGCAACCGCAAGCTACCCTGACCCCTGCCGTCGCGGGGTGGGATGACAGGTTCATTGAAAACCGCCGCATGACATTCACCGATCGCTACGGATTTGCCCCCGACATGATCGAGGCGGCCCAACACGCCTTTATCGTTTTTGATCCCTATCAGCGGCTGGATGCGATGCACGCCGCCCTGTTCAACGGCCGTAATGTAACGCATCTGCGCATGCCGCATATGGGCGCCGCGCTGCAGGGCAGTCTGATCGCAATGGAAGTGTTCTGGCAGATGCTGACGGACGCGGGCAACGGCCAGCTGGATGTTCCGTCATTCGCGCAGCTGTTTCGCGCGCGGCGGGAATACCGCCCATACCTGCGATTTCTGCTCGGGGTGCTGGAACGCGAAGACCGCACCCAGCTTGCCATCATGCTGTGCAGCAACGTCTCGAACAGAATGAACGCGCCGCTGTTTCGCCAGCGCCTGAAAGACCTGCGCATCAAGCACCGCGCCAACCAACCACAAGAAGCGATCTTTGACAGCTAGACGTAGCCGCCCGGAACGCATGCCGCCCGCAATTTTCCACCTGTTTGCCCTATCGGCACTGGCGACAGTCAGAACCCTGTGCTAGCCACGCGGGCATGAGCGAAACTCTGACATTGCGCCGCCCCGACGACTGGCACCTGCACCTGCGCGACGGCGCAATGCTGGCGGCTGTCCTGCCCGAAACCGCCCGCCATTTCGCCCGCGCGATCATCATGCCGAACCTGGTACCACCGGTGGTTCGGGGCGCCGATGCGGCGGCCTATCGCGACCGGATCATGGCGGCCCTACCAGAAGGCATGGCGTTCGAACCGTTGATGACGCTATACCTTACGGAAGACACCGATGCCGATGACGTTGCCGCCGCACATGCCAGCGGACTTGTGAAGGCGGTGAAACTGTATCCGGCCGGCGCAACAACCAATTCGGCAAGCGGTGTTGCGAATTTTGACAAGGTTCGCGGCGTGCTGGAACGGATGGCCGACATAGGGCTGCCGCTCTGCGTGCACGGTGAAGTCACGGATGCGGACATTGATATCTTTGACCGCGAGGCCGTGTTTATAGACCGGGTGCTGGACCCGATCCGCCAGAATACGCCGGGATTGCGCGTGGTGATGGAACACATCACCACCTCGGTCGCTGCTGATTATGTGCGCAGCGCATCCGAAAACCTTGGCGCCACAATCACAACGCATCATCTGGTGATCAACCGGAACCATATTCTGGCCGGCGGGATCAAACCGCATTATTACTGCCTTCCTGTGGCGAAACGCGAAACCCATCGACTGGCCCTCGTCGCTGCTGCCACATCCGGCGACAGCCGTTTTTTCCTTGGCACGGACAGCGCACCACATACAGACGCCAACAAGTTGCTGCCCTGCGGATGTGCGGGCTGCTTTACCGCGACGAATACAGTGTCGATCCTTGCCGAAGTCTTTGAACGCGCCGATGCGCTTGACAGGCTGGAGGCGTTCACATCGCTGAACGGCCCGGCGTTTTACCGGCTGCCTGTGAATGCCGACAGCATTACCCTGACCAAGGGGCATCCGGTGTCCTACCTGAAGAAGATTGCCACGGGTGACGGCGATGTGACCGTGTTTGACCCCGGTTTCGACCTGCACTGGCACGTGGCGTGACAAGGGCGCGATACAGCAAAAATCCTGTCCCTGCCGCATCTGTGGATGCCTCCGGCGGGGATATTTCACAACAGAAGAAGCCTGACCTTTTGAAGGAGCCGTTATGATCCCGACCAGTTATCCCGATGCCTCTGAAATGGCGCGTCTGACGGCCCGCATGCTGCTTGAGATCGGGGCGGTGCATTTGAATGCGGACGAGCCGTTTACACTGGCCTCGGGCCTGCCCAGCCCGACCTATATTGATTGTCGCAAGCTGATTTCATATCCGCGCATCCGCTCGACCCTGATGGATTTCCTGACCGTTACCGTCATGCGCAATGCAGGCTTTGAAGCGTTCGACAACATCGCCGGGGGCGAAACGGCCGGTATCCCGTTTGGCGCGCTTGTCGCTGAACGGATGGCTCTGCCGATGAGTTATGTGCGCAAGAAGCCAAAAGGCTACGGGCGCAACGCGCGGATCGAAGGCGAAATGACACCGGGCCAGCGTGTGCTGCTGGTAGAAGATCTGACAACGGATGGCGGATCAAAGCTGTCATTTGTCGATGCCATCCGCGAAACCGGCGCAACCTGTGCGCATACGGCTGTCATTTTCTATTATGGCATTTTCCCGGGAACCGAAGAATCCCTGGCCGGCCACGGCGTGCAGTTGCACCATCTGTGTACCTGGTGGGATGTTCTGGCCGAAGCCAAGGCATCCGGTGCGTTTGACGATTCTACCCTGGTCGAGGTTGAAACGTTTCTGACCGCTCCGCGTGCCTGGCAAGAGGCACGGCAAAAGACCTGACGGCGAAATATTGCGCTTAAGCGCAGAGAGAAACCGCAAGATGTTGACGCAAGGCACCTGAACAGGGCTATATAAAGCGGTACGCCGGTATCCACAGACTATCCACAGAAACATACAATTTGCACCGCGCCGCCCGACTTGGATAAGATCACCCTTCAAGGGGACAGAACAAAAAAATGAACGAGATTTCGAGCATCAACACCGCCGAAAGCGGCGCGCAATCTGCTGACACGATGCCCCATTCGATCGAGGCGGAACAACAGCTTCTGGGCGCGATCCTGACCAATAACGACGTGTTTGACCGCATAGCATCTATCATCGGTCCGCAACATTTTTATGACCCCGTACATGCGCGTATTTACGAAATTGCCGCCGCGCGTATCGCGAAAAACAATCTGGCCTCGCCTGTCACGCTCAAGGCATTCATGGAGGATGACGAGGGCCTGCGCGAACTGGGCGGCCCGCCCTATCTGGCGCGTCTGGCCGGGGCGGCGATCAGTGCATTTGCGGTGCGCGATTACGCTCAGATGATCTATGATCTGGCGATCCGGCGTGATCTGATTTCGCTGGGGCGCGATATTTCGGCCAAGGCGGCGCGGGTCGATGTGGCCTCGGAACCCAAGGAACAGATCGTCGAGGCGGAACAGCATCTTTACAAGCTGGCCGAACAGGGCCAGTCGGATTCCGGTTTCCAATCGTTCTTGCGGGCTGTCACAGACGCCGTGAACGTGGCGAACGCCGCCTACCAGCGCGAAGGCGGGCTGGCCGGCGTTTCGACCGGTCTGATTGATATGGACAAGAAACTGGGCGGTTTACACCGCTCGGATCTTCTTATTCTGGCCGGTCGTCCGTCGATGGGCAAAACATCACTGGCCACCAACATCGCCTTCAACATCGCCAAAGCCTATAAACGCGGCTTGACCCCTGATGGCACCGAAGGGGCCGTGGATGGTGGCGTTGTCGGGTTTTATTCTCTTGAAATGAGCGCCGAGCAGCTCGCCGCGCGGATTCTGTCAGAGGCATCGGAAGTGTCCAGCGAACAGATCCGGCGCGGCGATATGACAGAGGCCGAATTCCGCCGCTTTGTCGATGCCGCCAAATCGCTTGAGGCGTGCCCGCTTTATATTGACGACACGCCCGCCCTGCCAATCAGCCAGCTGGCCGCCCGTGCCAGACGCCTGAAGCGAACGCACGGTCTGGACGTTCTGATTGTGGATTATTTGCAGCTTGTGCGCCCGGCCTCTGCCAAGGACAGCCGCGTGAACGAAGTGTCGGAAATCACGCAAGGGCTGAAGGCCATCGCAAAAGAGCTGGATATTCCGGTGATTGCCCTGTCCCAGCTCTCTCGGCAGGTGGAAAGCCGCGAAGACAAACGTCCGCAGCTGAGCGACCTGCGCGAATCCGGATCGATCGAACAGGATGCGGATGTGGTCATGTTCGTGTTCCGCGAAGAATATTACAAAGAGCGCGAAAAACCCGGCGATCACGAACTGGAAAAGATGGCCGCGTGGCAGGACGAGATGGAACGCCTGCACGGCAAGGCCGAAGTCATTATCGGCAAACAGCGCCACGGCCCCATCGGCACGGTCGAATTGTCATTCGAAGGCCGGATCACCCGCTTTGGCAATCTGGTGAAACCTTGGCAACAGGGCAATGCGGGCAGCACCGAATTCTAGGGCCTGCGCAAGACCAGCACGTCGGTCATTCATTCTGATCTGACCGAGGGTTTGATCCGTAAACCAGTTTTTAACCTGCGAGCACCCGATGAAGCCTTTCGTTGCCCTGATCTTTTTCCTGATCGTTCCTGCTACGCTTACTGCCCAGGGGCGTGCGCCCGATGGCTGGAACATCGGCGTGATCATTGCGACCGACAGCAACCCTTATATCGGACAAAGCGCGGATGTGGTGCCTATACCGCTGATTTCATACCGTTCTGGCCCGTTATCGATCGGAACCAACGGATTGGGATATCGATTTATCCAAACCGGCCCCTGGGACGTGACAGTTGCGGCCCGTCCGCGGTTTTCCGGCCTGATTTCAACCGATGGCGCGCTGTTGGATGGCATTGACAGGCAGGTCACCGGTGATCTTGCGCTTGAGGCGCGCTATGACATCGGCGTTTATTACGCCAGCTTCGACCTGCGTCAGGAATTCACCGGTGAACATGACGGTCAGGAATTGCGGTTCGGCGTCGGCACACGCACCAGGGTCGGACGCCTCGGGCTGGATCTGGGCGCGGGTGCGTTCTGGCAGAACGATGATTTAAGCCGTTATATCTGGGGCGTCTCGCCGTCCGAAACGGCGATCGGGCGTCCGGCTTATGCGCCTGGCGATGTCATCGTGCCCTATGTCAGCCTGCGCGCCAGACTTCCGCTTTCCGGTAACTGGAGCCTTCTGGGCACGGTGCGCGTTGATTTCCTGAATTCCGATATCTCCGGCAGCCCGATTATCGAGGATGACCAACTTTTCAGTGGTGCACTTGGCATTTCCTACAGTTTTTGAACCGATAAAGGGCGCTGCTTTATCCGCCACCGGGAAGACAGGTCGCCTTTGCCTCTTGACCCTGCCCGCGCGGATGTCATGAACAGCGCATGACAACCGGTAACCTGAGCATTGATCTGAAAGCCATCGTGGCAAACTGGCGCGCGCTGGATGCATTAAGCACCTGTGAAACTGCCGCAGTGGTCAAGGCAGACGGCTACGGGCTGGGCATTGCCGAAGTTGCAACCGCTTTGGCAGGCGCCGGGGCGCGGACATACTTTGTGGCCTATGCAAACGAAGGTGCCATTGTTCGCAAGGCTATCGGTCGCGGACCGACCATCTATGTTCTGAGCGGACATATGCAGGGTGACACAGCGCGGCTTCGCAATCACGCGCTGACGCCGATGATCAATTCCATTGACCAGATGGTGCGCCATGTTGAATCCCTTGCTGATGCGCCTTTCGGCATCCAGCTTGATACCGGTATGAACCGGCTGGGTCTGGAAGCGGCGGAATGGGCCGCACTGAAAGAGGTGGCATTGCCCCTGGGGCCAAAGCTTGTCACCTCGCATCTGGCCTGTGCCGATACGCCCGACCACCCGATGAACGGGCAACAACTGGCCACGTTCCGCCAGATGACGCAGGGCCTTGAGATTCCGTTGTCGCTGGCGGCAACCGGCGGCCTGCTTCTGGGCGAAGACTATCACATGGATATGACGCGCCCCGGTATCGGGCTTTATGGCGGACTGCCCTTCATCGAAGCCACGCCTGTGGTGCGCCTTGATCTGCCGGTAATTCAGGTCCGCGACGTGAACGTGGGCGAAACCGTAGGCTACTCAAACACGTGGACGGCAAACCGTCCATCGCGCATTGCCACGGTCGCCGCCGGATATGCAGACGGTCTGCTGCGCAGCCTTGGGCCAGGCGCGCACATGTTCGCCGAACAGACCGCCTGCCCGATTGTGGGCCGCATATCGATGGATCTGATCACTGTGGACGTGACGGATTTGAAGGCTGATCCCGAAAATCTGGAAATCCTTGGCCCGCATCAGTCGATTGATACTCTGGCCACGGCAGCGGGCACTATCGGCTATGAAATCCTGACGGCACTTGGGGCGCGGTATACAAGGGATTATTCCGAATGATCGTAACAGCCCCCCTTGCGGCCCTGGGCCGGACAGTTCTGGCCCTTTTGGGGGCGATCGGGCGGGTGGCGATCTTTGCCTTTGATACGGTCAGCCATATCCTGCGACCGCCGTTTTATCCCCGTGAATTCGCCCATGCCATGTTGCATATCGGGTGGCTGTCATTGCCGGTGGTCGGCCTGACCGCATTGTTCACCGGTGGAGCACTGGCGTTGCAGATTTATGCAGGCGGGGCACGCTTCAACGCCGAAGCGGTGGTGCCGCAGATCGTGGCCATCGGGATGGTGCGCGAACTGGGGCCTGTGATGGTTGGCCTGATGATTGCAGCACGGGTGACATCATCAATCGCCGCGGAAATCGCGACGATGAAAGTGACCGAACAGATTGACGCGCTTGTCACGCTTTCGACCCACCCGATGAAATACCTGACCGCGCCGCGCGTGCTGGCGGCGCTGATCACGGTGCCACTGCTGGTCGGCATCGGGGATATTATCGGCATCTTCGGCGGCTATGCGGTATCCACCGGCACATTGGGGTTCAATCCCGCGACCTACCTCAAGAACACAGCTGATTTTCTGGAACCGCTGGATATCATTTCTTCGCTGACCAAAGGGGCAGTCTTTGGTTTCATCGCCGCTTTGCTGGGATGCTATTACGGTATGAATTCCGGGCGCGGCGCCCAAGGTGTTGGCCGCGCGACCAAAGGATCGGTTGAAGCTGCGGCCGTGCTGATACTGGCCAGCAATTTTGCACTGACGGGGGTCTTCTTTTCGGTATGATCAAGATGGAACACGTCACAAAATCATTCGGAAGCAAGGTCGTATTGCGCGATTTTGACCTGTCGGTGCCGCGCGGCGAAAGCATGGTGATCATCGGCGGGTCCGGTACCGGCAAGTCTGTGGCACTGAAATGCATTCTGGGACTCATAAAACCGGACGGCGGTAAAATTACGGTGGACGGCACCGATGCCGCCAGCGGCGACCGTGATGCATTTCTGGCGCGGTTCGGCATGTTGTTTCAGGGTGGCGCGTTGTTTGATTCCCTGCCCGTCTGGCAAAATGTGGGGTTTCGTTTGCTGCGCGGATCGCTCAAACGGCCGCAGGACGAAGCGCGCGCCATTGCCATAGAAAAACTGCGCCGCGTCGGCCTGACGCCGGATGTGGCCGATCTGTTCCCGTCCGAACTGTCGGGCGGGATGCAAAAACGCGTCGGCCTTGCCCGCGCCATTGCAGCCGAACCCGAGATTATCTTTTTTGACGAACCGACAACCGGGCTTGACCCGATCATGTCCGGAGTAATCAACGATCTGATCCGCGAGATCGTCGTTGAAATGGGGGCGACGGCCATGACGATCACCCATGACATGTCCTCGGTTCGGGCGATCGCCGACAAGGTGGCGATGCTGCATGACGGGATAATCCAGTGGACCGGCCCGGTTGCCGACATGGACAATTCAGGTGATCCCTACCTTGACCAGTTTATCAACGGCCGCGCCGAAGGTCCGATCGAAGCGGTTCGTTAGGCTTTTTTGGTTCATTCCACCCCGGCAGTGCAGCATCCGCCACGCCATCGGCAGTTCGACGCCGAAGGCGCGCAGTGCGACACTGTCCGTGATTGACGCCTGCGCGGGGGTAACCGACACTATAACCACACCTTCACCAGTCAAAGGACCGTCATGGATCTGGCCCTTGCAGTGCACGTTTTGATATTAGTTGGGTTTGTTTTGCTGCCGGCAACTGTTGCTTATACCGCATTGCGGCGGTTCCTGCGCTCGCGCAGTGCGAACCGTCCGTTTTACGCAGCCATGGCGGGCCTGTCGATCATATCCGCAATCTGGGTCATGCTGCCGATGCTGGCAGGCCATTTGCCTGGCCTTGTTGCGCTGGCATGTGCCGGATCAACCTTGCCCATCTGGTTATTGCTGCGGGCTTATTGCAATCTGAACGCAACAGGATCCCGCGCAACCTGACCCCGGCAGACAAGTCCTCGCATAAAAACGCGACGCACGACTCTAAAGTCTTTGGGAGATTTCGTTGAAAAACTCTTCCTTGATTGCGAGGCGCATCGCTGATTCAATTCTGTTAGTGAGTGGGAGGGTTTGCGATGTTGGGACCGAAGCAGGAAGCACAGGCAGCGCTGTTCTACGAGTTCTCGTTGGAAGATCATGTCCCGCAAGATCATCTGCTGCGGTCGATTGATCGGTTCGTCGATCTGGGCAGCATCCGGGCTTACCTTGCGGACTTCTACAGCCATACTGGTCGCCCATCCATTGACCCTGAGCTGCTTATCCGAATGCTGTTGGTGGGATATTGTTTTGGCATCCGCTCGGAGCGCCGGCTGTGCGAAGAGGTTCATTTGAACCTGGCGTACAGGTGGTTTTGCCGTCTCGATCTAACGGACCGTATCCCTGATCACTCTACTTTTTCCAAGAACCGCCATGGCCGCTTTCGCGAGAGCGATCTGCTGCGCCATGTCTTCGAGACAACCGTGGCACGTTGCATGGAAGAAGGGCTTGTCGGCGGTCAGGGCTTTGCAGTGGATGCCAGCTTGATCAGCGCTGACGTACAGAAACAGAACTCCAGCAATCCCGATGATTGGGCGGCTCGAGACATTGATCCCTATGATGCACCGCGTGCAGTTCGCGAGTATCTCGACACCCTGGATGACGAGGCTTTTGGCGCTGCCACGACGGCCAAGCCCAAGTTCACGGCCCATGCTGATCCCGAAAGCCAGTGGACTGCTGCAAGGAAAGGCCCAGCTTTCTTTGCTTACTCAGACAGTTACCTGATTGATACCGATCACGGGATTATCATGGACGTGGACGCAAGTCGCTCGAACAAAACCGCAGAGGTCGGGGCAATGCGTAAGATGATCGACCGTACACAAGAGTGCTTTGGCGTGAAGCCCGATTGGATCGCTGCGGACACCGCATATGGATCAGCAGACAATTTGGTTTGGCTTGCGCTCAAGCGAAAGATCCTCCCCTTCATCCCTGTGTTTGATAAATCTGCGCGCCGTGACGGCACCTTCTCGCGATCCGATTTCACTTGGGATGCAGACAATGACAGGTATCTTTGCCCTGAAGGTGCAGAGCTGAAACGCACGCGGCAATATCATAAAGACCCGCGCAACAAACAGCCTCGAACGGGACGCCGCAAATACCGAGCCAGCAAGATGGTCTGCAGCGTTTGCCCTGCCAAGGAGAAGTGTTGTCCCAAAGTGGACGCGCGTTCTGTGACTCGTGAGCAGTTTGAGGAAGTCAGGGAATTTGCCCATCAATGCACGGCGTCAGAGTTTAACCCGACAGCGCAGAAGCGGCGCAAGAAGGTCGAGATGCTGTTCGCCCATCTCAAACGCATCCTTGGGCTGGGACGGCTACGATTACGAGGCCCATGCGGCGTCCAAGATGAATTTACTCTCGCAGCGATCGCCCAGAACCTTCGGAAATTGGCCAAGCTCAAGCCGATGGTGCCTGCCGCAGGGTAAAAAGGCGGTGCCGTCTCAGACTGCTCAACGAAATATGTATCGTGCCCATCCACAACGCACAAAACCGAACGACTTTTTCAACGAAATCGGACAAAGAAGGTGCGTTGTGCAGTCGCCGGATTTCGCATCCTGCACAACCGTCACAACAATACGCATTTGACGTCCTGACAGCGCTCGTGCACTAGAACGTCATGGCAAAAACCAAAACCTTTTCCTGCACGGCCTGTGGCGCGGTATCCAACAAATGGTCGGGGCGCTGTGACGGGTGTGGCGACTGGAACACCATCGTCGAAGACACGCCACTTTCCGCCGGCCCTGCCAGCAAATCGCTGGGCGCGCGCCGCGGCTCGGCGATGAAGCTGACAGACCTCGCCAGTCAGGAAACACCACCACCGCGCACCACCAGCGGAATGGATGAACTGGACCGGGTGTTGGGCGGCGGGCTTGTCCCATCCTCGGCCATTCTTGTCGGTGGTGATCCGGGTATCGGTAAATCCACCCTGTTGTTGCAGGCCGCGGCAAAATTTGCGCAGGCCGGATTGAAAACCATTTATGTGTCCGGCGAAGAGGCCAGCGCACAGGTTCGCATGCGCGCACAGCGTCTGGGTCTGGAAACGGCCCCCGTCAAACTGGCCACCGAAACCAACCTGCGCGATATCCTGACCACACTGGAAGCCGAACGCCCGCAACTGGCCATCATCGATTCAATCCAGACCATGTGGGCCGACAATGTCGAAAGCGCGCCGGGGTCGGTCAGTCAGGTACGCGCCGCCGCGCATGAACTGACGAATTTCGCCAAGCGCAAGGGCGTGTCTGTCATTCTTGTGGGTCACGTCACCAAGGACGGGCAGATTGCGGGCCCGCGTGTTGTGGAACACATGGTTGATACGGTTCTTTATTTCGAAGGCGAACGGGGCCACCAGTTCCGTATCCTGCGCGCCGTCAAAAACCGCTTTGGCCCGGCCGACGAAATCGGTGTTTTTGAAATGACGGGTCTGGGGCTGGCCGAGGTCGCGAACCCGTCGGCGCTGTTTCTGTCGGAACGTGGCGATCCGTCGCCCGGATCGGTCGTGTTTGCGGGGATCGAAGGCACCCGCCCGATGCTGGTCGAATTGCAGGCACTTGTTGCGCCCTCGCCCCATTCACAGGCGCGGCGCACTGTTGTGGGCTGGGATTCCGGGCGACTTGCCATGATCCTGGCGGTGCTCGAAGCGCGCTGCGGCATTCCGTTCACCGGGCTTGATGTGTACTTGAACGTGGCCGGTGGAATGAAAATTTCCGAACCGGCGGCCGATCTGGCGGTGGCTGCCGCCTTGCTCAGCGCGCGGGAAGACGCCGCTTTGCCTGCCGAAACCGTTGTTTTTGGTGAAATAAGCCTGTCTGGCGCCCTGCGTCCGGCCCCGCAGACCGAAAACAGGTTGAAAGAAGCACAAAAACTTGGTTTCACATCAGCCATCACGGCGAGTGGTGGAAAGGCTGGCGGCACAGCGGGCCTTAACGTACAAAAGATAAGTGATCTGACCGGCTTTGTCGGTGACATTTTCGGCGCAGGATAGCGTCACGGGACGAAAAAGGGACAGGCATGGAAGGTTTCACGCTCATCGATGGCGCCGTTGCGGTGATTATCGTGCTTTCGGCACTGCTGGCCTACGGGCGTGGTCTGGTCCGAGAGCTTCTGGCGATTGCGGGATGGGTCGGCGCGGCCTTTCTGGCGTTTATCTTCGCACCGCAAGTAGAACCGCTTGTTCGTGAAATACCGGTTCTGGGGGATTTCATCGCCGGCAGTTGCGAACTTTCAATCATCGCGGCCTTTGCCGCCGTGTTTGCCGTGGCGCTGATCGTTGTATCCCTGTTCACGCCCCTGTTTTCATCCGCAGTCCAGCGCTCTGCGCTTGGCGGCGTTGATCAGGGGCTTGGGTTCCTGTTCGGTGTGGCACGTGGCGTCCTGCTGGTTGCAATTGCGTTTTTCGTCTATGGCACGGTCGTGACCGGCCAGGATTTTGCCATGGTCGATGACAGCCGTTCGGCGCAGGTGTTCAGCACGGTCAGCGGCCAGATCGAAGAGCGTAATCCCGAACAGGCGCTTGGCTGGATCACCCAGCAATACGAACAGCTGGTCGGCAACTGCGGCGCATCGCAATAATTTTGAGCGCCGGAAGACCCGCCCGTCACAGAACCTGCGCTTAGGTCACACCGATAGAATCGCCATCCTGTAAACGCGCCTTCAGGGGTGTGATAGCTGCCTCGTGGTTAACAGATTATGACTGCGCGTTCTCTTATCCATCCAAATCAGCGCTGGCGTTACCGATTGATCGGTCTGACGAAAAAGCTCTGTGATTAAGCCGCAATAAGGTCGAAGAATCGGCAGATTTGGGCAGGCCAATTGGGGGCAGACAACCTGCAAACCCAAAGCCAAAGGACACTTCCCATGTTACTCAATCACACTTCTGACTTCGCAAATTTCACCGCAGCCACAACGGGTGCCAAGCCCCTTGTCCCCCCCCCTTTTGGAACGGGTCGAACCTATCGCCGCCATGGATGCCGGTACGCGCATCGAAATAGCAAAAGGATGGCGCAGCGCGGGGCAATTGTGCGCCGGTGATCTGGTGCATACACTTGATGGCGGTCTTGTTCCCGTGCTCACCGCACGCAGCCGTCAAATGCCACGCTACGCCTGCGATCTTTGGTTTATCCCACAAGGCGCATTGAATAATTGCGATGCCGTGCGCATCACTTCCGCCCAATCCCTGTTGATATCGCACAGCATGTGCTACGCGCTGTTTGGCACGCCTGATGTCCTGGTACAGGCGCGCGCCATGGCCGGATTTCGCGGCATCACATCGGGCGCGGGGCTTGCCGCCACACATCTGGTCGAACTGGCCTTTGAACAGGAAGAGGTGATCTTTGCCCAAAGCGGTACATTGCTGCACTGTCCCGCAGCCAGTGGCAAAAGCGATGGGTTCTTTCGCACTTTGAGCTACGGCGAGGCCCGCGCATTGCTGACACTGATGTCAGGCAACCACTATGCACCCGATCTTGCGGCATGACCAAGCCGGCCGATTGCCACCATTGCGTGCGTCCTTGCCCAACATGCAGGCGCACGCAAAGGTGAATGTCACCTTGGGGCACTTATTGTGATCCTTTCGTGACATGCCCCGCGCAAAACAGTAAGACAGACATGCCCCTATGATGGATTCGGAGCTGCCACTCTTGTCTGACGCCCAACTGCCATTTCATCCATTTGATCCCCATCCCCTTGATGATGACAAATTGCGCGAAGAATGCGGAATTTTCGGCGTTGTCGGGGTCACCGACGCCGCCAATTTCGTCGCTCTTGGACTGCACGCATTGCAGCATCGCGGACAGGAAGCGGGCGGCATTGTCGTGCACGACGCGGAACAGGGTTTCAATTCGGCGCGCCGCTTCGGTTATGTGCGCGACAATTTCACATCCGAAACGCTGATGAAAACCCTCCCCGGACCTATCGGGATCGGCCACGTGCGCTATTCCACCGCCGGATCGAAAGGCCAGACAGCCATTCGCGACGTGCAGCCCTTTTTCGGGGAATTCGCGATGGGCGGGGCTGCGATTGCCCATAACGGCAATATCACCAACGCCGATCTGCTGCGCCGTGAACTGATCGAACGCGGCTCGATTTTTCAAAGCTCGTCAGACAGCGAATGCATCATTCACCTGATGGCGCGCAGTCTGCAACGCAACATTCCCGAACGCATGGAAGATGCATTGCGCCGCGTCGAAGGCGCGTTTTCCGTCGTCGCGATGACCCGCACCAAGCTGATTGGTGTGCGCGATCCGCTGGGTGTGCGCCCGCTGGTGCTGGGCAAACTGGGGGACGGCTGGGTTCTTAGTTCGGAAACCTGCGCACTGGACATCATCGGCGCCGAATTCATCCGCGAGATTGAACCGGGTGAAATGGTGGTCGCGACCGAAGGCAACCCGGTGGAAAGCCATTTTCCGTTCCGCCGACAGAAATCGCGCTTTTGCATCTTTGAACACGTTTACTTCAGCCGCCCAGATTCCATTCTGGGCGGTCGTTCCGTCTATGAAACCCGCGAGGCGATCGGCCGTGAACTGGCCAAGGAAAACCCGGTTGAGGCCGATCTGGTATGCCCGGTGCCCGACAGCGGCACCCCCGCCGCTATCGGATTTAGTCTGGAAAGCGGAATACCTTATGCGATGGGGATCATTCGCAACCAGTATATGGGCCGCACCTTTATCGAACCGACGGAACAGATCCGAAATATGGGTGTGCGTCTGAAACTGAACGTGAACCGTGCCCTGATCAAAGGCAAACGGGTTATTCTGGTGGATGACAGCGTCGTGCGCGGCACGACAAGCCGCAAGATCAAGGAAATGATTCTGGATGCAGGCGCGAAAGAGGTTCATTTCCGCATTGCGTCGCCCCCCACCGCATGGCCCTGTTTTTATGGCGTGGACACACCGCAACGCGAAAAACTGCTAGCCGCAACCATGACCGAAGATGAAATGCGTGACCATCTGGCGGTCGACAGCCTCAAGTTCATTTCACTGGACGGGCTTTATCGCGCGGTTGGCGAAGCCACAGGGCGCGATCCCAAACAGCCGCAATACTGCGATGCCTGTTTTTCCGGTGAATACCCTGTTAAACCCGCCGACATGATCAACAAGGGGTTTGAATTGAAACCCGCCGCAGAATAACAGAGCAAAATAACCCAAAACGTGTTATACGACACCAACCATAAAAAGACCGACACAGGCATGACAAACACCACAGACACAGTTGCGCAGGACGGCGTTCGGACCCCTGCCCCGAAAACAGCGCGCGAATGGGTGAAAATTCTGGCCCAGTACCGCGATCCGAACCCGGCGCGCTCTGTGTTCGAACTTTGCGTCAGCCTGCTGCCGTTTCTGGCCCTTTGGGCATTCGCCTGGTGGATCCTGCAATACAGCGTTCTGGCCGCGTTGGTGATTGCGATGCTGAACGGCGCGTTTCTGGTGCGCATCTTCATCATCCAGCATGATTGTGGCCATGGCGGCTTTTTCCGCAACCGCCACCTTAGTGACTGGACAGGCCGCGTTCTGGGCGTTCTGACCCTGACACCTTACGACGTGTGGCGTAGGACCCATTCGCTGCATCACGCCTCGGCGGGAAATCTGTCGCAGCGCGGATTTGGCGATGTCAACACAATGACCGTCGCGGAATACCGCGCCAGCAGCTGGATCGGGCGGCTTGGCTATCGCCTCTATCGCAACCCCTTGGTGCTGTTCGGTCTGGGCCCCGCCTATCTGTTCATTATCCAGAACCGTATACCCTATGGCCTGATGGACAAATGGACCTATTGGGTCAGCGCCATGGGCTCGAACATCGCGATTGCCGCCGTTCTGGGCCTGATCGTCTATTTTGGCGGGTTGCTGCCGCTGGCCGTCATCTTTGTGCCCACCGTTCTGGTTGCGGCATCGGCGGGCATCTGGCTGTTCTATGTCCAGCACCAGTTTGAAGAAACCCACTGGGATCATGATACAGACTGGCAGTTGCACGATGCAGCCCTTCACGGCAGTTCGCATTATGTGCTGCCAAAGGTGCTGCAATGGTTCAGTGGCAATATCGGGGTTCACCACGTGCACCATCTTTACAGCCGCATCCCGTTTTACCGCCTGACCGAAGTGTTGCGCGATCACGCCGAACTGGTCGAAGCGCAGCGCCTGACCATCCGCGAGAGTCTGGCATGCGCCAAACTGCACCTTTGGGACGAAGATCAGCGCAAACTGGTG
Source organism: Sulfitobacter sp. JL08 (assembly GCF_003352045.1). Lineage (NCBI taxonomy): Bacteria > Pseudomonadati > Pseudomonadota > Alphaproteobacteria > Rhodobacterales > Roseobacteraceae > Sulfitobacter > Sulfitobacter sp. JL08. Next base: position 2,680,553 of record NZ_CP025815.1, read on the forward strand.
TCTTTCGGCAGCCTGCGCCCGGTGCGCGTTCAGGCCTGAGACCATGACCCGACTGGCCCTGATCACTGGCGCTTCGCGCGGTCTTGGTGCGGCTTTGGCCGAAGCGCTGTGCGACAGCTACCATATCGTCGCCGTGGCGCGCACGACCGGCGCGCTGGAAGAACTTGATGATCGCATTCAGGTCAAAGGCGGTCAGGCGACCCTGGCCCCGATGGACATCACCAACACCGATGCAATGGCAACGCTGTGTCGTGGAATCTATGATCGCTGGGGCCATCTTGATCTGTGGGTTCACACGGCTGTCCACACCGCCCCTTTGACCCCCGCATCACATCTGGATGCCAAGGACTGGGCAAAATCGGTGGCCAGCAATGTCACGGCAACCGGCACGCTGATCCCGTTTATTGCACCGCTATTGGGGGACACTGGCACAGCCCTGTTTCTGGATGATCCGACAACAGCGGGAAGAAAATTCTTTGGCGCTTACGGGGCAAGCAAAGCCGCGCAAATCGCATTGGCGCGCAGCTGGCAGGCGGAAACGGCCAAAACCGGGCCACGTGTTCTGATCGAAACGCCTGCGCCCATGCCCACGGCCTTGCGGGCGCGGTTTTTCCCCGGCGAAGATCGCAGTGCCCTTAGTCCGGCAGACATCGAAGCCGCCGCTTTGGTCAAGAAACTGCACTGAACGTTCTTTTTGCCAAAAATACGGACGACGACGCGCCGTGGCAAATGCTGACAATTGTGGGGTTCGCGCAACCTGATCCACCAACATTGCGTCCGCAGACCGCAATCACGCCGTCATTGCTTGCCGCCCCAACGCCGCTGGCCTATTGAGACAACACGCGACTATCAAACGGGCGGTATCATGCGCATTCTGATCACCAACGATGACGGCATCAACGCGCCGGGCTTGAAGGTTCTGCACGATATTGCAACCGATCTGGCCGGCTCTTCGGGTGAGGTCTGGACTGTCGCGCCCGCGTTTGAACAATCGGGTGTCGCGCATTGTATTTCCTATACCCATCCCATGCTGATCGCGGAAATGGGCCCGCGCCGCTTCGCCGCCGAAGGATCGCCGGCAGATTGTGTGCTGGCCGGTTTACACGACGTGATGAACGGCACCCCCCCTGATCTTGTGTTGTCCGGCGTGAACCGCGGCAACAATTCTGCCGAAAACACATTGTACTCCGGTACGATCGGCGGCGCGCTCGAGGCAGCATTGCAAGGTATTCCGGCCATCGCGCTGTCGCAGTATTACGGCCCGCGCAACAACACGACAAGCAACCCGTTCGAAGCGGCCGCCGTTCACGGGGCTGGCCTCGTGCGGCGTATTCTGGCCGCCTGCCCTGAAACCGGCAGTGACTATCGCCTGTTTTACAACGTCAATTTCCCGCCCGTGCCGGCGGCCGAGGTTTTGGGCACACGCATCGCCGCCCAGGGCTACCGCCGCGGCACAAGCTTTTCGACCGAACCCCACAGTTCACCGTCCGGCAAACGGTTCCTCTGGATAAAGGGCGGCAACCAGCATATCCCGACCCTGCCCGGAACAGATGCCGCCGTGAACCTGGAAGGATACATTTCTGTCACCCCGATGCGGGCAGACCTGACGGCACATGACGCGCTGGACGCCCTGAAAGACATCAATGACTGACGCAGACGATCCAGCCACACGCAAGATGCAGTTTCTTTTTGCGCTGCGATCCAAAGGTGTCACAGATGCGCGGGTTCTGGGCGCGATGGAAGAGATCGACCGCGGCCCGTTCATTCGCGGTATTTTTTCGGAACGCGCATACGAAGACATGCCCCTGCCCATCGCGTGTGGTCAGACGATCAGCCAACCCTCTGTCGTCGGGCTTATGTCACAGGCTTTGCAGGTCAGTGCGCGCGACAAGGTACTCGAGGTGGGAACAGGATCGGGCTATCAGGCCGCCATTCTCAGCAAACTGGCGCGGCGGGTGTATACCGTCGATCGCCACAGCCGGCTGGTCCGCGAGGCGCGCGAAATTTTCGATGCACTCAACCTGACCAATATCACCGCCTTTACCGCCGACGGGTCGTATGGCCTGCCCGATCAGGCACCGTTTGACCGGATTATTGTAACGGCTGCCGCCGAAGACCCGCCCGGCCCGTTGCTGGCCCAGCTTAAAATCGGCGGCATCATGGTTGTTCCGGTGGGGCAATCGGACACCGTGCAAAGCCTGATCAGGGTGCGCCGGACCGAAACAGGCTATGAATATGACGAATTGCGCCCGGTGCGCTTTGTTCCTTTGCTTGAGGGACTCGGCAAAGACGGATAAGGTGTCCTTGTAATAAGTTCGCAAACCCAAGCCTTGACCCAACAAAAGGCCGGATGAGGATATCGAGATGACACACCTGCTACCGTATGCACGGTCTGCTGCGCCACAGCGCGCGCACGGATTTCGGATGATCATGGGATGCAGCGCACTGGCGTTGCTGACGGCTTGCAGCCAACCGCTCGATTTTGATCTGCGCGGCGCCGGGGGCGGATTTACCACCGCAACTGCTGCCCAGAACGCGACCGCAATGCGCCCCGCCCCGGATGATCGCGGCATTATCTCTTATCCCAATTATCAGGTGGCGGTTGCCAAGAACGGCGATACGCTGACCACGCTGGCCACGCGTATCGGTGTCGATGCCACCCAGCTGGGAAAATACAACGGCATTGATCCGGGTGTGCCGTTGCGCGCCGGTGAAATCATCGCGCTGCCCACGCGGGTGGCGGAACCAACCGCCGCAACGGGCGCTGTCGATATTTCCGCGATCGCAGGTGGGGCCATCGACAATGCGCAACCCTCCAGTGTGCAAACCCAGACGCTGGCCCCTGCAAACACTGCCGCGCCGCAGGCTGCGGCCACCACCGACAAGGAACCTGTGCGCCACAAGGTACAGCGCGGTGAAACCGCCTATACGATTGCGCGCCTTTACGATGTACCGGTTCAAAGCCTCGGCGAATGGAACGGGCTGGACAGCGATTTTGCCGTGCGGGAAGGACAGTATTTGCTGATCCCCGTCGCGCGTCAGGCCCCGCCCAGACAGACCGCTGCGGCGGTTCCGCCGCCCGGTGCCGGATCGCCGACACCGACGCCGCCCAGTTCCACGAAACCGCTGCCCGCCGAAAGCCCCGCGCCCGCCGCCGCAGCAGCACCAGCAGCGGCCCCCAAAGTCGATGTTGGCGAACCCACCAGCGCCACGGCAAAAGCGGCTATGGCCTTTCCGGTTCAGGGCAGCATCATTCGCGAATACGCCAAGGGCAAGAATGACGGGATCGACATTTCAGGCACCGCCGGCGGCCCCGTCAAAGCCGCGGCCAACGGAACTGTGGCCGCGATCACATCCGATGCAAATCAGGTACCGATCATCGTGGTGCGCCACCCTGACAATCTGCTGACGGTCTATGCCAACATTACCGATATTGCCGTCAAGAAGGGCGACAGCGTCACGCGCGGTCAATCCATGGCAAAGCTGCGCGCCGGCAAAGATGCCTATGTCCACTTTGAAGTGCGCAAGGGTTTTGACAGCGTCGATCCGATCCCATACCTGCAATAAAGCATTTGCTGCTTAGGTAATTTTCACGCCCCTGCGGCCTGCAAGATCGGTAAAATACTGCCATGCAACACGGCCTGACCGCGCACCGCGCGTGGCCTGCCATTCGATCGCTTCGGCGCGAAGCGTGTCCGCGTCGATGCTGATCCCGTAAGCGGTGCAATACCCTGCGATCATTTGCAGATACTCATCTTGCGTGCACGCATGAAACCCAAGCCACAGCCCGAAACGATCCGACAGCGATACCTTTTCTTCCACCGCTTCTGACGGGTTGATTGCCGATCCACGCTCGTTTTCGATCATGTCACGTGGCATCAGATGCCGCCGGTTCGATGTCGCGTAGAACACCACATTGTCCGGACGCCCTTCGATCCCGCCATCCAGAACCGCTTTAAGCGATTTGTAATGCTGGTCATCATGGCTAAAGGACAGATCATCGCAGAACAGGATGAACCGGTGGGTTGATTGCCGCAAAAGCGCCAGCAGGCGCCCCACCGTCGGCAAATCCTCGCGCTGCAATTCGACGATCTTCAGGTCCGTGTAGCCGGCCTGAACTGCGGCATGTACAGCTTTGACAAGGCTTGATTTTCCCATGCCGCGCGCGCCCCACAAAAGGGCGTTGTTGGCCGGAAGGCCGCGGGCAAACTGTTCGGTATTGGCGCGCAATGTGTCGCGCGACCGGTCAACACCGATCAACAGCGACAGATCCACTTTCGACACGTCGGCCACCGGTACCAGCCGGTCAGGATCAACATGCCAGACAAACGCCTTGGCTGCATCCAGATCCGGGGCATCCAGCGGCGCGGGCGCCATGCGTTCCAATGCGGCGGCAATCCGCTCCAGCGGATCACTCATTTTGCATCATCCGCGTCCAGATCACCCAGATCGTCTTCTTCGTCGTCATAATATCCTTCGGCGCGCAGCTTTTCTTCGCGTTTGGTTTCCACGCGGCGCACCAGAAAAATCGAAATCTCGTACAGACCGTAAACCACGACAAACAGGATCACCTGTGTAATCACGTCGGGCGGTGTGACCAGTGCGGCCAGAACAAGAATACCGACAACCGCGTATTTGCGCACATTGCCCAGCCCTTCGGCACTGACCAGACCGGCCTTGCCCATCAGCGTCAGCAAAACCGGCAACTGAAAACACAGACCAAAGGCCACGATGAATTTGATGGTAAGGCTCAGGTATTCCTGCGCCGATCCCTGAAAGGCAATGGCGGCAATGCCCCCCTCGCCCAGCCCGTCGCCATCCACCACGGTTCCGGGTTGCTGGAAACCAAGGAAAAAGTTGAAGGCCAGCGGAGTTACCACAAAAAACGCGAAACTCGCCCCCAGAAAGAACATCACCGGAGACGAGATCAGAAATGGCAGGAACGCGTTCTTTTCCTGTTTATAAAGACCCGGCGCCACAAAACGCCACAACTGGTAGCTGATATACGGAAAGGACAACACGAACCCGCCCAAAAGCGAAATCGAGATTGCAACAAAGAAACCTTCCTGCAACTTGATCAGGATCAGGCCACAATCCATCTGTCCCCGCTCGGCCATCGCGGCGCACAGCGGATGGGTCAGAAAATTGAACAGCGGGTTCCAGATTGTGAAACAGATCACCATACCGATGATAAACGCGATGACCGAATGGATCAGCCGCGTGCGCAGTTCTGCCAGATGCTCGATCAGCGGCGCACTGGAATCCTCGATCTCGTCGGTGTTGCTCATGCCTTATCCTTGGGCGCGGGTTTCTTGGCTGCCGGCTTCTGGGCAGCGGGCTTCTTCGCGGCTGGCTTTTTGGCTGCCGGTTTTGCGGCAGCGGCTTTGGCGGCCGCGGGCTTTTTCGCAGCGGGCGCTTTCGCCTTGGGTGCCGCTTTCTTTGCGGCAGCAGGCTTGGCCGCAGCCAGCGCTTTTTCAACGGCAAAGTCGGGTATTTTTTCGGCCGCCGCATTGGCAGCTTTTGCGGCCTCGCGGCGCGCATCCGCTTCTTCCTTCAGCTTTTGCGCCTTGTCTTTACGCTCTTGCGCAAGCTTTCCGGTTTCGCTGTCAGGATCAAAGGTGAACGATTTTGCGGCATCTTTCACACCGTCCATCGCAGAGTTCAGCGGATTTGTCGCCGATTTCAGCCCCTTGGCCACATCTTTTACACCGGCCTCATCCGCCGCCTGGTTCATCGCCGAACTGAATTCGCGCGCCATGCCTTTGGCTTTGCCCACGAACCGCCCGACATTCCGGAACAGTACGGGCAAATCCTTGGGGCCAACGACAATCAGCGCCACGATGCCAATCACCAAAAGCTCGGTCCAGCCCAGATCGAACATATGGGTTAGACCTTGTCTTTATCAGACTCGGGCGTGACGTCCTTGGCCACTTCGGCGGCGTCTTCTTCCAGCTCCTTGTTGCCTTCGCTGATGCCTTTTTTGAACGATGTGATGCCCTTGCCCACTTCGCCCATCAGCGAGCTGATCTTGCCGCGTCCGAACAGAACCAGCACCACAACCGCAATCAGCAGTATTCCGGGCAAACCTATGTTATTCAGCATGTCGTATCTCCTTGTCATGTCCGCACGTCAGGATACGCGCGCACGATTTCGAACCTGTCTTACGGTCTGACGCAGCGGGGGAAAAGCCGCAATAGAGTGCGACGCGCAGGATTCATTCACAAAAACCCCGTCGATTCGGCTTGCATTATCGCAACTGACAGGTTTTTGTCAGTTGATCCCATAACACGGTTTCCTCGTCAATCAGCACCCTCGGTAACATGTCCCGCTCTGATCGCCTTTATGAAATCATCCGGCTTTTGCACGATGGCCAACTGCACCGCGCCGAAGACATCGCCGCCACATTGAATGTGTCGCAGCGCACGATCTATCGCGATATGGAAATGCTGATGGCGACCGGCCTGCCGGTTCAGGGCGAACGGGGCGAAGGATACCGGATCCACGCCAGCATTACCCTGCCTCCGCTGAACCTGACCACACAAGAGCTTGAGGCGCTTAACCTGGGCATTGTGATCGTTGCCCAATCACCCGATCCTGATCTGCGGGCCGCTGCTGATGCTCTCGCCGGCAAGGTCGATGCAGGTCTGCCAACAGAAACAGTGCCCCCCGCGCAGGCATGGAAGTTTGTCACCTCTCCCTTTGCCGATGCAACGCGCAGCTTTGCGCATATTCCGGTCATTCGGGCCGCAATTGCCGCGCGACAGAAACTGGAAATTCACTATCTCGGCGATGACGGCAACTTGTCTCGCCACGTTTTACGCCCGTTGCATGTTGAATATTGGGGGCGCGTCTGGACGCTTACGGCATGGTGCGAATTACATAATAAATTCAAAGAATTTCGCGTTGATCTTATATCAGAATCAACACCTCTTCCGGCCCTGTTCGTTGATGAACCGGGCAAACGGCTGGAGGATTACCAGCGCGTCTGACGCACCCGCAACCTACCGCACCGGAAACACGAAACATTTGTCGCGCCGGATGGTCAGCCACAAAACCGTTCCCTCGGCAGGCAGGAAAACGTTCGGCACAGTGGCACGCAAAAGCGTATCGTCATGTTCCAGACGAAACTCGACCAGCGATTCATGCCCCAGAAACCTTGCCCGTTCGACGGTTGCGCGTGCGGCGACACCTTGCGTCGGGGTTGGCAACGGGCCTTTGCCCGCACGGTCAAAATCAATGCTCAGGTGCTGTGGGCGGAAAACAATATCAACCTCGGTTCCGTCCGGCACGCCCGGTGCCAGAAACCGTCCGAACACCGTCTGCGCCAACGCTCCATTAACCGTGGCGCGCAACACATTGGCATCGCTGAAAAAAGAAACAGATTGGCGATCTACCGGACGGGTATAGACGTTATAGGGCGCGCCCTGTTGCACCACCTTGCCATCGCGCATCAAAGCAATCTCATCCGCCATGCGCATCGCCTCTTCCGGCTCGTGCGTGACCAGAAGAACGGCGGTATCTTCATTTTTCAACAGGCTTAGCGTTTCATCGCGAATGCCATCCCGCAGTCGGTTGTCCAGGCCGGAAAACGGTTCATCCATCAGCATCACCCGCGGCCGTGGCGCCAGCGCCCGCGCCAGTGCAACCCGCTGCTGTTCCCCGCCCGACAACTGGTGCGGAAACCCGTCAATGAACCGCAGCAGATCGACCTTATCCAGCAGTTCCGCCACACGGGCGCGCTTTTCCTCTTTCGTACCGGACAGGCCAAACCCGACATTGCCTGCCACACTCAGATGCGGGAACAGCGCAAAGTCCTGAAACATCAGCCCGATTTCGCGCCGTTCGGGCGGAACGCGATACACCGTGTCACAAATCAGGTTGCCATCGACGTAAATTTCGCCGCTGTCCTGCATTTCAACGCCTGCAATGATCCGCAGGGTTGTGGATTTCCCGCAACCCGACGGCCCGAGAAGGCAGGTCACCTGCCCCGGCATGATCTTTAAAGACACGTCATCCACGACCGAACGGCCATCAAACCGGCGGACAATGTTGCGTATTTCAAGGCGGGGATGCGGGGGGGTCAAAGCGGCCTCTTGGATATCCGATCAAAACCATCGGATTTGGAATATGTCCCTATCAGCCCGATTTCCGGCCCGCAAGCCTGTGCTGCGCCCCAAGGTGCAATTGATCGCCACAGCTTACCGTCACGCGGGCGGCAACAGCGTGAACGCCGCTTCCTGTGTCAGGATACCGTTAACCTGCACGCCGATATAATGCGTCCCGGGATACAGCCGGAACGTTGTCGCATCGCCTTTGAACCTGTGGTTCTTGCGAAAAGTCAGCGGCTGTCCGGGCTGCACAACGGCCTGCTTCAGCTTGAACACTTTCGGCGCGTGCTGCCCCGAACTTTTCAGGAACCGGATGACGTAATCTATCAGAACCGGCGCCTCGTTTCGGGCGGCAATTGTCACATCAAATGTCAAATTATCACCCACATGGACACACGCGTCTTCCAGATGCAGCACGACATCAACCTGTGCCTGCGGGTCAAAACCCATCACGCCCAGGGCGCGGGCATTTCCCTGTTTGATCAGAACCCGCAAGGCGTGCCGCGTCATCCAAGCCAGTTCCGTCTGGTCTTGCCGCCTGTCGCCGGCCCATTTTTCCAGCCTGTCCATCACCAGATCTGAATCAGTTTTAGCTATATCATTCAGATGGTTGGAAACCGATCTTGTCACGTATCTTGTGTTGTCAGCATGCAGGATGTCCAGCAGTGGGAGAACTTTATCAGGTTCGATCGAAACCGCCTTGGCCCAGGGAAGTTTGGGCCGCGTGCCCTCTGATACCAGCCGGCGGACATGATAATTATCATCGCGCGCCCAAACCGCCAAACGGCGCAGGGTTTCTTCTGGCCACACATTCAGGAACGGGCGAATATAGAACTCCATCGAAAACCGCTGTGTTGCGGCATGAAGCAGATCAAGCGCCCGGTCGCGATGATGTTCCAGCCCGTGGCGCACGGCAAGGATGCCCGGAACCGCATGAATGAAGCGCCCGAAATCATCATCCGTGCGCTGCGGATCCAGCGGTGGAGGCATCGCGGCTTCCAACTGCGATGCCATTTCGTTGAAATCCTTGGGCAGGTACGGCTCCAGACAATCGGCCATCCAGTCCAGCCGCTCCAGCAACGCACGATCCCCAAATCCGGCCAGTGTGTCACGATGATAGGCATCCGCGTCGAATCCGGGAATTCCGGTCGACATTTCATTCGCAAAGTCGCGTAAAGACTCGGCGTTAAACAGATGATCTTTCAGCGAAAACTGTGCCATCAGATCGTTGCGTTCGTAGCCCCGCCGTCCAGCAGGATGTTTTGCCCGACAATGAACCCCGCATGCTGCGAACACAGAAACGCGCAGGCCGCGCCAAATTCCTGCCGCGTGCCATAGCGACCTGCCGGAATGCTTGCCGCCCGTTCACTGCGCGCCTGATCCAGCGTGATACCGCGCGCCTTGACCACACCACCATCCAGCGCGTCCGCCCTGTCTGTGGCGTGGATGCCCGGCAACAGGTTGTTGATGTTGACGCCCTTGCCGGCCACCTGGCGCGATGTGCCCGCCACATAGCCCGTCAGACCCGTGCGCGCCGCGTTGGACAGGCCCAGAACCCCGATCGGAGCCTTCACCGACTGCGACGTGATGTTAACCACACGGCCCCACCCGCGATCCATCATGGGCGGCAACAGTGCGGTCATCATCGCAATCGGGGCCAGCATGTTGGCGTCGAGCGCCTTGATGAAATCATCACGATCCCAGTCATGCCACATGCCCGGCGGTGGACCGCCCGCATTTGTCACCAGAATGTCGACATCACCGGCTGCCTCCAGAACCGCGGCACGCCCCTGCTCTGTCGTGATATCCGCCGCAACGGAAGTGACTTCGACGTCGTGTTCGGCGCGTATCGCCGCTGCTGAAAGTTCCAAGGCGTCCGCCCCGCGCGCATTCATCACCAGATGCACACCAGCCGCGGCCAACGCCTCGGCACAGCCCAGACCCAATCCCTTGCTAGACGCGCAGATGATGGCGCGCTTGCCTGCTATACCCAAATCCATAAGTGATCTCCCTTGGTGAAATTTCCCCTTGGGTAACACCACGTCATGCCCCATTGCCAGCAAAACACCGATACATCGGCCACATGCTGACACATTCTTGTGTTCAGACGGTTTTCACCAAATGCTGACAAGGCAACACCAAACATGCCACCCTTGGATTTTGACAGTCCGGAACATGCGCTGCGCGTCTATCGCGGTGACCAGTTTTGCGTGCGGAACGGTGCCAATCTGGGCGATGGGCTGGCGATTGCCGAAGAAATCATGCTGGATGATTGCTACGCGCTGGAACCGGACGCCACACTGACCCGCTTGACCATCCAGTCGGTCGATAACGGCAGATACAGTGTCGGCCCCGGATCAGAGGCCGGCAAACCGGGGCATCCCCTGCATCTGGATTGCGCACTGACGCTGATGTCGCCTGACGGGACAACGACAGAGGCAATTGTTCTGGTCGAAGCCAACAAAAAGGGCAAGTTGAACGAGGTGTACCTGCTGCCGCTGGCCCCGATGGAACCGACCACCCTTTATGCTGTTGTCGGGATCGATATCAATCTGGCCCGCACGAAATTCGCGCAGGTCGCTTGTGTGTCCTTTACGCGTGGAACGCATATTACCATGGCATCGGGTGAACAGGTGCCGGTCCAGAATCTCAGGCCGGGTGATCGCGTACTGACCCGCGATGATGGCGCGCAGAAAATTCGCTGGATCGGGCAGAACACGGTGCGCGCGGTCGGGGCTTTTGCACCTATCAAGATCATGGCGCAAACCCTTAATAACGAACGAGATTTGATCGTCAGCCCTGATCACCGCCTGTTTGTGTATCAACGGACCGATGCACTGGGAACAGGCCGGCCCGAGGTTCTGGTGAAAGCGCGACATCTGGTCAACGGAACAACAATCCAGGTTCAGAACGGCGGCTTCGTCGACTATTTCCAGCTGTTATTCGACCGCCACCAGATCATCTATGCCGAAGGCATTGCCGCAGAATCCATGTTGATCGATTCCCTGACCCGTCCGGCATTGCCCAAGGATCTGAGCGAAAAGCTGGGCCAAACCATTCCCGGCCACACAGACCGCCCGCATCGCGGGCTTGACGTGGCACGCGCCTTGCTGGAAGGCCGCAACGCCGCAGAAATCCTGCGCCGCTCCTCGTCCAGCTGACCCGCGCAGGACCGGGCGAAGTCAAATGCCATCACAACACTGATTTTCTTGCGCTTGCTGCGCGGTCTGCCTATATGCGCGGTTATGTTGGACACCCTTTCAAACCGCCCTGAATTGCCTGCCGAAATTGCCCGCCGCCGGACCTTTGCGATAATCTCGCATCCCGACGCGGGGAAAACCACGTTGACTGAAAAGTTTCTGCTGTTTGGCGGCGCGATCCAGATGGCCGGACAGGTCCGTGCCAAAGGCGAAGCACGGCGCACCCGATCCGACTTCATGCAGATGGAAAAGGATCGCGGCATTTCCGTTTCCGCATCTGCAATGTCTTTTGATTTCAAAGAGTTCCGCTTTAATCTTGTTGATACGCCCGGCCACTCTGACTTTTCCGAAGATACCTATCGCACGCTGACGGCGGTCGATGCCGCCGTGATGGTGATTGATGGCGCCAAGGGCGTGGAAAGCCAGACCCAGAAACTGTTCGAGGTTTGCCGCCTGCGCGATCTGCCGATCCTGACATTCTGTAACAAGATGGACCGCGAAAGCCGCGATGTCTTTGATATCATCGACGAGATCCAGGAAAATCTGGCAATTGACGTGACACCGGCCAGCTGGCCTATCGGCCTGGGCCGCGATTTTATCGGATGCTACGACCTGCTGCGTGACCGGCTTGAACTGATGGACCGCGCGGACCGCAACAAGGTGGCGGAAACCGTCGAAATAAACGGGCTGTATGATCCGAAACTGGCCCAGCATGTCCCCCCCGCGCTGCTGGCCAAGCTGCTTGAAGATCTTGAAATGGTGCGCGAGTTGATGCCGCCTTTGGATCCCAAGGCCTTTCAGGAAGGCACATTGACCCCGATCTGGTTCGGCTCTGCGATCAATTCGTTTGGCGTGCGTGAACTGATGGAAGGGATCGGGAAATACGGCCCGCAGCCCCAGATACAATCGGCCGAACCGCGCAGTATTTTACCAGAAGAAACAAAGGTTTCCGGCTTTGTCTTCAAAGTTCAGGCGAACATGGATCCCAAGCACCGTGATCGCGTGGCCTTTGTCCGCATGGCCTCGGGGCATTTCAAACGCGGTATGAAACTGACCCATGTCAGAACAAAGAAACCGATGGCGATCACCAACCCGGTTCTGTTTCTCGCCTCGGATCGGGAGCTTGCGGATGAAGCGTGGGCAGGTGATATCATCGGCATTCCCAACCACGGCCAGTTGCGTATCGGCGACACGTTGACCGAGGGCGAGGCGCTGCGGGTCAGCGGCATCCCGTCATTCGCACCCGAACTGCTTCAATCCTGTCGCGCAGGCGACCCGATGAAGGCCAAACATCTTGAAAAGGCGCTGATGCAATTTGCCGAAGAAGGCGCCGCCAAGGTTTTCAAGCCCAGCTTTGGCTCCGGCTTTATTGTCGGGGTCGTCGGGCAATTGCAGTTCGAAGTTCTGGCCAGCCGGATCGAACTGGAATACGGCCTGCCTGTGCGCTTTGATCAAAGCCAGTTCACCAGCGCCCGCTGGGTCAGCGGAACGCGGCAAGCCGTTGATAAATTTGTTCAATCCAACAAGCAGCACATCGCACACGATCACGATGGTGACATTGTGTATCTGACACGGCTGCAATGGGATATTGATCGCGTGGAACGGGATTTTCCCGATGTGCAACTGACCGCGACAAAGACAATGATGGCCTGAGTCGACCACGTCACAAGCAAGGTCAGTCCCGCACGCATCGGCTTTCGGATCAGGCCACTTGTGCTAGGCTGCGGTGAAGTCTACGGGCCGGGCGCCCGATGCAGACCGGGGAAAGCACATGACACATTGGGGCCTTGTCGCAACCATCAAAGCACCGGTCAGGGATGTTCTGAACTTTGCCGCCTATCATCTGGATCAGGGGGCCCACCGGCTGTACATTTATCTGGATGAAGCATCAGAAGAGGCGTTTACCCTTTTGAAATCACATCCGAAAGTTCGTGTCGCCACCTGCGATGCAGCGTTCTGGGCAAGACAGGGTGGCAAACGCCCGATCAAGCATCAGGTGCGCCAAAGCCGGAACGCCACCCATGCTTATGCAAGAAAACCCGAGGTGGACTGGCTGACCCATATCGATGTTGACGAGTTCCTTAGCCCATCCGGCGATATTGCGCAGATACTGGCCGCATTGCCCCCCGACATCCTGTGCGCCCGCATCCGCCCGGTCGAAGTGCTGGCAGACGGAGATGGCACTGCATTCAAAGGGTTCATTCCCAGCGGCCCGCACCGCGCCCGCATCGTCGATGAAATCTATCCGACCTACGGCACCTACCTGAAGGGTGGTTTTCTGAGCCATGTGGCGGGCAAGCTTTTTGTGCGCACCGGGTTGGACAACGTGACCTACAAAATCCACAACATGTTTCAAGGCGACGTGATGAATCCGGGGCAAACCGAATTGCCGCAGGTCGATCTGTGCCATTTTCACGCCCGGACATGGCAACATTGGATCGAATCCTATCAATATCGCCTTGAAAAAGGCGCGTATCGCGCCGAATTGGCCGCGGCGGCAGGCGAAAACGGCGTAAACCTGCATCACTTTTTGCTGCAACTGGACCGCAAGGGCGGAACAGATGCCTTGCGCAGGTTCTTTGCAGAGGTGGCGCAGGACACACCCGATCTGCGGCAGCGTTTGCAGGCGCAGGGTGTCTTGCGCAGCCATGATCTGAATCTGGACCGCAAACGCCGCGCATTGTTTCCTGGAACCTGATCCATCGTTTCGATTATCGGCATAATCACGCGAAATCACCGCATCTGTTTGACCCGGCCCCGGGTATTTGCTAAGCGCTGCAGCAAGAACCAGAAATGTGAATAGCCACAGGGCCATACGGGTCCGGTTCGAACCAGATGCGCGGGCCAGGTTGTGTCCGCAACTTGCGGATACATATGACAAAATTTTCTGATCTAAACCTGAATCCCAAGGTTTTAAAAGCCATTGACGAAGCCGGGTATGAAACCCCGACACCGATTCAGGCGGGCGCAATTCCCGCAGCGCTGGAAGGCCGGGATGTATTGGGCATCGCCCAGACCGGCACCGGCAAGACGGCAAGCTTTGTGCTGCCGATGATTACCCTTCTGGCACGGGGCCGTGCACGGGCGCGTATGCCAAGATCTTTGGTGCTGTGCCCGACCCGAGAGTTGGCGGCACAAGTTGCCGAAAACTTCGACACTTACACAAAACACTTGAAGTTGACCAAGGCGCTGCTGATCGGCGGCGTGTCCTTCAAGGAACAGGATATGCTGATTGATCGGGGCGTCGACGTTCTGATTGCCACACCGGGCCGCCTGCTGGATCATTTCGAACGGGGCAAGCTGTTGCTGACCGGCGTTCAGATCATGGTTGTGGACGAAGCCGACAGAATGCTGGACATGGGGTTCATCCCCGATATCGAACGTATTTTCAGCCTGACGCCGTTTACCCGCCAAACCCTGTTTTTCAGCGCCACCATGGCGCCCGAGATCGAACGGATCACAAACACCTTCCTGTCGGCCCCTGCCCGCGTAGAAGTGGCGCGTCAGGCGACAACCGGCGAAAACATCAAACAGGGGGTTCTGATGTTCAAAGGCAGCCGCAAGGATCGCGAGCCGAGCGAGAAGCGCGATGCCCTGCGTGCGCTGATTGATGCCGAAGGCGACAAATGCACAAACGCGATCATCTTCTGCAATCGCAAAACCGATGTGGATATCGTATCAAAATCGCTGGCAAAACACGGCTATGACGCGGCCCCGATCCACGGTGATCTGGATCAGTCGCAGCGGACCCGCACTTTGGATGGGTTTCGCGCGGGTACATTGCGGTTTCTGGTTGCATCCGATGTGGCCGCACGCGGCCTTGACGTGCCAGCCGTCAGTCACGTTTTCAATTTCGACGTGCCCAGCCATGCCGAAGATTACGTGCACCGGATCGGCCGAACTGGCCGTGCCGGTCGCGATGGCAAGGCTGTGATGATCTGCATCCCGCGGGACGAAAAGAACCTCGCGGATATTGAACGGCTTGTGCAAAAGGAAATACCGCGTCTGGCTGATCCGCGCGGCACCAATGCTCCTGCCCCACAGGCGGATACGGCCGAGCCAAAAGGCGAAGGCGAGTCGACAGGGCCCAAGAAACGCACCCGGTCGCGCAAACCGGCCAAGACCGATACAACGCCCGATCAAAAGCCGGCACCGGACAAGGCTGAAACAGCCCCGCAAAAGCAGGATCAATCAGGCGATCAGGACAAGCAAAACCGCAATACCAGAGGCGGGCGCAGCCGCAGTTCCGGCAATCGTGACAGCGGCAACAGCCCCGTCGGACTGGGCGATCATATGCCCGGCTTTATCGCGATGAGCTTTGAAGAGCGCACCGAAAGCGAAACGTCCTGATCAACAGGCGCGAACAGACAAAATTCCGAACCGGACAATAACAGGGTTTTCCAATGGAAAACCCTGTTTCGCTTAACTAAGCCTGCTGACCACCACGGTCACTTCCGGCTTTTTGCCGATTTCGTTCTGCGTGCTTTGACGCACTATACGACGTAACGCCTCTTCCAGTTTGGCGTCATCCGACAGCGTTTTTTCATTCGCGCGATTCAGAAACTGGCTCAGGTCTTCTTCCAGCACGTCGACCAGCGGCGCACGGCTGTGCCCAACCTCTGCCAACCCCATGGTTTCACACCATGCATCGCCCAATGGTTCGTTTTCATCATCGATGATCACCGTCACGATCACATGGCCGTTCAGCGCCATCCGGATCCGGTTGCGCACAACCCCGTCCAGCGCGCCGATCTGAACCGTCCCATCCAGATAGGTACGTCCTGTTTCGATGTATTCCGCCACCGTCGGGGCATTGCCACTCAGGTCGATCATCATACCGTTCACGGCCACGACCCCCTGCAGCCCCTTGCTGGCGGCCAGTTTGACATGTTCGCGCAAATGGCGGTGTTCCCCGTGCATCGGGATCAGCATCTGCGGCTTGACCAGATCGTGCATCGTTTCGAGATCGGGGCGATTTGCGTGACCGGACACGTGGTAATGCCCGCCCGAGCTTTCATCCACCACATCCACACCAATTTCGGAATACGCGTTCACAATCCGAATGACGCCGCGTTCGTTGCCGGGAATGGTTTTGGATGAAAACAGGAACAGATCACCGTCTTTCATCTCGAACCCCTGATAGGTTCCGCGCGCAAGCTGGGCGCTGGCGGCGCGCCGTTCGCCCTGGCTGCCTGTTACCAGCAGCATCAGGTTTTCACGCGGAATGCCTTTGGCATCTTCGGGGCTGACGACACGGGGAAACCCTGTCAGCACACCGGTTTCAATGGCCGCTTCCACCATACGTTTCATCGCCCGCCCCAGCAGCACGATCGAACGCCCGGCACGGTCGCCCGCCTCGGCCAGCGTTTTGACACGGGCCACGTTGGATGCAAATGTCGTGGCGACCACCATGCCATTGGCCGCACTGACCAGCGCTTCGATCTCGGGGCCAACCGACACTTCGGACCGGCCAGCATGGCGCGAAAATACGTTTGTACTGTCGCAGACTAACGCTTTGACACCCGGTTTGGCCACCTCGGCCCATAGCTCGGGATCAAACGGTTCGCCGACAATAGGTGTTTTATCCAGCTTGAAATCACCGGTGTGAATCACCCGCCCGTCCGGGCTGTCGATCACAAGAGCTGAAGATTCGGGGATCGAATGCGAGATTGGCAGAAAGCCGACAGAAAAAGGCCCCGCCACGGTTTGCTGAGGCCATTGGGAAACAACACTAACAGCTTCGGCAGGATGGCCGTTATCTTCCAGTTTGGCGCGTGCGATATTGGCCGTGAACGGGCGCGCATATATCGGCGCTTTCAGATCGGCATAGAAATGCGGCACCGCGCCAACATGGTCCTCGTGGGCATGGGTGATGAATATCGCATCAAGCCGGTCGGCATTCTGTTTCAGCCAGGTCATGTCGGGCAGGATCAGATCAACCCCCGGCGTGCCATCCATATCGGGGAATGTAACACCCAGATCGACCAGAATCAGGCGTTCCTTGCCAGGTTTTCCATAGCCGTACACATAGGCGTTCATACCAATTTCACCCGCCCCGCCAAGGGGAAGGTAAATCAAACGTTCATTGCTCATATTTTAAGAATTATCCTTGTTATACTTATGTATAACGGTCAGGCCGTGCATGGTCAGATCATCCTGAAAGTCGTCGAACAACGCTTCTGTCTGCTGAAACAGCGGGGCCAGACCGCCTGTTGAGATCACGCGCATTTCGCGGGCACGTTCCGCCTTAATGCGGGCACATATCTCACGAACCAGTCCGACGTAACCCCAAAAAACCCCGGATTGCATACAGGCAACAGTATTGGTGCCCACCACGTTTTGCGGCTTTGTGATGTCTACATGCGGCAAGGCGGCCGCCGCCAGATGCAAAGCCTCAAGGCTCAGGTTCACGCCCGGCGCAATAACTCCGCCCACATAGGCGCCATCTGTATCAACCACATCAAAGGTTGTCGCGGTGCCGAAATCCACCATGATCAGATCGCCGCCATAAAGATCAAACCCCGCTACCGTATTGACCAGACGGTCGGGGCCGACCTGTGTGCCTTCGTCGACCCGCACATCGACAGGCAGCAGGCATTCGGGCTTGCCCACCACCAGCGGGCGCGTATTGAAATAGCGATCGGCCAGAACCCGCAGGTTGAACACAACCCGCGGCACCGTCGACGAAATGATCATGTCGGTGATCGGCACGTCAATGTTTTGCAATTTCATCAACGTGCTAAGCCAGACATAATACTGATCCGCCGTGCGCTGCCATTCGGTCGAGGCGCGCCATGTGCCGATAAACGCCTGCCCGTCCCAAATGGAAAAAACCGTGTTGGTGTTGCCGCAGTCAATCGCCAGAAGCATCGCAGCGCCCCCCTTTCAGAAATAGATATCGGCAGCGGGGATGGATACCGGCCCCGTTGCCGTACGCAGAACAAGGTTACCCCGCCCGTCCACCGTTTCAAAGGTGCCCGTGGTTTCACTGGACGCCGTGCGCGCGGTGATCACCTCGCCCAGACGCGCGGCACGGTTCAGCCATGCGGCGCGGATCGGTTCGAACCCGTAGGTGTCAAACTGTGTTTCATAGGCTGCATAGGACGATGCCAAAATGGTCAGAAAATCTTCGGCCTCGATTGCGACCCCGGTTTCAGAAAGCAGCGACACGGGGCGCACAGCGTGGGGTTCGACCGCATCGCCATCAGGGGCTGCGATCAGGTTGACCCCGATACCGATGGCCAGATAGGCGGCCTGCCCACCCTGCCCTGCGCTTTCCAACAGGATACCGGCCAGCTTGCCACCGTTCAGCAGAACATCATTGGGCCATTTCAGCGCCAGCCCCTGCGCGCGCCCGGTCGAGGTTGCAACCGCATCAAACAGCGCCAGCGCCGCCACGAACGAGCGCAAGGCAATCTGATCCACAGGGCCTTTGGGGCGCATGACCAGTGTCGCGGCCAGGTTTCCCTTTGGGTTGACCCATGCGCGCCCCCGCCGCCCCCGCGCCGCCGTCTGGCGATCGGCCAAAATCCATGTAGGGCCTGTCAGGCCCGGTGCAATGCGGGCCGCCTCGTCCAGCGTGCTGTCGATCTCGGCCAGCCGGTGTAACCCGTAACCCACAGGCCAGACAGGTTGTTTAGTTGACAAGCGATGCCGCCGCTGCCGCCGCCGCACCTTCGACGCCGAACATATTGACGATGCCCAGCAGCATGATTGCGGCTGACGCGATCAGGAAACCCCACAAAACGGGGGTGGATCCGCTGTCCAGCTCGTCGGCACGGTCCTCTCCGAAATACATGTAGAAGACGATGCGCAGATAATAGAATGCACCGATGACCGATGCGACCACACCGGCAATCGCCAGCCAGACCAGATCCGCCTCGACCGCGGCGCGCAACACATAAAGCTTGCCGAAAAAGCCCAGCATCGGTGGCACACCCGCAAGGCTGAACAGCAGAATCAGCAAGGCCAGCGCCTTGCCCGGTTCACGTTTGGAGTACATGTTGAGCGCGGAAATATCCGTGACCGGCGCGCCGTCTTTCTGCATCATCAGGATAAACGCGAATGTGCCGACATTCATCGTTACATAGATCGCCATGTAGATCAGCAGCGCCTGCACCCCAAAAGCCGTACCCGCAGCAAGACCCATCAGGGCATAGCCCATATGCGCGATCGAAGAATAAGCCATCAGCCGTTTGATGTTGGTCTGCCCGATCGCGGCAAAGGCGCCCAGAAACATCGACAGGACGGACAGCAGCGCGATGATCTGGCTCCAGTCCGAAACTGCGCCGCCAAAGGCATCATGCATCACGCGCGCGAACAGGCCCATCGCCGCCACCTTGGGCGCGGTGGCAAAAAATGCGGTCACCGGCGTGGGCGATCCTTCGTAGACATCAGGTGTCCACATGTGAAACGGCACCGCCGACACCTTGAACGCCATGCCGGAAATCAGGAAGACCAGCCCGAACAACAGGCCCAGCGACACTTCGCCATGAACTGCCGTCTGGATGATACCGCTGAACAGGGTTGTGCCTGCATAACCGTAAACCAGCGATGCACCATAAAGCAGCAGCCCCGAAGACAACGCGCCCAGAACAAAATATTTCAATCCCGCCTCGGTTGATTTGACCGAGTCGCGGCGCAAAGACGCGACCACGTAAAGCGCCAGAGATTGCAGTTCCAATCCCATGTACAGCGCCATCAGATCGCCCGCGCTGACCATCATCATCATGCCCACGGCACTCAGCGCCACCAGCAGCGGATATTCAAACCGCAGCAGGCCGCGGCGCTGCATGTATTCCTCGCTCATCACCAGAACGGCGGCGGCGGATAGCAGGATCGTCACCTTGGCAAACCGCGCGAAGCTGTCTTCGATGAACATGCCGTTAAAGGCCACTTGCGTGCCCTCGCCCGTCATGCCGATCCACAAGGCCAGACCAACCATCAGGGCCGCTGTCGCCCAGACCAGAAGCGGGGCGGCACCGTCCTTGGAGGTATAAACGGCCCCCAACAACGCCAGCATCGCGTACACGGCCAGCATCATTTCCGGCAGGATAACGTTCAGATCAGCAACAAGCATGGCCCGGGCCTTTTCTTTTTCTAGTTCGACGCGATCTGGCTGGCGGCATCCGCCGCGGCCAGGGCCGTGTCATAATTGGAAACCAGCGCCTCGACCGAGGGGCCGATGATATCAAGCACCAGCGCGGGATAGACCCCCAGCAGGATCGTCATCACCACAAGCGGCGCGAATATCGCCTTTTCGCGGCGGGTCATATCCGTGATCGACTTCAGGCTTTCCTTGATCAGATCTCCAAACACCACACGGCGATAAAGCCACAGCGCATAGGCCGCCGAAAAGATCACACCGGATGTGGCAACAGCCGCCACCCACGTGTTGACCTGGAATATCCCCATCAGCGTCAGGAATTCACCGACGAAACCGGACGTACCCGGAAGGCCGACATTGGCCATGGTGAACAGCATGAAGATCAGCGCATAGGCCGGCATCCGGTTCACCAGACCGCCATAGGCCTCGATCTCGCGGGTGTGCATGCGGTCATAGATCACGCCGACGCACAGGAACAACGCGCCCGAAATGAAGCCGTGGCTGATCATCTGGAAAATTGCACCGTCCACGCCCTGCTGGTTGGCGGCGAAAATCCCCATGGTGACAAAGCCCATATGCGCCACGGATGAATAGGCGATCAGCTTTTTCATATCGTCCTGCACCAGTGCCACCAGCGACGTATAGACAATCGCAATCGCGCTCATCCACAGAACCAGAGGCGTCAGCACTTCAGAGCCGACAGGGAACATCGGCAGGCTGAAGCGCAAGAACCCGTACCCGCCCATTTTCAACAGGATCGCGGCCAGAACCACAGACCCCGCAGTCGGGGCCTGAACGTGCGCATCGGGCAACCATGTATGCACCGGCCACATAGGCATTTTCACCGCAAAGCTGGCAAAGAAGGCCAGGAACAGCAGCGTTTGCATTCCGCCGACAACATGCACACCCAGCACATCGATATCGCCAAAGGCAAACTGGTGAACCAGCAGTTTTTCAATGTCAGTGGTGCCTGCATCAGCAAACATGCCAACCATTGCCACCAACATCAGAACCGATCCAAGGAAGGTATATAGAAAGAATTTGAAGCTGGCGTAAATCCGCTCCTTGCCGCCCCATATGCCGATGATCAGGAACATCGGGATCAATCCGGCCTCGAAGAACAAGTAGAACAGCACCAGATCCAGCGCCATGAAAACGCCCAGCATCAGTGTTTCCAGCAACAGGAACGCGATCATGTATTCCTTGACGCGGGTTTCCACATTCCAGGAGGCCGCGATTGTCAGCGGCATCATGAATGTGGTCAGCATCACAAACAGAACCGAAATGCCATCAACACCCATCTTGTATTGCAGGCCCAGCAGCCATTCGCCCTGTTCGACAAACTGGAACCCGGTGTCGTTCGGATCAAACTCTGCCAGAATGAACAGGGACACGATAAAGGTGGCCGATGTCGCAATCAGCGCAAGCCATTTGGCATTGCGGTTGGCGGCCTCGTCATCGCCGCGCAAAAAGACCAGCAGGATAAGCGCCGCAATGGCCGGAATGAACGTTACAATCGTCAGCAGGTTGTCCATTAGTTTGCTCCCCCGCCCAGAGACATCCAAGTGACCAGAAGAACAATTCCGATCACCATCGCGAATGCGTAGGTAAAGATGTAACCCGACTGAAACCGGCCCGCGAGGCGGGTGAAGAACGGAACAATTCCCATCGCCACGCCATTCAGGCTGCCGTCAATCACATTGCCGTCGCCGCGTTTCCACAGGAACCGCCCAATGGCTTTGGCCGGACCGACAAAGATCACGTCATAAAGTTCGTCAAAATACCATTTGTTCTTGAAGAACAGGTAGAGCGGGCGCTGGTTTTCGGCCAGACGCGCGGGCAGGCTTGGGTTCCAGATGTAAAACCACAACGCCATGATCAAACCGCCCAGCATCGCGACAAACGGGCTTACCTTGACCCATTTTGGCACATTATGGGCATCATCCAGCACGGTGTTGTCCTTGCCAAAGTAAAGTGCGCCATCGCCCGGATTGCCGGCAAAAGCATAGTGATGTTCTTTGGCGTCGCCGTGGTCTGCACCTTCTGCCGTCGCCGCAGCCCCGCTATGGTCGGTGTCCGTATCGCTCGCAGCTTCGCCATGGGCGGCATCATCGCCATGCACGCCCGCTTCCTCGTAGGGGATGCCGTAGAACTTTGCCACTTCGTCGGTGTGGCCAAAAAAGCTTGAATGCCAGACCATGCCGGCCAGCACCGCACCAACACTCAGAACACCCAGCGGGATCAGCATGACCTTGGGCGATTCATGGGCATGCTCGTGCGTGTGCTTGTCGCCGCGCGGGGTGCCGAAAAACGTCAGGAACATCAGGCGCCAGCTGTAAAAACTTGTCATGGCAGCAGCCACGACCAGCAGCCAGAACCCATAGCCGGACCCGCCCGCATAGGCGCTTTCGATGATCGCGTCCTTGGACAGAAACCCGGCAAAGCCGATATAGGTCAGCGGGATGCCGACGCCGGTAATCGCCAGCGTGCCGATCATCATCGCCCAGTAGGTGTAGGGTATCTTCTTACGCAACCCGCCATAATTGGTCATGTCCTGTTCGTGGTGCATCGCGTGGATCACCGAACCGGCCCCAAGGAACAGCAGCGCCTTGAAAAACGCGTGCGTCAGCAGGTGGAACATCGCAGCCGAATACATGCCAACACCGGCGGCCACGAACATATAGCCCAGTTGCGAACAGGTCGAATAGGCGATGACGCGCTTGATATCGGTCTGGACCAGACCCACTGTCGCCGCGAAAAACGCTGTGGTGGCACCGATTACGGTAACAAACGCCATGGCGGCTGGTGCAAACTCCATCAGCGGCGACATCCGGCACACAAGGAAAACCCCCGCCGTCACCATGGTTGCCGCGTGGATCAGCGCCGACACCGGTGTCGGGCCTTCCATCGCGTCCGGCAACCAAGTGTGCAAAAACAGCTGTGCAGATTTACCCATTGCCCCGATGAACAGAAGAACAGCAATCAGGTTGGCTGCATTCCATTCCCCCCACAAAAACGCCAGTTGCGTTTCTGCAAGTTCCGGCACAGCGGCAAATACATCGTCGAACCGGATGCTGTCTGTCAGGTAAAACAGCGCGAATATGCCCAATGCAAAACCGAAATCGCCGACCCGGTTGACGACAAACGCCTTGATCGCGGCGGCATTGGCGCTGGGTTTGCGATAGTAGAACCCGATCAGCAGGTACGAAGCAACGCCCACACCTTCCCAGCCAAAGAACATCTGCACGAGGTTGTCGGCTGTGACCAGCATCAGCATCGCAAAGGTAAAGAACGACAGATAGGCAAAGAAACGCGGTTTATAGGTTTCGCCTTCGCGCCATTGCGGATCATTGTCCATGTAGCCAAAGGAATAAAGGTGCACCAGTGCGGACACTGTGGTGATCACGATCAGCATGATCGCGGTCAGCCGGTCCATCCGGATCGCCCAGTCGGTGCTAAGTGTTCCACTTTCGATCCAGCGCAGGATCTGGATCTGTTCGGTCACGCCGTCAAAGCCGAGGAACACAATCCAGCTGAGCAGCGCGGACAGGAACAGCAATCCGGTCGAGACCCAAAGGGCAGCCGTTTCACCGATGAACTTCCAGCCGAACCCGCAGATCAGGCTGCCCACCAGCGGGGCAAAGAGGATGATGGTTTCCATTGGTCTCTTAGCCCTTCATCACGTTGACATCTTCAACCGCGATTGTCCCACGGTTGCGGAAGAAACAGACCAGAATGGCCAGACCGATCGCTGCTTCTGCTGCGGCGACCGTCAGGACAAACAGGGTAAACACCTGCCCGACCAGATCACCCAGAAAGCTCGAGAATGCGACCAGATTGATATTCACGGCCAGCAGCATCAGTTCGATGCTCATCAGCAGGATGATCACGTTCTTGCGGTTCAGGAAAAGCCCGAAAATGCCGATCACAAACAGCGTCGCCGCCACAATCAGGTAATGTTCAAGTCCGATCATCGTTTCGTCCCACGTTCTTTTTTGTTGCCGAGGTTCTTGATGAACCCCGTTTCGTTTCCTGCGTGCAGAAAACGCTTATAGTCCCTGGCCCGGCTTTACGTCTTTCAGTTCCATTGCCTTGGCCGGATCACGCATCATCTGCGCAATCACATCCTGCC
Source organism: Sulfitobacter sp. JL08 (assembly GCF_003352045.1). Taxonomy (NCBI): domain Bacteria; kingdom Pseudomonadati; phylum Pseudomonadota; class Alphaproteobacteria; order Rhodobacterales; family Roseobacteraceae; genus Sulfitobacter; species Sulfitobacter sp. JL08. The sequence goes on from NZ_CP025815.1 coordinate 2,705,099, forward strand.
GTTTCACATCCACACGGTGGCGCAGCGTCAGCACGATCGCCCCGATCATCGCCACCAGCAGGATCAGCCCTGCCAGCTGGAACAGCAGAAAATACTGGTCATAAAGGATCATCCCCAGCGCTTCGGTATTGTGCCGGTCCACCGGGGCCACCTGCGCGCGCATGCTGTCTGCCGCTGCGCTGGTTTCCCAGACACCAAAAGCGATGCCGAACTGCATCAACAGGATCACACCGATCAGCAGGGCCAGCGGCATATAGCGCGCCATTTCGGCCTTCAACTCGGCAAAATCGATATCCAGCATCATCACGACAAACAGGAACAGCACCGCAACCGCGCCGACATAGACAATGATCAGCAGCATCGCGACAAATTCGGCCCCCAGCAGCACGAACAATCCGGCCGATGACAGAAACGCAAGGATCAGCCACAGCACCGAATGCACCGGATTGCGGCTGATGACAGTGAACAATCCGCCCGCGATCACGCAGATCGCAAACAGGTAAAAGGCAAACACGGTCATTTCTTGTCGTCCTCTTTCATCACGTCCTGCGCCAGTTCCAGTGCGCGGTTCATCGCAGGCAAGCCCGCGAACATCGACATCTGGCCGATGGTTTCCACGATTTCCTGTTTCTTGGCCCCCGCCTCAAGCGCGTGGCGCACAGTCTGGCGCACGGCAACATCGGCCTGTGCGCCCTGCATGGTCAGGCCCGCCAGCGTCAGCAGCAGGCGGGTTTTCGCATCCAGCCCGTCTTCGTTCACCGCGTTGCCGAACATCATTTCCATCATTTCCTTGGGCATCGTCGGCCACAGGCTTTCGAAACCTTTGGGCGAAAACGATTCCAGCGCAGGGTTCAGCGCTTTCGCCATCTCCTGCGCCTGCTTCATCATCGCTTCGAACGGGTTTGTTGCATCAGTCATCGGTAGGGCGCATCCATTTCCAGATTGCGGGCAATCTCTGCCTCCCAGCGGTCGCCGTTTTCCAGCAACTTGTCCTTGTCATAGAACAGCTCTTCACGGGTCTCGGTGGCAAACTCGAAATTCGGACCTTCCACAATGGCATCGACCGGGCAGGCCTCCTGGCAAAAACCGCAATAGATGCATTTGGTCATGTCGATATCATAGCGCGTGGTGCGCCGGCTGCCGTCTTCGCGCGGTTCGGCATCGATTGTGATGGCCTGCGCGGGGCAGATCGCTTCGCACAGCTTGCACGCAATACAGCGCTCTTCTCCGTTGGGATACCGGCGCAGCGCGTGTTCGCCGCGGAAACGGGCCGACAATGGCCCTTTTTCATGCGGATAGTTCAGTGTCGCCTTGGGGCGGAAAAAGTATTTCAAACCCAGTTTGAACCCGACAAAGAAATCCTGAAGCAGGAAGTATTTCGCGGCACGTGTATAATCGATCTGTGTCACATCAATCTCCTTGGTCGGCAGAATTGGTTTGCATATAGGCCCATGCCCCTATGGCTTTTTGCACATTCATCAGCGCCGCAGGCGTCAACCCATCCTGCGAAGCCGATTTCTCAAAGACATCGAACTGCACCAGCAGGAATTCCGCCAGCGCACTCAATTCTTCTGCGTCCGCCGATTTGATATGGTCCGCAAGCTGCATTCCTAGCCCCCGACCGCATAACGCGCAAACACGCCGCCAAACCATTCGAATTTCGCGGCAAACGCCACAAACACAACCCAGAACAGCGAGAACGGCAGGAACACTTTCCAGCCCAGGCGCATCAACTGGTCATAGCGGTAGCGTGGCGTGATCGCCTTGACCATCGAGAAGAAGAAGAACACGACGCCCATTTTCAGGATCATCCAGAAAATGCCGTCCTGCAGTCCCGGGATCGGCGACAGCCAACCGCCAAGGAACAGCAGCGACACCAGCGCGCACATCAGAACCACGGCCACCAGTTCACCGATCATGAACAACAGGAACGGCGTGGACGAATATTCAACCTGATACCCGGCCACCAGTTCGCTTTCCGCCTCGGGCAGGTCGAAAGGCGGGCGGTTGGTTTCAGCCAGCGCCGAGATGAAGAACAGGATCAGCATCGGGAAATGTGGCAGCCAATACCAGCTGAGAAAGCCGTAACCGCCATCCTGCGCTGCCACGATATCACCGAAATTCATGCTGCCGGTCGAAATGATCACACCGATGATAATCAGACCGATGCTGACCTCGTATGAAATCATCTGCGCCGCTGAACGAAGCGACCCGAGGAACGGATATTTCGAGTTTGACGCCCACCCGCCCATGATCACGCCGTAAACCTCAAGCGAGGACACCGCGAAAACGTAAAGAATGGCGACATTGATGTCCGACAGGACCCAGCCATCGTTGAACGGGATCACCGCCCACGCGATCAGCGCCATAACCAGTGACACCATCGGGGCCAGCAGGAACACGGCCTTGTCGGACCCTGCGGGGAACACGACCTCTTTCACGATGTATTTCAGGAAATCGGCAAAGCTTTGCAGCAGGCCGAACACACCAACCACGTTGGGCCCGCGCCGCATTTGAACGGCAGCCCAGATCTTGCGGTCGGCATACATCAAGAAGGCCAGTGCCAGAAGCAGCGGAATCACCAGAAGAAAGATTTGCCCAACGATCAGCAGTCCAATGCCGGTATAGGTCGTGGTAAAGAAATCAGCCATATGTCCTCACACCGTGGGTATTCCGTTTTCTGCACAATGGGCCGTCACAACTTCGGCGTCGAGTGTCCGGCTTCCGTCGGGCAGTGATGGCGAGATTGTGTAAACAGCATCTGCGACCCACACGCCACCCTCCTCTTGCACATTTGTGCGCAAATGACGCGCAAATCCGTATCCCCGGATCAGCGTATACTGCGCGGCAGCGCATTCCGCGTATTCTGCCACATCTTCGGCAGTGCGTGCCCCTGTCATGGCAACCTGAAAATTAACCAGATCATCCTGCAACAATTGCGTCGTCACGCCCTGATAGTCGGGGGCGAACACTGCGGTTTCATCCACCACGCGTTGCGGCTCGCAACCGGATACCGCGCCTGCGATCAGCATCAGCAAAGGGCATATGATCCACCCGTTCCGCATTATTCGGCCGCGATCTTTCCACTGTTGCGTGCTTTGGCACCGGCGGACAGTTCCGCCATCAGTTCCGAGGCGCGGGCGATCGGGTTTGTCAGATAGAAATCGCCAAGTGCGTTGCGGAACGTCGCCTTGCCCAGTTTGCCCTTGGGTTCGGCCTGCCATGTGTTTTCCGGCACCTCGTCGATTAGTGCCAGATGCGGCGCATCGCCCACCAGTGCACTGCGCAGCTGCGCCAGTGAATCATAGGGAAGCTGCGCCCCCATTTCCGCGCTGAGTGCACGCAGGATGGCCCAGTTTTCCTTGGCTTCGCCCGGTGCAAATCCGGCACGCAGCGCCAGTTGCGGGCGTCCTTCGGTGTTCACGAACAGGCCCTGTTCTTCGGTATATGCCGCGCCCGGCAGAATGATATCGGCACGATGTGCCCCGCGATCCCCGTGGCTGCCCTGATAGATCACAACGGGGCCGGCGGCGATATCAACCTCGTCCGCACCAAGATTGTAAATCACCTCGGCCTGCGCAACGGCGTCCATTCCGCCGTTATTGGTGCATCCGGCGTCCAGCGCGCCAACGCGCCCCGCCGCGGTGTGCAGCACCAGAAGTTTGGATTGCGAGTTTTCACAAAGCTGCATCACTGCGGCCAGCACTGCGGCGCCGTCAGCCTCCTGCAATGCGCCCATGCCCACAATGACAAGGCTGTTCTTGTCCTTGGCCGCATCGATAGGTTGCTGTGACAGCTTGTCCAGCGCGGCGCGATCGGTGCCCATGTGGGAATATTCATATGTAAGATCAACGGCTTCGCCGATCAGGCCGATATTGGCACCGCGCGACCATGCCTTGCGCACTCGTGCGTTCAGAACAGGGGCTTCGATCCGTGGATTGGTGCCAATCAGCATGATCATTTCGGCGCTGTCGATGTCTTCTATCGCCGCCGTGCCGACATATCCGCTGCGGTTTGCCGCAGGCAGTTTTGCGCCATCGGTGCGGCATTCGACAACGCCGCCCTGCCCTTCGATCAATTGTTTCAGCGCAAAGGCAGCTTCGACCGGGGCCAGATCACCCACCACACCGGCCAGTTTCTTGCCTTTCATCGCCGCCGCAGCAGCCGAAAGCGCCTCGGGCCAGGTGACCGCCTGAAGCTTGCCGTTTTTGCGCACATAGGGGCGGTCCAGCCGCTGGCGGCGCAATCCGTCCCAGACAAAGCGGGATTTGTCTGAAATCCATTCCTCGTTCACACCGTCATGGTTGCGCGGCAGAAAACGCATGACTTCGCGGCCCTTGGTATCCACACGGATGTTAGAGCCGAGCGCATCCATCACATCGATGCTTTCCGTCTTGGTCAGTTCCCACGGGCGTGCGGTGAACGCGTAAGGCTTGGACACCAGCGCGCCGACCGGACACAGATCGATAATGTTGCCCTGCAGGTTGGAATCGAGTGTTTCGCCCAGATAGGATGTGATTTCGGCATCTTCGCCGCGACCGGTCTGCCCCATCTGGGTGATACCGGCCACTTCCGTGGTAAAGCGCACGCAGCGGGTGCAGGAAATGCAGCGGGTCATGTGGGTTTCTACCAGCGGACCCAGATCAAGATCTTCGGTGGCGCGTTTGGGCTCGCGGAAGCGGGAAAAATCCACGCCATAGGCCATTGCCTGATCCTGCAAGTCACATTCTCCGCCCTGATCGCAGATCGGACAATCCAGCGGGTGGTTGATCAGCAGGAATTCCATCACGCCTTCGCGCGCCTTTTTCACCATCGGTGAATTGGTTTTCACCACCGGGGGCTGGCCTTCGGGGCCGGGGCGCAGATCGCGCACCTGCATGGCACAGCTGGCTGCAGGTTTGGGCGGTCCGCCGACAACTTCAACCAGACACATCCGGCAATTGCCGGCAATCGACAGTCGCTCGTGATAACAGAAGCGCGGGATTTCGACACCCGCCTGTTCACAGGCCTGGATCAGGGTCATCGCCCCGTCTACTTCAACCTCGGTTCCGTCGATGATGATTTTCTTCAGATCGTTCATTTACAGCTTCCTGTGAACTGCCGGATGGCGGGCACTGTCCAAGCCCCCCGGCACGCGGTGTATTTCGGACCGGCCGTCAGGCCAGATGTTTTGGCGCAACGGATCGCACCGTTTCGGCGGGCAAAGCCCGGCAGGGATATGAAAGCCAAAGCACTCACCTGGATCGCAACAGCACGCCGATGGGGCTGCCTTTCTCGATTTCGGCAAGGCCTAGCGGGCATAGCGTTTCGGGTTTGGCCGGATCGGCACCGTTGGAGCGTGCATAGGCTTCACCCCGCGCGCGCATCCGTTCTTTTTCCGCATCCGACTTTCGGTATTCCCTGATTTCCTCATAGGTGTAGCCCAGAGATTCCGCATGCGAATTCAGCGACATCAGAAAATTGTAAGCCTTGAGCAAACGCGGCTTGATGTCAGGGCATGTTTCCTGAATTTCATTGGCCAGAACCAAGGCCAGAATACCGTCATCCACCACCGCAACATCGCGCAAGGGCGGCTTGGCCGCCGCAACGCCGGTTGCCAGAACACCTGCCGCTAAAACACCCAGTATCATACGCATAACATCTCTCCTTTTGCGTGAACGCCGGCGCGCACTGCGCCGCCTGTCCAACCGCAAATGGGGATTGCCCCGCGTGATATGCAATAACACGCGCCAAACCGCGCCTTTTGGGCGGATCGTTGCGCGTGGTTATGCCGGGGCGGCAGCATCATCCGTCACATTCCCCGCGCAGATACAGCGAATTCTTTTCAATTGGCAGTGTCGCATCTTCGGCATCGGGCCCGACGGCCCAGATGATATCGGACGTGCCGTAATTCTTGATGCAATATTTGGTGGCCTCGTACCGTCCCGCCTCTTTCGCGCCGGTCAGGGATTGCGATACCGGCGACACCGACACCTGAAACTGTGACAGATCGCCATCGACCTTTTTGGCTTTGGAATTGTAGAACTGTCCATCGAACGCCACCCGTTCCGAGCGTTTTTCGCATCCCGCGATCAGGGCCGCAGCCAGTACCAGTAATAATCCTGCACGCATTCGACTACTCCGCCGCAACAGGGCTGCACCCGTGGGTGCGCCATGCCGTGGCCTGTTCCAGATAGGACCATCCGAACGCCGCATCGCTATCGCCATGCGTGCGCAAATGATCCAGTTTTTCCAAGGCTTCTTCCAGCGTCGGGCAGTGCCCGGCGGGCACCCACCACATCACGAAATGCATCTTTCCCAGCACCTCGAACCATTCGGCGCGCCGTTCGTAGAACTGCTTGTGCACCGTACCCCAGACAAATGTTTCAAGGTTTTCAACGCTTTCCCAAACCGTCAGATTGCTGACATATTGCGGATCGTTACCAATGGCATGTTCGGTGTTGCCCGTACCCGGTACGCCCGAACCTTCCATCATCCAGACAAAACCGGGCATCCGTTTGCCCAAGCCGTTGATGCGGTCAAGGTTGGCCATGAATTCTGCCACACGCGGATCATCAACCGGCGCCAGCAGACGGCCCACATTCAGTTCGGCCAGATGATATGTCTGTTCAGTCGCCATCAGTTTACCGGCACCAGAAGCGATGCAAGCGCGGTATTTGCGGCGCTTTCCTGATCTGCGGCTTCGCACAGATTATCCTGCCCGACCGTCACATCATGTCTTGCCTGAAACTCGCGCCGGATCACATCGGTCATTACTTCCAGCCCACCGCTTTGCGACAGGGCCGCGACAGATCCGCGCCCTTCGGCGTTGCGCTTTTCGTTCACCTGAAAATCCTGCGCCTGATCATAGCTGTAGCGCGGGCAGGCCTGCGCCACCTGTCGGGCCAGTCGTGTGGTCCCGACATAATCGGGCACCGGCAGCATATACAGTTTTTGCACGGCCGGATCTGAAAAGGCCCGCGCCGGTTTGGGTGATGCATCACATCCCGCAAGCCCCGCGCACAAAGCCACGGCCCCGATCAGCCGAACGGTCATCGCTGTCATTGCGCTACCTCCATAAGATAGGTGCCGATCTGGCTGCCTTCGGCCATTTCAACGCGTGCAGCGGAACAAACATCCCTTTGCGCTGCACCTTCCTGCAAATTGTGCTTGTCCAGAAACGCCACCTGCATCGCGGCGATCTGCGCGGAAGGGTCTGTCATGCCCAACGTATCGGTCGCGGTATCAAACCCGTCCGCTTTCAGCCGGTCCATGACCGCACCGGAATCAGCACTGACCACGGGCAGGTTGATGCTGATATCGGCACAGGCCAGCGCCAGTTGTTTGGCCGTTGTCGTCGCCATGACGGCGTCGATAAAATAATCGGGGGCCGGACGGTCAGCCGCCTGCACCTGCACGGCCGAGCCAAGCGTGACACATATGATCGCCGTGCGGATCACTCTGCCGCCACCGCAGACACGCGTCCGGTGCGTTTGTGTTTGATACGGTCTTCGATTTCGTCGCGGAAATGCCGGATCAGGCCCTGAATGGGCCACGCCGCCGCATCCCCCAGCGCACAGATCGTGTGGCCTTCGACCTGCTTGGTCACGTCCAGCAGCATATCGATCTCTTCGGGTTCCGCATCGCCTGTCACCAGGCGGTCCATGACCCGCATCATCCAGCCGGTGCCTTCGCGGCACGGCGTGCACTGGCCACAGCTTTCATGCTTGTAAAACTTGCTAAGCCGCCAGATCGCCTTGATCACATCGGTATCCTGATCCATCACGATCACCGCCGCGGTCCCCAGACCCGAGCGTTGCTCGCGCAGCCAGTCGAAATCCATGATGGCGTCTTTCATCACGTCACGCGGCAGCAGCGGCACGGACGATCCACCCGGAATAACCGCCTTGAGGTTTTTCCAACCGCCACGAATGCCGCCGCAGTGGCGGTCGATCAGTTCTTCAAACCCGATCGACATCGCCTCTTCGACGACACAGGGGTTTTTCACATGGCCGGAAATGGCAAAAAGCTTGGTACCCGCATTGTTGGGCCGCCCGAACGACGAAAACCAATCGGCACCGCGGCGCAGGATCGTGGGCACCACTGCAATGCTTTCCACATTGTTCACGGTGGTCGGACAGCCATAAAGCCCCGCGCCCGCCGGGAACGGCGGTTTCATCCGTGGCATGCCTTTTTTGCCCTCAAGGCTTTCCAGCAGCGCGGTTTCTTCGCCGCAGATATAGGCCCCTGCCCCGTGATGCAGGTAGATATCGAAATCAAAACCTGATTTGCAGGCGTTCTTGCCCACCAGTCCGGCATCATAGGCTTCGTCAATCGCGGCCTGAAGCGCCTCTTTCTCGCGGATGTATTCGCCGCGGATGTAGATGTAGCACGCATGCGCCTGCATCGCGAAAGACGCGATCAGACAGCCTTCGATCAGGGTGTGCGGATCATGGCGCATGATCTCGCGGTCCTTGCAGGTTCCGGGTTCGGATTCATCCGCATTCACCACCAGATAACTGGGGCGACCATCGCTTTCCTTAGGCATGAACGACCATTTCAGACCGGTGGGAAACCCCGCACCGCCACGCCCGCGCAGGCCGCTGTCTTTCATCGTCTGGATAATCCACTCGCGCCCCTGTTTGATCAGGTTCGCCGTGCCATCCCAATGGCCCCGTGCCTGCGCGCCTTTCAGCGTGCGGTCATGCATCCCGTAAAGGTTGGTAAAGATGCGGTCCTGGTCTTTTAACATGTGGACTACCCTTGGTTGTCACGGCGCGCGCGGCGCATTTGGTAAATATTGAACATCGCCCAGACAAAGGCGGCGAGCGATCCGAAATAGAACAGCATCTCGTAGCGGATGGGCAAACCCAATGCCTGCACCAGCCATGGCGCGAGCAGTGCGGCAATGCCACCCGCAGCTATCACCAACGCAACAATTCGCCCGCGCCGAGCGATTGCTGCATCCGTGGCCATGTCTTGATCGGACCTCACGCTGTATTGCTCCTATCAGGTCTTCTTGCTGCGTTTGGAAAACTCGGTCTCGCCGCCTTTGGCCAGAAGCTTGGCCTGTTTGATCCAGTCGTCGCGTTCGATCCGGCCCTTGAACTTCAGCTTGTCATCGACCCAGTCGATTTCCTTTTTGCGCCAGCTCGCGATCTGATCGAAATGGTACACACCCAGCGCATTCAGCGTCTGTTCCAGCTTGGGCCCAACACCTTTCAGCAGTTTCAGATCATCGGCAACGCCACCGCGCGCCGCTGTCAGCATTTCGGGCTTGCCATCTGCCGCGACCGGTTTGCGCGCAGGGGCCTTGGCCGTGGCCGGTTTGACCGCACTTGCCTTGGGGGCTGCCTTTTTCGCAGGGGCCTTTTTCGCTGCGAGTTTTTTCGCAGCCGGTTCGGATGTTGGCACGCTTGAGGCGACGGCAGCCGGCGCGACAGATGCCGCTGCGGGCGTCGGCGTCGGCGCAGGTGTTGGCGCAGGCGCAGGATCTGCCGGTTTGGCTGCGGACGCAGGTGGCTGCACCTCTTGGTCAGGGCATTGCACCTTGCTCAGGACAAACCCGGCGATCACAGCCACCAGAATACCCGCGACAAGAGCACCGAAGAACCCCCACCCGGCCAGCAGCCACAACACCAACGCCAGTACAAGTCCGCCGATTGCAGACAGTTTCCACCATTTTTGCACACATTCAGATTTCTGATCGAGCTGGTTCATTATTCTCTGTTCCCCTGTTGATTATCGGTGTCAGTCATAGACGCCGTCTTTTTTGGCACGTTTCGAGAATTCTGTTTCGTCACCCGATGCCAGTTTGGCAGCTTGCGCCACCCAACCGTCGCGGCTTACGCGGCCCTTGAACCCCACAAGGTTCTCATCGACCCACGCGATTTCTTCGGCACTCCACTTGGCGATCTGATCGTAATGGTAAAAGCCCATGGAATGCAGCAGTTTTTCAAGCTTCGGCCCGACACCCTTGATCATTTTCAGATCGTCGGCGCCGGATTTGCGCGGCGCTTTCATGACACGGGGTTTCTTGCCGTCCGCGGGTTTGACGGGTGGTTTCGCCTTGGATTTGGCCCGGGCCTGCTGTTTCGCAATCCCGGTTTCATCGGCGGGGGCAACGGTACGCGCCTTATCCTTGGGCGTGGATTTGCCCGCCGATTTATCTGCCTTGGCCGGCTTGCCCTGCCACGGCGTGATCAGCGGCACCTCGGTGCCATCGATACGTTTGACGGTGTCGCCGATATCCATCGCAAGCTGCGCGCTGGCGTTATACTGGGTCTTGCCGCTGTCATATTCGGTCAGGCTGGTCAGTCCGCCCAGCGGTTCAGCCGCATAGCGTCCGTTCTGCGGCCCCGGCACCGGCACTTTGCCCGCAGCCAGTTCATCAATGATTTCGCCCATCCGCTTGGCGGTCAGATCCTCGTAGTAATCCTTGCCGATCTGCGCCATCGGCGCATTCGAACAGGATCCGAGGCATTCCACCTCTTCCCAGCTGAACTTGCCATCATCGCTGAGCTGATGCGCCTTGGGCGCAATCTTGTCCTTGCAAACCGCCACCAGATCTTCGGCACCGCAGATCATGCAGGACGTTGTGCCGCACACCTGAATATGGGCAACAGACCCAACAGGTTGCAACTGGAACATAAAGTAGAACGACGCCACTTCGAGTCCGCGAATATATGCCAGCCCCAGCATATCGCTGACATGTTCGATGGCCGGGCGGGTCAGCCAGCCCTCCTGTTCCTGCGCACGCCACAACAGCGGAATGATCGCCGATGCCTGACGGCCTTCGGGATATTTGGTGATCTGCGCCTCGGCCCATGCCTGATTGGCTGGGGTGAAGGCAAAACTGTCAGGTTGGGTGGGGTGAAGGCGGCGTAGCATCAGGTCGTCTTTCTGTGCGCTTGGGAAGCGTCGGAGCCTCCGGCGGAAGTATTTTGGAAAAGATGAATGGCGGTCATGGCATCTCTCACCGGTCAATCTCCCCGAACACCACGTCCATGGATCCGATGATGGCGGCAACGTCGGCCAGCTGGTGGCCGGTCGCCATGTAATCCATCGCCTGCAGGTGCAAAAAGCCCGGCGCGCGCAGTTTGGCGCGGTAGGGTTTGTTTGTGCCATCGGCCACAAGGTAGACGCCGAATTCGCCCTTGGGTGCCTCGACCGCGCAATAGACTTCGCCCGCGGGGACGTGAAAGCCTTCGGTATAAAGCTTGAAGTGGTGGATCAGGCTTTCCATCGAGGTTTTCATGTCGCTGCGCGATGGTGGTGTGATCTTGCCCCGCGCCAGAATATCACCCGGTTCATCGCGCAGTTTGGCGATCGCCTGTTTGATGATGCTGACCGACTGGCGCATTTCTTCCATGCGGACAAGATAGCGGTCATAACAATCGCCGTTCTTGCCTACCGGTACCTGAAATTCGAACTCGTCGTAGCATTCATAGGGCTGGGCGCGCCGCAGATCCCATGCCATGCCAGAGCCGCGCACCATGACGCCGGAAAAGCCCCAGTCCAGCGCGTCCTGCCGGGAAATGATCCCGATATCGACATTGCGCTGCTTGAAAATCCGGTTTTCGGTCAGCAATCCGTCGATGTCGTCCATCACGGCCGGAAACTCGTGCGCCCATGTTTCGATGTCATCCAGCAGCGCATCGGGCAGGTCCTGATGAACACCGCCGGGACGGAAATAGGCCGCGTGCAGGCGCGCACCGCACGCCCGTTCGTAAAAGATCATCAGCTTTTCACGCTCTTCAAAGCCCCAGAGCGGCGGTGTCAGCGCGCCCACATCCATGGCCTGCGTGGTGACGTTCAGCAGATGGTTCAGAACGCGGCCGATTTCGGAATACAGCACCCGGATCAGGCTGGCGCGGCGCGGCACCTCGACCCCTGTCAGTTTTTCGATGGCCAGACACCAGGCATGTTCCTGGTTCATCGGCGCGACGTAATCCAGCCGGTCGAAATAGGGCAGGTTTTGCAGGTAGGTGCGGCTTTCCATCAGTTTTTCAGTGCCACGGTGCAGCAGGCCGATATGGGGATCGCAGCGTTCTACAATCTCGCCGTCCAGTTCAAGCACCAGACGCAGAACACCGTGGGCCGCAGGGTGTTGCGGGCCAAAGTTGATGTTGAAGTTGCGGATCTTCTGTTCGCCGGTCTGGGCGTCGGTCGATCCGTCGTCATAGGTGTTTACGCGAATATCACCGTCCATCAGCGTTGCTCCAGCTCTTGCAGTTTCATCGCCATCACCCACAGCAGCACCAGCGCTCCCAGCGGGATGATACCCGCAAAGGCCCAGTTCTTGTTCACGCCGAAATGCGGCAGCAGCTTGAACATCGGGATAACTGTCAATGCCGCAACGATCAGCCAGACGATAAATTCCATCACTTGGCCTCCTCTTTCTTTTCGTCGCCGGGCAGGATGTATTCAGCCCCTTCCCAGGGCGACATGAAATCGAACTGGCGGTATTCCTGAACCAGCGAAACCGGTTCGTAGATCACGCGTTTCTGCACATCGTCATAGCGCACTTCGGTATAGCCAGTTGTCGGGAAATCCTTGCGCAGCGGATAGCCGCGAAACCCGTAATCAGTCAGGATGCGGCGCAGATCGGGGTGGCCGGAAAACAGGATGCCGAACATATCGAACACTTCGCGTTCGAACCAGTTGGCGCTGGGGTGCACGTCGATGATCGAGGGCACCATATCTTCTTCGCGGATGCTGACACGCAGACGGATACGGTGGTTCTGGTACATCGACAGCAGATGATAGACCACGTCAAAGCGTTTCGGGCGTTGCGGGTAATCAACACCTGTGATGTCCACAAGCGACGAAAACTTGCACGTGTTATCGGATTTCAGGAATTCGACAAACCCGGCGATGTTGGACGGCGCCACATCCATGTTCAACTCGCCCTCGGTCACATCCCATGCCAGCACGCAATCGGGGCGTTTCAATTCGATATGGGTGCCTAGTTCTTTAAGCGCGTCACTCATCTTTGGCCTTTCCGTGCGTCCGGGACATCCGACTAGCGGACAATCGTGCCCGTGCGGCGAATTTTACGTTGCAGTTGCAGGATGCCGTACAGCAATGCCTCGGCTGTCGGCGGGCAGCCCGGGACATAGACATCAACAGGCACGATCCGGTCACAGCCGCGCACCACCGAATAGGAATAATGGTAATACCCGCCCCCGTTCGCGCAGGATCCCATCGAGATCACGTAGCGCGGTTCGGGCATCTGGTCATAGACTTTGCGCAGCGCGGGAGCCATCTTGTTAGTCAGGGTGCCGGCCACGATCATCAGGTCGGACTGGCGCGGGCTGGCGCGGGGCGCTGTGCCAAAGCGTTCAAGATCATAGCGCGGCATCGAGGTGTGCATCATTTCCACCGCGCAGCAGGCCAGACCGAATGTCATCCAGTGCAGCGATCCGGTGCGGGCCCAGTTGACGATATCCGCGGTCGAGGTCAGCAGGAACCCCTTGTCCTGAAGCTCTGCGTTCATCGCCTTGGCCGACGCATCCATGTCGACGCCGGCGGTGTTCACTCCGGTTGCTACTGCCATTCCAGCGCTCCCTTTTTCCATTCATAGGCAAAGCCGATCGTCAGCACAGCCAGGAACACCATCATCGACCAGAAGCCTGCCATGCTGATGTCCTGAAAGGCCACGGCCCACGGAAACAGAAAGGCAATTTCGAGATCGAAAATAATGAACAGAATCGACACCAGATAGAACCGGACATCGAATTTCATCCGCGCATCATCGAACGCATTAAAGCCGCATTCGTAAGCCGACACTTTTTCAGGGTCGGGATTGCGCACGGCGATCACCACGGCAGCCAGGATCAAAACCAGACCAAGCCCTATGGCAACGGCCAAAAACACCAGGATGGGAAGGTATTCCCTCAACATCTCGTCCACGGTGGCTGCTCCTATTCTTGCGCCTCGGGCGCAGATCAGTTTGCGAAGTTGGCTGACAAAGGGTGTACCTTTGGGCTCTGACAGGGTCAACATGGGTTGCGCGGTTTGTTTGGTTGGAAATGCCGCACCCACAGAAAGGGCAAAGGGATGCAAACAGAAGCTATCGGGCGGGTGCAATCGCCCCGCATCATCCGGATCGGTGGCGGTGTTGTGGCTGAAACCGGTGACGTTCTGCACCAGCTTGGCCTGTCCCGCCCGCTGATCGTGACCGATCGCAATCTGGTTGCCTTGGGTCATGTCGCCACGCTGACGCAAGCGCTGGATGCGGCGGGCGTGGTGCATCAGGTGTTTGACGAAGTTGTCGAAGACCCCACTGATACCTGCGTGGATCAGGGGCTTGCCGCACTCAGGGCGGGTGATTTCGACTGCATCATCGGATTTGGCGGCGGCAGCCCGATGGACACGGCCAAGGCGGTATCGTTCATGGCGGTGAATGACGGGCATGTGCGCGATTACAAGGCACCCCGCCAGATCAACCGCTGCGGTTTGCCGGTTATCCTGATTCCCACCACCGGCGGCACCGGATCGGAACTGACCCGCTGGTGCGTGATCACCGACACCGCCGCGCCGGAAAAATACAACTTGTCCGGTCTGGCCTGTGTGGCGACCGCCGCGCTGATCGACTGGACGCTGACCACCACGAAACCGTGGCGGATCACCGCAGACACCGCCGTTGACAGCCTGACCCACGCGATTGAGGCTTATGTGAGCCGCAAGGCGTTTGCCTATACGGATGCCTTTGCCCTGTCGGCAATGCCGCTGATCGCCCATAATGTGCGCACCGCCTGCGCCGACCCGGAAAACGGCCCTGCCCGCGCGGCGCTGATGCTGGCGGCCGCGCAGGCGGGTATGGCGTTTTCGAATGCGTATGTCGCGCTGGTCCACGGGATGAGCCGCCCGATCGGGGCGCATTTCCACGTCGCGCACGGATTGTCCAATGCGATTTTGCTGCCCGCGGTCACGGCCTATTCGACACCCGCCGCGCCCGAACGTTACGCCACCTGTGCCCGCGTCATGGACTGGGCGACGACAGGTGACAGCGATGCGGTCGCCTGTGGCAAACTGGTCGATGGATTGCGCCGTCTTAATGACGATCTGAAAGTGCCCACGCCGTCGGCGCTGGGGCACAGTGGCGACACGGACATGTTTGCCCTGATGGCGCAGCAGGCACTGGCGTCAGGATCGCCCCAGAACAATCCCAAAGTGCCGGATGCGGACGATATTATCGCGCTCTATGGCGAAGTCTGGTAAGATGTTCAGGGAAGATCAGCGTCAGTCGCGGTTTCCGGAAAATGCTGTTCAAGCTCCTTGAACCCCATCGCGTCATCGGCAAAATCAAACGTCCCGTTCTGGGCCATGTCGCGCGCGGCGCGCACCAGAGTGCCATAGGCCAGACGCGCCAGAGCGGACCCGACACTGATCCGCTTCACGCCCGCCGCGCTTAAATCAGCTACCGAAAACGTGCGCCCCGGCATGCCCATCACCACGTTGACCGGTTTGGACAGGCTGTCACAGACCAGCCGGATCGATGCAAGATCGGTCAGGCCGGGCGCATAAAGCACATCCGCGCCTGCGGCCTCGAACGCTTGCAGGCGCTTGATCGTGTCGTCCAGATCGTCCCGCCCCCACAGCAGGTTCTCGCATCGCGCGGTGAATACAAAATCATCCTGCAGGGCACGGCACGCTTCGACTGCGGCCGTGATCCGTTCGACGGCAAGAGAAAAATCGTAGATTGGCGCATCAGGGTCGCCGGTATGATCCTCAAGCGATGCCCCCGCCAATCCGGTTTCAGCGGCTGCCACGATGGTTTTTGCGGCACTTTCAGGGCTATGGCCAAACCCGTGTTCCAGATCGGCGGAGACTGGCAGATTTGTCGCGGTTACGATTTCGCGGCAATGGGCCAGAACCGCATCGCGCGATGCCATCCCTTCACGCAGGCCCATGGAAAACGCCATGCCGGCGCTGGTGGTCGCCAGCGCGGGAAACCCGAGCGCGGCCAGAATGCGCGCGCTGCCAGTATCCCAGGGGTTGGGAATGACAAAGGCTGCGGGTTGGCTGTGCAAAGCGCGAAATGCCGACAGGGTTTCCGTCATGGCATCCACTTGGCCTTGCGTTTCTCAAAAAAGGCGGCGATCCCCTCGCCCGCCTCTGGGCTGTCCCAACGCTCGGACAGCGCGTTGACGGTATGATCAATTACCGCCTGATCAATCTTCGGCCCCAGATCACGTACCAACGCCTTGGCCGCAGCCACCGCACCCGGCGCACAGGACAGATAGGGTGCCACCTCTGCCTCGACCGCCGCAGCCAGATCGTCTGCGGGCACAGCGCGTGCCAGCAGACCCAGATCAACCGCTTCGTGCGCATCAAACAGACGCGCGGACATGAACACGCGCCGTGCGCGCCCTTCGCCCATTCGGGCCACCACATAGGGGCCGATGGTGGCCGGGATCAGACCCAGCCGGGTTTCGGTCAGGCCCATTTTTATGTGATCGGCGCCAATCGCCACATCGCACACGCTTGCCATGCCGACGCCGCCGCCAAACGCATTGCCCTGTACCGCCCCGATTACCGGTTGCGGCAAGGTGTTCAACGCCTGCAACATGATGGCCAGCTTTGCCGCTTCCTTGGCGCGGGTGGCCTCGTCCATCTGCATCTGTGCCTGCATCCAGCCCAGATCCCCGCCCGCGCAAAAGCTTTTTCCGGCCCCCGTCAGCACCACAACGCGCACATCGCTGTTTTGCGCGAACCGGGCCGCAGCCTCGGTCAATTCCGCAAGCATCTGGGCAGACATCGCGTTGTGCTTGTCCGGGCGGTTCAGCGTCAGCGTTGCAACCCCGCGGCTGTCGGTTTCAATTGTTATCGTTTCAAACATATCACCCACCGGTTCATCATTGTTCCGTCTTATCCGCGCATGGACCGCGCCATATCCGCCGCCTGGTTCAGCACATCCAGATCAAGCCCGGTTTCATAGCCCAGCGCATGCAGGTGTTTCACCACCGCTTCGGTCGCGACATTCCCCGCCGCGCCCGGCGCATAGGGACAACCGCCCAGACCGCCGACCGCCGCATCAAAAGTCCGCAATCCCAGGGACAGGGACGCATCTATATTGGCCAGCGCCCGCCCGCCGGTGTTGTGGTAATGCCCCGCCAGACGGTGCATCGGGACCACCTCGCGCACGGCCAGCAACATCTTGGCGATGGAATCCGGTGTGCCCGCGCCGATCGTGTCCCCCAGTGACACCTCGTAACAGCCCATCGAAAACAGCGCGCTGGCCACTTCGGCCACCTGTGCCGGTGCAACCTTGCCGTCATAGGGGCAGTCGGTCACACATGACACATATGCCCGCACCGGCATGTCGATATGCCGCGCGGCAGCCACCACGGGTTTGAAACGCTCCATCGATTCCGCGATGCTTGCATTGATGTTGGCCTTGGAAAACCCCTCGGACGCCGATCCGAAAATCGCGATTTCGTCCGCCTTGGCGTCCACCGCATCCTCGAAACCGCGCATGTTGGGCGTCAGCGCCGTATAGGACACGCCCTTGACGCGCTCGATGCCCGCCAGAACCTCGGCGCTGCCTGCCATTTGCGGCACCCATTTGGGGCTGACAAAACTGGCCACCTCAATGCGGGAAAACCCTGCCCGACCAAGAAGATCAATCAGTGCAATTTTTTCAGCCACCGGAATATCGCGCTTTTCGTTCTGAAGCCCGTCCCTTGGACCGACCTCGAAAATCTCGACCTGCTTGTGCATGGTTCAGCCCTCCCAGACTTCGTAAAATTCCTGCTTGTACAATTCCGTGCCGCGTTCGGGCAGAGACTCTTTGAAGGCAGGGCGCGCCGCTATGCGGGCATACCAGGCCGCCAGTTGATCGAACCCGTCCAGTCTGGCGAAATAGCGCGCCATGTAAACCGCCTGCCCTACGGAAATATCGGCCGCCGAAAACCCGCCTGTCAGCAAATAGTCACGCCCGTCCGAAAGTGCCGCTTCCAATGCGCCAAAACATTTGCCCAGCCGCGCCGCTTCAAGTTTGGTGACGATGGGGCTGCGCATTGCAGGATCATACAGCGCCACATGCTGCTGTGTCAGCGCGGCAGAGTGTTGCGTGATCGTTTCGGCAAAATGTATCCACGAAAGCCATTCCCGCCGCTCACGCTCGCCCGGCAGACGACCCAGACCCGCCTTGGGAAACAATTCGCACAGATATTCTGTGATCGCACCGCTTTCGATCATCCGGTCGCCATCGATTTCCAGCGCGGGCACCCGGCCGGATGGCGCGATCTGCAAATAGTCCGCAGATCTCAGGTTCTTTCCAAAGGCGTGTTCGACAACTTCGAAAGTGACCCCCAGTTCGATCAGCAGCCACAACGTCCGCATGGAACGTGTCTGGGGACAATGATGCAGACGGATCATTGGCTGTTTTGCCTAGGCTTCGGGGACGGGATAAAACGGTTTGTCGTAAAAATCCTGTTCGCCGTCACGGGCGCGGGCCGCGCGATAGGCGGGGCGTTCTTCAAGCCGCTGTTTATAGGCCAGCAAGCGCGGGAACGGGTCCAGATGCACGTAATAGGGCAACGAAAACACGTTGAACCCCATCATCGCATCTGCCGCAGAAAAACCGGATGGCAGCAAATAGTCCTGATCGCCCAGCATCTGCTCCATCACCCTGACCGTTGCGGTCAGACGCGCGGTGTTCAGCTTGATCACCACCGGCGATGCCTGGGCCGGATCGCGCAGAAACACGTGGTTCAGGTTCAGCTGTTCCACCAGGGCAGCCATGGTTTCGGCAAATCCGATCAGTTCAAGGAAACGCGGGCGTTCCGGCGCGCCCGGTGTCGGGGCAAGCCCGTGTTCAGGCCGCGTTTCGCACAGATATTGCACGATGGCCCCGCTTTCGAACATCGAAATACCGTCGATCTCGATCCCCGGCACGCGGCCCGTGGGCGACACCTTGGTAAACGCGGCAGATCGCAACGATCCGTCGCGGATACGGTACTCGGCCACATCAAAATCCAGCCCCATTTCCTGAAGCAGCCACAACACCCGGAAGGATCGGGAAAACGGAACGTGGTGCAGGCGGATCATTGTCTATTCCTCGGGCTCAAGCTGGACCAGTGCGGCACCAGCTTCTACCTGAACACCCGCAATGGCAAGCACTTCGGCCACGATCCCGTCACGCGCCGCCAGCAGCGCGTGTTCCATCTTCATCGCTTCCAGAATGGCCAGCCGGTCGCCTTTGGCCACGGCCTGACCGGCGGTGGCGAATACCGCCTTGACCAGTCCCGGCATCGGCGCCTCGATCAGGTTGCCGTCACCGTGTGCGGCTGTAGCGCGCTCTAACGGATCGATCACGGTAAAGGGCAGGCCGTAATCCGCAAATACCGTGATCCGGTTACCGGCCTGCGCCACTTCGGGCGCGATCTGCCCGTCAATCATCCAGCGCCCGCCGACCCGCTCGGCGATCACTTCGGCCCCCTGAACTGTCCAGATTTGCCGGTCCGGTCCCTGTGCACGCATCACCGCATCAAATTCCACGTCATCGGTTTGCAATGTCACTGTTCTGGCCAGCGGCTGCCAAAGGGCAAATCCGGCCTCTGGTCCGCCCGTTTCCACGTTCAGTGCCGCCATCGCCGCGCGCACCGCATGGCGCGGCTGCGCATCGGGCGCGCGGGTCAGTGCATCGATGTCGCGCGCGATCAGCCCGGTATCAACGTCGCCGGCGGCAAAACCGGCGTGCCCTGCCAATGCGCCCAGAAAGGCAAGGTTTGTCACCGTCCCCGCCACCTGGGTATGGGCCAGTGCCGCCCGCATCCGCGCCAGTGCCACCGCACGGGTCGGTCCGTAAGTGACCACTTTGGCGATCATCGGATCGTAAAACGGGCTGATCGTGTCACCGGTGCGCACACCGCTGTCTGCGCGCACACCTTCGGGAAATTTCAGATGTTGCAATGTGCCGGTCGCGGGCAGGAACCCCGCTGGCACATCCTCGGCATACAAACGCGATTCAAACGCGTGGCCCGTCAGCGTGATCTGGCCCTGTTGCAACGGCAATGCCGCACCGGCTGCAACCCGCAATTGCCATTCCACCAGATCAATGCCGGTGATCGCTTCGGTCACGGGATGTTCCACCTGCAGGCGTGTGTTCATCTCCATGAAATAGAACCGGTCGCTGCGCAGCCCTTCGCTGGCATCAACGATGAATTCAACGGTGCCTGCCCCCTTGTACCCGATCGCCTCGGCAGCGCGCACTGCCGCCGCGCCCATTTCGGCGCGCATTTCCGGCGTCATACCCGGTGCCGGCGCTTCCTCGATGACCTTTTGATGGCGCCGTTGCAACGAACAATCCCGTTCGAACAGATGCACGGCATCGGTGCCGTCGCCAAAGACCTGCACTTCGATATGGCGGGGTTTGCTGACATATTTTTCGATCAGAACCGCATCGTTGCCAAAGGCGGTCAGCGCTTCGCCCTGTGCGCTGGCCAGGGCGGCGTCGAATTCGGCCGGGTCTTCGACGAGGCGCATGCCTTTGCCACCACCACCGGCGACCGCCTTGATCAATACCGGATATCCAACGTCGTCCGCCCGCGCCGCCAGATTGCCTTGATCAGCCCCATGATAGCCGGGCACCACAGGTACATTGGCCTTTTCCATCAACGCCTTGGCGGCATCCTTTAACCCCATCGCGCGGATCGCATCCGCATCCGGCCCGATAAAGACCAGCCCCGCCTTTTGCACCTGTTCGACGAAATCCGGATTTTCGGACAGGAACCCGTAACCGGGATGGATCGCCTCAGCGCCGGTGTCCAGAGCCGCCTTGATGATCGCATCGCCACGCAAATAACTGTCCTTGGGGGCCGCGCCACCGATATGCACGGCAACATCCGCCATCTGCACATGCTTGGCCGCAGCGTCCGCATCGGAATAGACCGCCACACAGCGCACGCCCATCGCCTGCGCCGTTTCCATCACGCGGCATGCAATCTCGCCCCTGTTGGCGATCAGGATTGTGTTAAACATTTTGTCTCTTCCCAAGCATTTCAGCGTTGTCCCAAATGTCTCATGTCACACCCCATTCCTACATCCGGAACACGCCGAAACGTGTCTCCCTGATCGGGGCGTTCAGCGACGCGCGCAGGGAAAGTGCCAGCACATCGCGCGATTTGCGCGGATCAACGATGCCGTCATCCCAAAGCCGCGCACTGGCATAAAGCGGGTGGGATTGTTCCTCGAACATATCGATGGTCGGCTGTTTGAACGCCGCTTCCTCGTCCTCGGACCAAGTGCCGCCACCGCGTTCGATGGCATCGCGTTTGACCGTGGCCAACACCCCCGCCGCCTGCGGCCCGCCCATCACGGAAATCCGCGAATTCGGCCAGGACCACATGAACCGCGGCTGATAGGCCCGTCCTGCCATGCCATAGTTTCCGGCCCCGAAACTGCCGCCCACAACCATGGTGATTTTCGGCACGCTGGTGGTGGCCACAGCCGTTACCATCTTGGCCCCGTGGCGTGCGATGCCTTCGTTTTCGTATTTCCGCCCCACCATGAAACCGGTGATGTTTTGCAGGAATACCAGTGGAATCTTGCGCTGGCTGCACAGTTCGACAAAATGCGCGCCCTTTTGCGCCGCTTCGGAAAACAGCACACCATTATTGGCGATGATCCCCACCGGGCAGCCTTTGACATGGGCAAACCCTGTCACCAGCGTTTCGCCAAAGCGCGGTTTGAATTCATCAAAGCGCGACCCGTCGACCGTGCGGGCAATCACCTCGCGGATGTCATAAGGCGTGCGCAGATCACATGGCACAACCCCCAGAATTTCCGCCGGATCATAGGCCGGGTCTTCGGCGGGTTGCCACTGGACCGTGTCGGGAAGGCCGCGGTTCAGCCCCGCCACAGCCCGCCGGGCCAGGGCCAGCGCGTGCGCATCGTCTTCGGCGAGATAATCGGCCACGCCCGACAGGCGGGTGTGCACGTCGCCGCCGCCCAGATCTTCGGCAGTGACCACTTCGCCCGTGGCCGCCTTGACCAGTGGCGGGCCGGCCAGAAAGATCGTGCCCTGATCCTTGACGATGATCGTGACATCCGACATGGCCGGAACATAGGCCCCGCCTGCAGTACAAGAGCCCATCACAACCGCAATCTGCGGGATACCCAGGGCCGACATCTGGGCCTGATTGTAGAAAATCCGCCCGAAATGGTCGCGGTCGGGGAACACCTCGTCCTGATTGGGCAGGTTGGCCCCGCCCGAATCCACCAGATAGACACAGGGAAGATGGTTTTCCTGCGCAATCTCCTGTGCGCGCAGGTGCTTCTTGACCGTCATCGGGTAATAGGTGCCGCCTTTGACAGTGGCGTCATTGCACACCACCATAACATTCTGCCCGTGGACCTGCCCGATGCCCGCGATCACCCCGGCGCAGGGGGCCGCACCATCATAAAGCCCATGTGCCGCCGTGGCGCCGATCTCCAGAAACGGGCTGCCTGCATCCAGCAGGTTGGCCACCCGGTCCCGGGGCAGCATCTTGCCGCGCGACACATGGCGGTCGCGTGATTTTCCACCGCCGCCGGCCGCGGCATGCTCTGCCGCCTGTCGCACCACATCCAGCGCCTCAAGGTGCTGGCGCACATTGGCCTGAAAGCCCTCCGAGGATGGCAACGCGTTTGATGTCAGTTTCATTCACTGTCCTCCACATGGCACAGCCGCGCCATTACATATCCGTTCAGGGCCATTGATCCGATTTGGCCCAGTATCACCCAGATCACTCCGGTGATCGCAATGCCCCATGCCCCGGGCAGGATGGCCAGCACCATCGCGCCAATGGCGAAAAGCAAAGCCAGAGCAAGGCCCAGCGTCACGATCCCCAGCAACAGGTGCAGTGTGGCCCCCGCCCCGTAGGACACATTGTAGACCAGCCGCACCCCGCGCCCGCATTGCGGGCAATTCACGCCCTTGGCTCCGGTTTTCAGCGACATGCTCAACCGGTTGCGCAATGTCGTGACCATCACAAACAGCGGCAAAAGCGTCTGGCAATTCGGACACCGGAAATTGGCCAGTCTGGTTCCCATACCGATCATCCCTCGCGCGCCGCCCGCGCCTTGAGTTCCTTGCGGATCACCTTGCCTGTTACGGTCATTGGCAGCGCATCAAGAAACCCGATTTCCCGTGGGTAGGAATAGCTGGCCAGATGCTGTTTGACATGATCCTGCAAGGCGCGCGCCAAGGCATCACTTGCCGTGCTGGCATCTTTCAGGACGACATAGGCCTTCACGATTTCGGTGCGCAGCGGATCTGGTTTGCCCACAACGCCCACGGTAGCGACCGCAGGATGACGCAACAGGCAATCCTCGATTTCCGATGGGCCGATGCGATACCCGGACGAGGTGATCACATCATCCTCGCGTCCGATAAACCGCAGATAATCGCCTTCCCACATGCCCCTGTCACCAGTCAGCATCCAGTCACCACGAAATTTCGCGGCGGTGTCTTCGGGACGGCGCCAGTATTCCAGCATCATCGACGGCGAACCGCGCCGCACCGCAATATCACCTTCCGCCTGCGTCGGGGTGCCGGTTTCGTCCAGCACGGCAACCTCGTGCCCTGCGACCGGTTTGCCGATACATCCCGGGCGCGCCGGAAAGGCGCTGCCACAACTTGAAACGATCATGTTGCATTCTGTCTGGCCGTAGAATTCGTTGATCTCAAGCTCGAAGGCCGCCCGCCCCCAGGCCAGCATTTCTGCCCCCAAAGGTTCACCCCCTGACGCCACACTGCGCAAGCCGGAAACACTGGCGCCGTCAGCCTTCAGCATCCGCAAGGCGGTCGGCGGAAAGAACACATTGCGCACGTTGCCACGCGCGATAATGTCCTGACACCCCGCCACGCTGAATTTGTCCAGCCGCGCCGCCACAACCGGAACACCAAGCGCAAGACCCGGCATCAACACATCAAACAGGCCCCCGATCCATGCCCAGTCGGCAGGGGTCCACAGGCAATCGCCCGGTTCACCCAACAGGTCGTGGCTGACCGCCACACCGGGCAAATGTCCGGTCAGCACACGGTGTGCATGCAGGGCGCCCTTGGGCAATCCTGTTGTACCGCTGGTGTAGATCAGAACGGCGGGGTCTTCTGCCGCTGTCATATGATAAGGCACCGCCGTTTCGTGCCGCGCCAGTGTTTCGGGGATCAGGGTGTTAACCCCCAGACCATCCACCATTTCGGCACCGGCCTGATCGGTCACGATCATCACCGGCTGCGCATCCACGATCCGGACGCGCAAGGCATCGGCTTGAAACAACTTGAACAACGGCACCGAAATCGCACCGATTTTCCAGATCGCCAGATGCGCCGCAGCGGTCCACGGATCCTGGCTGCGCAACACACCGACCCTGTCACCGACCCTGACCTGTCTGGCCAGCACCGCTGCCAGCGTATCCACCATATGCGCAAGGTCACCATAGCTGATATCGCGCCGATCAGCACCGGTAAGGTCGATCAGGGCAATCTGGTCATCGGGATGGGCCAGACATTGCGCCGCCATATTCAACTGCGCCGGAAAGGTCTTGTTGCGGGTTGCGTCTGTCCAGTTGTTTTGCCCCGTCATAGCGTGACTTCTTTACAACAAACGGCGTGCAACATTGCTGCAGCAGACGCAGAGCAGCCCGCTTTTTGACTCAGATCATATCGCGATTGTGCAGGTGCAGCATATTTTTGCGCATAACACAGACGAAGGAAAGAATCATGAAAAATACAATTGTTCCAGTCGCTTTGGCGGCCCTGATCGCCTGCTCGGGCAGTATGGTGGCTGCGCAATCTCAGGGGGATTGGTCGTTTGGCATTGGCTTGGCCAATGTGAACCCCAAATCCGGTAACGGCACGGCTGCGGGCGGCGAACTGTCGATTGACGACGACACCCAACTCAGCCTGACGGCCGAGTATTTCATCCGCGACAATCTGGGCATCGAATTGCTGGCGGCCACTCCGTTTGAACATACGATCAGCATTGCGGGGCTTGGCACTGTGGGTTCGACCAATCACCTGCCGCCCACCCTGTCGCTGCAATACCATTTCCCGACCAACAGCAAATTCACGCCGTTTATCGGTGCCGGTGTCAACTATACCAACTTCTTTGACGAAGAAACGACCGGTGCGATTGCGGGCGGCAACCTGACACTGAAAAACAGCTGGGGGCTTGCGCTGCATGCCGGTGTTGATTTCCAGATCAACGACAATTCCGCGGTCCGTCTTGATGCGCGCTATATCAACATCGAATCCGATGTGTATCTGAACGGCGCCAAGATCGGCAAAGCCGAAATCGACCCTGTTGTTCTGGGCATTTCCTACGTGTTCAGCTTCTAAGCCGGACACACGACCATAAGGCTTGATGCCTGAAGAGGCATCAGGCCGTTTCATTTCATCGCTCCCATCAGTTCGCGACCGATCAGCATGCGGCGGATTTCGGATGTTCCTGCACCGATTTCCATCAGCTTGGCATCGCGGAATATCCGGCCCACTGGCGCATCGTTCAAAAATCCGGCCCCGCCCAGCGCCTGCACGGCCTGATGCGCCTGTTTCATCGCCTCTTCGCTGGCATAAAGGCAACACGCGGCGGCATCCTGTCGGGTCACTGTGCCGCGGTCGCAGGCTTTGGCCACCTCGTACACATAGGCGCGTGCGGAATTCATCGCGGTGTACATATCGGCAATCTTGCCCTGCATCAGCTGGAAATCCCCGATCGGTTTGCCGAATTGCTTGCGGGTGGAAATATAGGGCATCACCTCGTCCAGACAGGCGGCCATGATGCCGGTGCCGATCCCCGCCAGCACCACGCGTTCGTAATCAAGCCCGGACATCAGAACGGCCACGCCGCGCCCTTCTTCGCCCAATACGTTTTCAAACGGCACTTCGACCTCGTCAAAGATCAGTTCGGCAGTGTTTGATCCCCGCATGCCCAGCTTGTCGAAATGCGGGCTGGTGGAAAACCCGGTCATCGACTTTTCGATCAGAAACGCCGTCATTCCCTTGGCACCTGCATCGGGATCGGTTTTGGCGTAGACAACCAGAGTATCCGCGTCCGGCCCGTTGGTGATCCAGTATTTGTTGCCACTCAAACGGTAATGATCATTGCGTTTTTCCGCCCGCAGCTTCATCGAAACCACGTCTGATCCTGCACCAGCCTCGGACATGGCCAGCGCCCCGACATGGGTGCCGGAAATCAGGCCCGGCAGGTATTTGCGTTTTTGTGCCTCTGTGCCGTTCAGTTTGATCTGGTTCACACACAGGTTTGAATGCGCCCCGTAAGACAGCGATACAGATGCACTGGCCCGCGCGATTTCCTCGACCGCGATCACATGCGCCAGATAGGAAAGACCCGCGCCACCAAATTCTTCATCCACAGTGATGCCCAGCAGGCCCAACTCACCCATTTCCTGCCAAAGTTCGGCCGGAAAGACATTGTCGCGGTCAATCTGCGCCGCCATCGGTTTGATCCGTTCCTGCGCCCAGCGATGCACCATATCGCGCAGCGCATTGACGTCTTCACCCAGATCGAATTGCAAAACCGCGTTGAACATGTTCCGGCCTTCTCTGATTTTATTGAACACTTGTTCAAATAGTAGAGCGACGGCATCATTCGGTCAAGACAATCCTGTGATTGCCAAAGCGTCGGCGCGCACGCGCCGTTGAAACGAAAAACTGGAAAGAGCGAACGGAACACAGAAAACGGACAAATGTGCCCGGCGTTGCGCCTATGGGTTTTCGGCCTGAAACACCGCACCCACTTCGGCGCGGATGATGCGCGCGATCAGATCGCAATCTTCCAGCGAAAAGGTCAGCGGCACGCGCATGTCGATTATTCCTGCCAAAATCCTGTCGCTGTCGGGCATCTTGGCACTGGGGGCATAGCGCCAACTGTCATAACGCGATGTAAAGGCAACGGGTTCCGGCGCGCCGAACCATTTCATTTCAACCCCGCGCGCCGCACATCGGCGCAGCACATCGCCAATCGCATCCGCCGCCCAGTCCAGCAGCAGAAACTGGATCGAAGACCCGACAGGGCGGGCCCGTGGATCACGTTCGATGATCCGCAACCCGGGCGTGCCGCGCAAACCTTCTTCGATCCGATCGTAACGCGCATTCCATTTCCGGCATTGTCCCGCCAGCGCCCCAAGCTGCGGGCGCAGAATGGCGGCGCGCAGATTGTCCATGCGGCCAGAAATATTGGGCGTTTCGTATTTTATCGTTTCGAACACTTCGGGTTCGGGGGCGGCCAGATGCCGTTCATACAGCATATAAGACCCCGACAACATCACCGCCTTGGCCGCCAGAACCGGATCATCCGTCACCAGAAATCCGCCTTCGCCGGAATTGATATGTTTATAGGTCTGGCACGAATAGCACCCGATAACCCCGTGCCTCCCCGAAGGCACCCCGTCATAAGACGCCCCCATTGTGTGGGCACAATCTTCGATCACGGTGATATCGTGCGCGTTGCAAATGGCCATCAGCCGGTCCATGTCGCAGATGTGGCCGCGCATGTGGGATAACAACAAAACGCCGGCCTGATCTGCCTTGGCCGCAAGATCATCCAGATCAACCGTCAGGTTTTCTGTCACGCCGACAAAGACCGGAACTGCGCCCAGCGACGCGATTGCCCCCGGCACAGGGGCCAGCGTAAACGCGTTTGACAGCACAGGATCCCCTGCCTTGACACCACAAGCCCGCAAAGCGGTGGACATGGCATAACCACCAGAGGCCACCGCCAACGCATATTTCGCACCGGTCAGCGCTGCGAATTCCTGTTCAAGCTGCGCGGTTTCGCTGATTTCGCCCGGCGATACATTATAGCGATGCAGGCGCCCATGGCGCAATACGGCCAGCGCCGCCTCGATCCCCTGTTCGGAAATCGGTTCCTGCTGGGTGAAACTGCCTTTGAAAACCTCGCTCATGGCGCGAATGTGTTGCGTGTCCGCTGCTTCGTCAATGGCCGCTTTGGATATTTCGACTTCTCAAAGGCGGCCATTCGATTTGGCAGCGAAACATCTGGCGGCTTTCACCGGTGTCAGCCGATCAATCGCCGCACCACATCGGGCAGATCGGCAAAATCATCCAGCAACGCTTCGGGTTCCAGCGCAGCCATATCCCCGCCGGCCGGGCCGAATGTGACCAGAACAGATGGCACACCCGCCGCGCGCGCCGTATTGCGATCCGTATCGCTGTCGCCGATCAGAACACAATGATCCGGATGCCCGCCCGCGCGCCGCGCGGCTTCGCGCAGCGGTTCGGGATCGGGTTTGCGCACCGGCAATGTATCGGCCCCGATCATCGACTGGAACACATCGCGCACCCCCAGCTTTTGCAGCAGAATCTCGGCCAGCGCCTGTGGCTTGTTTGTGCAGATGCCCACACCGTAGCCGTCGGATTTCAGCCGTTCGACCGCATCCATGGCACCCGGGTACATCACCGTATGCACATCAATCGCGCCCTCATAGGCAGATAACAGCAGCGGATAATACCGGTCCAGCGTGGCCGTATCGTGGACGCGGCCAAGACGGGACAGGCCCAGCATCAGCATCGCGCGGCCACCGCGCAGGGCCGTGCCCGCATCAGCCACAGGATCAAGCATCGCCCCTGCCCCCATATCGACGAAACAACAATTCGCCGCCGCGATCAGATCGCCGCTTGTGTCGGCCAATGTACCGTCCAGATCAAAAATGACCGTTTTCATGTTTCGCCCCTTGCCTGCCTGTTATCGGCGCTTTCCTGCCGCGATGTGTTGCAGGCCGCAATGTAGTTTGAACCGGCGCGGCCTTGCGCGTCTGTCGCAACCGGATAAAACGGGCGCACCCTGATTACAAAGAGAAATCGCAATATGAGTATCGCACTGGTTATTCTGGCCGCCGGTCAAGGCACCCGAATGAATTCGGATCTGCCCAAGGTTCTGCACAAGGTTGCAGGCGCCCCGCTTCTGGCACATGCGATGCATGCCGGCGCCGCGCTGGAACCGGAAAAGATCGTGATTGTCGCCGGCCACGGTGCTGATCAGGTGGCGCAAGCCGCGCATGATCAGGACGAAACCGCCCAGATCGTCATTCAATCCGAACAGCTGGGCACCGCCCACGCAGTGGCACAGGCCAAATCCGCGCTGGCCGGTTTCTTCGGCGATGTCATCGTTCTTTATGGCGACACCCCGTTTATTCGCCCCGAAACACTGGACCGCATGATTGCGGCACGTGCGGACAATGCTGTCGTGGTGCTTGGTTTTCAGGCCAAGGAACCGGGCCGCTATGGCCGTCTGGTCATGGACGGTGACAGCCTGCGCCGCATTGTCGAATTCAAGGACGCCACCGAAGTCGAACGTGCGATTACCCTGTGCAACAGCGGCGTGATTGCCTGCGATGCGCAAACCCTGTTCGATCTGATCGACGCTGTGGGCAACGACAACGCCGCCGGCGAATATTATCTGACCGACATCGTTGCGCTGGCGCGCGCCAGAGGGTTAAGCGCCACCGTCGTAACCTGTGACGAGGCCGAAACGCTGGGTGTGAACGCCCGTGCCCAACTGGCCGAGGCCGAAGCCGCTTTTCAGATCAGGGCGCGCGCGGCATTGATGGAGGATGGCGTGACACTGGCCGTTCCGGGCACTGTGTACCTGTCCTTTGACACCGTGATAGGGCGCGACACGGTGGTTGAACCGAACGTGGTTTTCGGCCCCGGCGTTACCGTAGAGTCCGGCGCGCAAATCCGTGCATTCAGCCATCTGGAAGGCTGTCATGTCTCGCGCGGTGCGGTTGTCGGCCCTTACGCGCGCCTGCGCCCCGGTGCCGAACTGGCCGAAGATGCGCGCGTTGGCAATTTTGTCGAAGTCAAGAACGCACAGATCGGCGAAGGCGCCAAGATCAACCACCTGTCTTATGTCGGCGACGCCACAGTCGGCGCCCGCACAAATGTCGGCGCGGGGACGATCACCTGCAACTATGATGGCGTGATGAAGCACCACACCGATATCGGCAGCGATGTCTTTATCGGATCGAATACCATGCTGGTGGCGCCGGTTTCTGTCGGTAACAACGCGATGACAGCCAGCGGATCGGTGATCACGACGAACGTCGAAAACGATGCGCTGGCGATCGCACGCGCCCCACAGGTGAACAAACCGGGGCTGGCGGTAAAATTGTTCGAAATGTTAAAGCGAAAAAAGAAATCCAATGAAAAGGGGCACAGTTAATGTGCGGTATTGTCGGGGTTCTGGGCACCCACGAAGTTGCCCCCATTCTGGTCGAGGCGCTGAAAAGGCTGGAATATCGCGGCTATGACAGCGCCGGTATCGCCACCGTGAACGCTGGCGTTCTGGACCGCCGCCGCGCTTTGGGAAAACTGGTCAACCTGTCGGATGAGCTGGTGCATAATCCGCTGGCGGGAAAATCCGGCATCGGGCACACCCGCTGGGCCACGCATGGCGCACCATCCGTGGCCAACGCGCACCCGCACAGGGCGGGGCGTGTCGCGGTTGTGCACAACGGGATCATCGAGAATTTTCGCGACCTGCGCGCGGAACTGGCCGATCTGGGCATTCAGTTCCAGACCGAAACAGATACCGAAACCGTGGCGCTGCTGACCCAGCATTTTCTTGAAACCGGATCAACCCCGGTGCAGGCCGCCAATCAGGCGCTGGACAAGCTGGAAGGTGCCTTTGCACTGGCCTTTCTATTTGAAGGCGAAGACGATCTTCTGGTCGTGGCGCGCAAGGGCTCACCGCTGGCCATCGGCCACGGCAAAGGCGAAATGTTTGTCGGATCAGACGCCATTGCCCTGGCCCCGTTAACCAGCGAAATCACCTATCTGGAAGAAGGCGACCGCGCGGTTCTGACCCGCACCAGCGTTGAAATCCGCGATGCCAACGGAAGTCTGGCAAACCGTGCAAAGAAATCTATCCAGATCGGATCAACCCAGATCGACAAGGGTGGCCACAAACACTTCATGGCCAAAGAGATCGAAGAACAGCCCATCGTTCTTGCGCAGGCGATCCAGCATTACCTGCAAGCGGGAACGGAAACGATCGCCCTGCCCGACGGCGGTATTAATTTTGCCGATTACGACCGCGTGACCATGGTGGCCTGCGGCACGGCCTATTATGCGTGCCTGACGGCCAAATACTGGCTGGAACAACTGGCGGGCCTGCCTGTCGAAGTTGATGTGGCATCCGAGTTCCGCTATCGCGAACCGCCCATTCCACCGCGAACACTGGCGATTTTTGTCAGCCAGTCCGGTGAAACCGCCGACACGCTGGCCGCCTTGCGCTATTGCGCCGGCAAAGCCGACAAGATCGTGTCTGTCGTCAACGTTCCCGAAAGTTCCATCGCGCGGGAAAGCGACCTTGTGCTGCCCATTCTGGCAGGTGTTGAAGTCGGCGTTGCCTCGACCAAGGCGTTCACCTGTCAATTGGTGGTGCTGTATATTCTGGCACTGAAAGCCGCCAGGGATCGCAAGGCAATCGCGCCAACGGCCCTGTCAGATCATCTGTCGGCGCTGCGCGGGTTGCCGGCCACCTTCGGCGCGGCGCTGGATGCATCCGCTCCGATGAAACGTGCCGCACGCCGCATCGCCGAAGCGCGCGATGTGCTGTTTCTGGGGCGCGGGCGGATGTTTCCCCTCGCCCTTGAAGGCGCACTCAAGCTTAAGGAAATAAGTTACATTCACGCCGAAGGCTATGCCTCGGGCGAATTGAAACACGGACCAATCGCGTTGATCGACAAACACGTGCCTGTTGTCGTCATGGCCCCGCGCGATGCCCTGTTCGATAAAACCGTGTCCAACATGCAAGAGGTGATGGCGCGCAAGGGCAAGGTGGTTCTGATTTCCGACGCCGCCGGAATTAAAGAGGCCGGTGACGGTGTCTTTGCCTCGATCCAGATGCCCGAAATTTCCGAAGCGCTGACGCCGATCCTCTACGCTCTGCCCGCGCAATTGCTGGCCTATCATGCGGCTGTGGCCAAGGGGACAGATGTGGACCAGCCGCGCAATCTGGCCAAATCGGTCACGGTCGAATGACCGACCTGCCCGCGATTGGCCCCTTGGCAACAGACGCGCTGACCCAGATACGCGCCCATGCCGATCCAGATCGCGCCGCAGGGGCCAGAGCCTATCACAAGGTTGATCGCGTCTATCTGGGCGTGCCCAATCCGGTTTTGAACGATCTGACCAAAGACTGGCGCCAAAGCCTGAGCGTGGATGACCGCATAACGCTGGCCGCAGACCTGTGGCGTACCGACATTTACGAGGCCCGTCTGGCCGCCGCCAAGCTTCTGACACAGGCACGCATCAGGCCAGACACCGCCGTCTGGGATCTGATCACAAGCTGGGTGCCCGATTTTGACAGTTGGGCCATCGCGGATCATGCCTGCATGGCCGGACAAAAACGTCTGGTGGCCGATCCGGGACGGGTTGCAACTGTCGCACACTGGGCCACGTCCGACCACATGTGGACAAAGCGGGCGGCGCTGGTCATCACCCTGCCCTGGACAAAACAGAACCACCCCAAGCAGCAAGAGCGTGAAATCCGCGAAACCGTGCTGGGATGGGCGGCAACCTATGTCGATGACAAGGCATGGTTCATCCAGAAAGCGGTGGCGTGGTGGCTGCGCGACCTGAGCAAGCACGATGCTGATCGCGTACGCACCTTTCTGGACCTGCACGGCGAGCGGATGAAGCCCTTTGCCCGCAAGGAAGCTGCAAAATATCTGGCTTAGGGCAGCGCGAAGACCTGCAATTCCACCAGTGCGGTCAACGGTGCGTTGATCAGGCGGAACGCTGACAGGGACAGTTGACTGCCGGCGGTGGCCGGCCCCTCGATCGGGCGCAATTCGACCTGAGCCGATTGGCCTGTATCCGCAAACAGCACACGGCCGAATCGCACGTTCGACACCAGCGGCGTTTTCAGCCAGAAACCCGGCTCTCCGGGTGCCCCCAAAGACGCGATTGTTGTGCCCAGCGCCACTTCTGCAGCAACGGGCGCGGCGCGCGCTGCCGCTTTCTGGGCCTCTGTCGTCGTGTCGAATTCTTCCACAGTCTGTGCCTGCGCCGTCGGAACCGTGTCTTCGATCTGCAGCGGCACCGCATTAATGGCCGGTTCTTCAGGTTCGGCCCCGGGAAAGACAGAGCGCAACACCCCGCAGCCGGACAGCCCGGCACACAATACCCCGATGACACAGAACGACATAACTTTCATACCTGACCGTAACTTCTGGCTGCGGCGGCATCAATTGCTTCTTGCCCTCTTGCCGATGGGGCACTTGCGCTTTACCTATTCCCTTATGAACGCGCCTTTGATTGATCCCTTCGCCCGTGCAATCACCTACCTTCGGGTGTCGGTGACAGACCGCTGCGATTTTCGCTGCGTCTATTGCATGTCTGAAAACATGACTTTTCTGCCAAAGAAAGACCTGCTGACGCTGGAAGAACTGGACAGGATGTGCAGCACTTTTGTCGGCATGGGGGTGCAAAAGCTGCGCATTACCGGGGGCGAGCCGCTGGTACGGCGTGACATCATGACGTTTTTCCGCAGCATGACGCGCCATCTGGACAGTGGTGCGTTGCAGGAACTGACGCTGACCACCAACGGATCGCAACTGGAACGCTTTGCCCAGGACCTTTTTGATGCCGGCGTGCGCCGCGTGAACGTGTCGCTCGATACGCTGGACGAAGAGAAATTTGCCGACATAACGCGCTGGGGCCGCTTGCCCCAGGTGTTGCGCGGCATTGACGCGGCCCAAAAGGCAGGTCTGCGGGTCAAGATCAACGCCGTCGCTCTCAAGGGGTTCAATGAAGCTGAACTGCCCGCGATAACAGAATGGTGCGCCAGCCGCGACATGGACCTGACCTGGATCGAGGTCATGCCGATGGGCGACATCGGAAACGAAGACCGTTTGGGACAGTACTGGTCCCTGAAAGACGTGCGAGCGACCTATGCACAGCACTATACTGTTACCGATCTGGCAGAACGCACCGGCGGACCGGCGCGCTATGTGCGGCTGGAAGAAACCGGCCAGAAAATCGGGTTCATCACGCCGCTGACCCACAATTTCTGCGAAAGCTGCAACCGTGTACGCCTGACCTGTACCGGCGAATTGTACATGTGTCTGGGGCAGGAAGACATGGCAGATCTGCGCGCGCCGCTGCGCGATTATCCCGATGCGGTTGAACCATTGCAAAACGCCATTCGCGCCGCGATCGACCGCAAGCCAAAGGGCCATGATTTCGATTATTCCCGGCAAAAGCTGGATGGCCAGATGCCACGGCACATGAGCCATACAGGCGGCTGATCCATGCCCCGTCCAACGCTGGTGTACCGGCTATATGTCGCGATCAGCGCCCTGCTCGCTCCGCTGGCGTTTCGCCGTATTTCAACAAAGCTGGCGGCGCAGGATGTTCCCGCACCACGCATCGACGAACGTCTTGGCCGGGCAACGATACCCCGCCCCGACGGCCCCCTGATCTGGTTTCATGCCGCAAGTGTCGGTGAAAGCCTTTCGGTGCTGACGTTGATCACACGGCTTGGAACCCTGCATCCTGATCTGTCGTTTCTGATCACGTCCGGCACGGCCACCTCGGCCAAGCTGATCGCGCAACGCCTGCCCCCGCGCTGCGTTCACCAGTTTGCACCCCTCGATACGCAGGCAGCGATGAACCGGTTTCTGACCCACTGGCACCCCGATGGCGCGGTGTTCGTCGAAAGCGAACTTTGGCCCCAAATGCTGATCCGCACCAAGGCAACAGGCATTCCCATGGTGCTGCTGAATGCACGCCTTTCGGAAAAATCGGTCCGCACATGGCACAGGTTGCCCGCCACCGCCGCTTTTCTTTTTCGCGTGTTTGACAGGATATTGACCCAGAACCAGACCACGGCGGACAATCTGATCGCCTTGGGGGCCGATCCGTCACGGGTGGCTGTCGGCGAAAACCTGAAATCAACGTCGGCCCCGTTGCCGGTTGACACGGCGGCATTGAAAGACATGCAGACCCATTTGGGCAGGCGCCCCGCTTGGGTGGCCAGTTCAACCCACGCCGGAGAAGAGGAAATCGTGCTGGCTGCGCACAAGACACTGCTGATCAGCCATCCCGATCTTTGCCTGATCCTTGTGCCCCGCCATCCCGAACGCGCCGATACGGTGCGGGCTCTGCTGGAACAGGCTGATTTTCGGTTTACCCAGCGCAGCGCAGGTGACACCCTTGCGCCGGATACCCAAGTTTACTTGGCCGATACGTTGGGGGAAACGGGCCTGTGGTACACGCTGTGTCCACTGGTATTTCTGGGCGGATCGCTGTTGCCGATTGGCGGGCACAACCCGTTCGAAGTGGCACAGGCAAACGGCGCCGTGATTAGCGGCCCACATGTGACCAATTTTGCCGAAACCTTTGATGCGCTGCAGGATGCCGGCGCGGCGAAAAATGTAACCGATGCGCCCGAACTGGCGCAGACAGTGCAAAAACTGCTGGACGCGCCCGGCGAACTGGACGCCATGCGCACGGCAGCAACAGGCTTTGTCACCGCGCAAAGCGATCGGCTTGACGCCGTTGCGGCAGACCTTTCGCGCGATCTGCAACTGCGCTAGCAACATCATATGCCCGATCTTTATGTCACCAATTTCAATCGTAACTTCACCGGCGTGTCGGCAACGGCGGCGAATGTGATCCGCCAGCAGGTGAACGCGCATGATCTTCGTCTTGTCGGCCACGCCCTGCCCGGCGCGCCTGCGCCGATCAGCAAGGCGGCGGCCAAGACACTGTCGCGCACCCCGCCACCGGATCGCGATTTCGCGATCTGGCATGTGCGTCGCAACCCTGAAATGCAAACCGCCATCTGGGCGCGCGATGTATTGCGCCTGCCCATCCGGATCGTGTTCACCTCGGCGGCGCAACGGCTTCATTCGGCCTATCCCCGCTGGCTGATCCGCAAGATGGATGCGGTGATTGCCACAACGGATCGGGCGGCAGATTTTGTGCCACATGTGCGCGCCGTGGTGCCACATGGCGTGGATACGGACCTGTTCATACCCGCCGAAAGCCGGGCCAATGCCTGGGCCGCCCTGGGCTATGGCGGCACCATGGGCATTGCGACAGTGGGGCGTATCCGCCCCGAAAAAGGCACCGATCTGTTTGTCGAATCCATGCTGAATCTGTTGCCGGACATGCCCGACGCCGTTGCTCTTGTGATCGGTCGGGCGGCCAAGGAACATCAGGGGTTTCTGAACAGGCTGAAATCCAGAATTTCCGGTGCCGGTTTACAGGATCGTATGCTGTTTATCGGCGAAACCGCGCCCGATGCCCTGCCCGCGCTGATGCGCGCGCTGAGCCTTGTTGTGCAACTGCCCCGCTACGAAGGCTATGGCATGGTGCCATTGGAAGGCATGGCCTCGGGCGTGCCCTTTGTCGGATCGGACGCAGGCTACTACACAGCCTTTGGCGCGCAGGGCAAAACCGGTACGGTCGTTGCCCAAGAAGATGCAAAAGCCGCCGCCGAGGCCGCCAACGCAATCCTGTCAGATCGCGTCCGCCACGCAGCGATGGCAAAATCCGCGCGTATCGTCGCCGAAAAAAGCTTTAGCGCTGCGGCAGAAGCCGCTGGAATTGAACAAGTCTATCAGGACATGTGGGCGGGCCGATAAGCCCGCCATTCTGATCCGGACCTATTCAGATCAGACCGCAGGCATCCGCTGCTCCACAATCTCGGCCCACCAGCTGCACCCTGCCGGTATCGCCTCGT
Organism: Sulfitobacter sp. JL08; assembly: GCF_003352045.1. Lineage (NCBI taxonomy): Bacteria > Pseudomonadati > Pseudomonadota > Alphaproteobacteria > Rhodobacterales > Roseobacteraceae > Sulfitobacter > Sulfitobacter sp. JL08. Next base: position 2,741,812 of record NZ_CP025815.1, read on the forward strand.
CGTTGAAATTGTATTCTGGGTGGTGCACTGCTGCCGTATCCCCGTTGCCCACCAGAATATAGGCCCCCGGGCGTTCTTCCAGCATATAGGCAAAGTCTTCGGCCCCCATGACCAGCGCGGCATTTTCATCGCATTCGCCGGACACTTTGCGCGCGACGTCGGCGGCAAAGCGGGTCTGTTCTTCGGAATTCACCATCACTGGGTAGCCCGGATGCATGATGACATTGGCGGTACCGCCGAACGTGGCGGCGGTGCCTTCACAGATCGCTTTCAACCGCGCAATGGCCAGTGTTTGAACCTCGGCACTCATCGTGCGGATTGTGCCTTTGATATGAACCCGTTGCGGGATGACATTAAACGCGCTTGACGACGTTGCGAAAGACGTCACCGACACCACGACCTGTTCCACGGGATTGGTATTGCGGCTGGCAATGGTTTGCAGCGCCAGAACGATATGGCTGGCGATTACGGTTGTATCAATCGTTTCATGCGGTTTGGCCGCGTGGCCACCGCGGCCTTCCACTTCGATTTCGAACTGGTCGGTTGATGCAAAAAACGCACCCGGACGGATCGCGAAACTGCCCACCGGATGCCCCGGCCAGTTGTGCATGCCATAGACCTCTTCAATGTTCCAGCGCTCCATCAACCCGTCTGCGCACATTTCGCGCCCGCCGCCGCCGCCTTCCTCTGCCGGCTGAAAAATAACCACGACGGTGCCGTCGAAATTGCGGGTTTCGGCCAGATATTTTGCCGCACCCAGCAGCATCGCCGTGTGCCCGTCATGGCCGCAGGCATGCATCGCATTCGGGGTCTTGCTGGCATACTCCAGCCCCGTCTGTTCGTGGATCGGCAGCGCATCCATATCGGCGCGCAGCCCGATCACCTTGCCGCTGGTGTTGGATTTGCCATGGATCACACCGACAACGCCGGTCCGTCCGATACCGGTTGTTACCTCGTCACAGCCGAAGGCCTTCAGCTTGTCAGCGACCAGTGCGCTGGTGCGGTGCGTTTCAAACAGAATTTCGGGATTTTCATGAATATCGCGCCGCCATGCGGTGATTTCATCGTGCATTTCGGCGAGTCGGTTCTTGACGGGCATGTATTTTGTTTCCTGATAGAGTGGACGGCTTACGTGGCCGGCATGCGTGTTTCAACCATTTCGGCAAACCAGCTACAACCTGCTGGGATGGCCTCGTCGTTGAAATTGTATTCGGGGTGGTGAACTGTTGCGCCACCGCCGTTGCCCAGAAAGATATAGGCACCGGGGCGCTCGTTCAACATGAACGAAAAATCTTCGGCCGCCATGATCGGGGCTGTATCGTCTTCCACATCCCCCGCCACATTGCGCGCCACGTCAGCGGCGTATTCGGTGTTGGCAGCGGCATTGACCGTAACGGGATAGCCGTCTACCCACACCACATCCGCCGTGCAGCCATAGGCCTGCGCCGTTGCCGTGGCCAATGCGATGATCCGGTCCTTGACCTGCGCGCGCACCGCTTCGTCGAGGGTGCGCACCGTGCCCCCCATGCGCACCGATTGCGGGATCACATTGGTCGCATCGTTGTCACTGTGCAGCGAACAGACCGATACAACCACATGCGCCAGCGGATCGATATTGCGGCTGGCAATGGATTGCAGCGCAATCAGAACATGCGCCGCGGCCAGATTGGGATCGATCGCCTCGTGCGGGGCGGCGGCATGGCCACCCCGGCCCGTCACGGTGATGAAAATTTCATCGGCCGAAGCCATCAACGCACCGGGCCGGATCTGAAACTGGCCCACATCCACACCGGGGGCGTTGTGCAAGCCATAAACCTCGTCGATCTTCCACCGCTCCATCAGCCCGTCATTGACCATTTCACGACCACCGCCGCCACCTTCTTCGGCGGGCTGAAAGATCAGCACGACGGTGCCATCGAAATTGCGCGTCTCGGCCAGATATTTGGCCGCGCCCAGCAACATCGCCGTGTGTCCGTCGTGGCCGCAGGCATGCATTTTGCCCGGTGACTTGCTGGCATACTCCAGCCCCGTTGCTTCGGTGATGGGCAGCGCGTCCATATCGGCACGCAGACCGATCACGCGCCCCGATGTGTTTGTCTTGCCGCTGATCACACCCACAACACCGGTCTGCCCTATGCCCGGCGTGATGTCATCCACCCCGAATTCGGCCAGCTTGTTCTGGACGAAAGCCGCAGTTTCATGCACGTCGAACTGCAATTCGGGGTGCTGGTGCAGGTGATGGCGCCATCCGGTTATCTCGGCGTGCATTTCCGCAAAACGGTTCTTGATCGGCATGGTTTACCCCTCGGTTGCAAGACGCTGGACCAAACGCTCCATAAAGGCGATGCCGGCGTTGAATTGCGCCACGGTGATATATTCGTTGGGCTGATGCGCCTGCGCGATATCGCCCGGGCCACAGATCACCGCGGAATAGCCCGCTGCCTGAAATTGCCCGGCCTCGGTGCCATAGCTGACCACGTGACCGGCGTTATCGCCGGTCAGGGCGCGCACCAGCATTTCAGCCTCGCCCTGGGGTTCGGGTTGCAGCGGCGGTACAAAGAAATGTTGCTTCACATCGATGCGGGCGTCCGGATGCACGGCCTGCATTTCGGCCTCAACCTCGCGCACGCGGGCCAGATAGCGCTCGCCCCAGCCTTCCATGTTTTCCCCCGCTACGGCACGGAAATCCATATCAAACCAGCAATCCTTTGCGGTGATGTTATGCGCCGTGCCACCCTTGATCATGCCGACATGCACGGTGGTGTAGGGTGGATCGAACATCGCGGCCAGATCTGTGGGTGTGGCTGCCATATTGGCGGCGTTCATCTCGTTTGCCCATTCGATCAGCTTGGCCCCGGACATGATCGCATTCACGCCCGTATGCATCAGGGAAGAATGCACTTCAAAACCGATGACATGGGTGGCAAAACCCTGCCCGCCCTTGTGGCCGGTGACGGCCTTCATCGTCGAAGGTTCGCCGACAATAACAGCGGATCCTTTGGGCAAGACCGGCTGCATCGCCTCGATCATCGGCGGCGCGCCGGTACAGCCGACTTCTTCATCAAAGCTGAGCGCCAGTTGCAGGGGGCGTTTGACGCCGCGGTGATGCGCCTCGACCAGGGCCCAGATGGCAAGCGCGTCAAACCCTTTCATGTCACAGGTGCCGCGCCCGTAATATTTGCCATCCTTTTCGACAACCGCAAACGGATCGGTATCCCACGGCTGGCCATCGACGGGAACAACGTCTGTATGACCGGACAACACGATCGCGCCTTCGATCATCGGGCCAACATGCGCAAACACCGCCGCCTTGTGCGGCTGGTCGGGATCAGGCCAGCGGTGGGATGTGATACCGTGGCTGTCCAGATAGGTTTGCACCCAGTCCACCAGCGGCAGGTTCGTATCACGGCTCACCGTTGGAAAGGACACCAGTCTGTCCATGATGTCTTTGGCGCTTAGACGCGTTGTCATGTTTTGATCCTCAATAACCGCTTTCGCTGGTCAGCACGAAATGCCCCGGCTCGACTTCGCTGTAGACAGACGGTTCGGGTTTGTAATCCACCGGATGGATCGGCGACGGGATCGGTTTGAAATTCAGATCGCGTTCGTCCTTGCGCTGGCGCGGGTCGGCGATTGGCACGGCCTTCATCAGCGCCTGCGTGTAGGGATGTTGCGGGTTTTCGAACACCCGGTCGCGCGGTCCGCGTTCCACGATCCGTCCCAGATACATCACACCGACCTGATGGCTGACCCGTTCGACCACGGCCATGTCGTGACTGATGAACAGATAGGACACGCCCAGTTCCGATTGCAGTTCCATCATCAGGTTCAGAACCTGCGCCTGCACCGACACGTCCAGCGCCGAAACAGCCTCGTCCGCGATGATCAGTTTGGGGTTCAGCGCAAGGGCACGGGCAATGGCCACGCGCTGGCGCTGTCCGCCCGACAGCTCATGGGGGTAACGGCGCATGAAACTACGCGGCAATTCCACCCGGTCAAACAGCATTTCTACCCGTTTCTGCAACGCGTCGCCGGAATGGGTTCCGAAATTCCACATCGGTTCCGCCACCTGATCGCTAAGCTGCATCTGCGGGTTCAGGGATGCGAACGGGTCCTGAAACACCATCTGCATGTCCAGCCGCGCCTCGCGCAGGCGGGACTGATCCAGTTTCATGATGTTGACACCGTCCAGATCAATTTCGCCCGACAACGGCTCGACCAATCGCAGGATGGATCGGCCCGCCGTCGATTTTCCGCAACCGGATTCCCCGACAAGACTAAGTGTCTGGCCCTTGTTGATGGTAAACGATACGTCTTCGACGGCATGCACATTGGCCACGGTCTGCCGCAGGAAACCGCCCTTGACCTCGAACCGCGTGGTCAGGTTCTTGACGTCCAGCAACACCTTGTCGGTTCCCAGGATCGGGTCGATGTTCTGGCCTTCGCTGCCCAGCAGCTTCATCGGCGACGGAACCTTGGTGCCGGTCATTTCGCCCAGTTTCGGCACCGCTGCCAGCAAGGCCTTGGTATAATCGTGCTGCGGGTTCTCAAAAATCTCCTGAACCGTACCCTCTTCGACCTTGTTGCCGCGGAACATGACAACCACACGATCGGCCATTTGCGCGACAACGGCCATATCGTGGGTGATGAACATCACAGCCGTTCCGGTTTCACGCTTCAGCCGGTCCATCAGGGCCAGAATTTCGGCCTGAATGGTCACATCCAGCGCCGTTGTCGGTTCATCTGCAATCAAAAGGCGCGGCTCGCAAGCCAGCGCCATGGCAATCACAACCCGCTGGCGCATGCCACCGCTCAGTTCGTGCGGATATTGCTGCAACCGCCGCTCGGGTTCGGGGATGCGGACCTGACGCAGCAATTCAACGGCGCGTTCTTCGGCCTGATCCCTGGACATGCCCATATGCAGGCGCAACCCTTCGGTCAGTTGGCGCCCGACCGTAAACACCGGGTTCAGGGCCGTCATCGGCTCCTGAAAGATCATTCCGATTTCGTTGCCGCGAATGTGGCGCATCAGATCGGCGTCTGCATCCGCCAGATCAAGCTGCCCGCCGTCCTTGCGATCAAAAAGCAAACGTCCATTGGCAATCTTGCCACCGCCATATTCAACCAGACGCATCAGCGAAAGCGACGAAACCGATTTGCCGGAACCGGATTCCCCGACAACACAAACAGTTTCACCGGGGTTTATAAAGAACGACACATCTTCAACACCGACAACCGGGCCATCCTTCGTCTGGAATTCGACCCGTAGTCCTTCGATCTGCGCAATAGGCTGGTCCAGCACGGAATATCCCCTAACGATGCTTTGGCCCGCGAACGCTACGGCTTGCGGGCAGGCAATGTCAAACCCCGCGCACATGCTTTCGCTGCGGCAAGGCTTGCAATTTTCTCAAACTCTGTTTCGATAGCGGCATTCCGTTTAGACGGGGGGTATGACTGACGTCAGAAATCGAATCTGACAGCGGCATGAACCACGTGTTCCCAACGGCTAACGCACGCGCGTGCACAAGGCGCGCCACAAAAACGAGACACCAATGTGTCCGACAAGGAGTATGACATGAAACTTAAAACCCTATTGATGGGTGCAATTGCGTGTACCGCGATGGCCCCTGTTGCCATGGCCGAACGCGGCTCGGATGGTGAGGTCAAGATCATCTATTGGCAGGCGCCATCGATCCTGAACCCCTATCTGTCCAGTGGTACCAAGGATATCGAATCAGCTTCGCTGGTGATCGAACCGCTGGGGCGCTATGACCAGAACGGCGATCTGGTGCCGTTCCTGGCCGAAGAAATCCCGACCGTGGAGAATGGCGGCGTCAGCGCCGATCTGACCAGCATCACATGGAAACTGAAATCCGGTCTGGTGTGGTCTGACGGATCACCTGTTACGTCGGCAGATGTGAAATTCACCGCAGATTACTGCATGCACCCCGAAGGTGGTTGCGCCCAGGGCGCGAAATTTGATGGCGTCACATCCGTTGATGTGGTGGATGATCTGACCGTCAAGGTCACGTTCAACCAGCCCAAACCGAACCCCTATGGCCCATTCATGGGCGGCCAGTCGCCGATCATTCAGGCAGCACAGTTTGCCGATTGTCTGGGCGCACGCGCACCGGAATGTACCGATGCCAACTTTGGCCCGATCGGCACAGGCCCGTTTGTTGTGACGGATTTCCGCCCCAATGACGTGATCCAGATGGAAGCCAACCAGAACTACCGCGATCCGGCGAAACCCGCCTTTGCGACACTGACCTTCAAAGGCGGCGGCGATGCCACAGCCGCCGGTCGTGCCGTCATGGAAACCGGTGAATATGATTATGCGTGGAACATGCAGCTTGCGCCCGACGTTCTGGCCAAAATGGCCGAAGGCGGCAAAGGCGTTCCAATCGCGGCATTCGGTACATTGGTCGAGCGTCTTGAAATGAACATGACCGACCCGTCGCCCGACCTGCCCGAAGGCGAGCGTGCAACGGTTGCACATCCGCACCCGTTCCTAAGCAATGTGCGCGTGCGCAAGGCGCTTTCGATGGCCATCGATCGCGAATTGCTGGTCGAAGTGGGCTATGGTCAGGCGGGTCGCCCGACCTGTAATCTGGTCCCTGCCCCGGCGCTTTATGCATCGGACAACACCGACTGTCTGACGCAGGACATTGCCGGTGCCAACGCGCTGCTGGACGAAGCCGGCTGGGTTGACAGCGACGGTGACGGTGTCCGCGACAAGGACGGCGTGAAACTGTCGATCCTGTACCAAACATCGACCAACGCCGTGCGTCAGGACTTTCAGGCGCTGATCAAACAGTGGTGGAGCGAGATCGGCGTTGAAACCGAACTGCGCAATCTGGATGCGTCGGTCTTCTTTGGCGGCGATCCCGGATCGCCCGACACGTTCCAGAAGTTCTATGCGGACGTGGAAATGTACGCCAACAACTTTGATGGCACCGACCCCCAAGCCTATCTGGCGGCGTATCGCTGCGGCAACGAGCCAAAGCCTGACAGCCAGTGGCAGGGTGAAAACATCAACCGCTTCTGCGATCCGGCCTATGATGCGCTGATCGACGAACTGGCGCGTACAGGTTCGCTGGAACAACGCGGTGAACTGGCCAAGAAGATGAACGACATGCTGACAAAAGACACCTACACCATCGTCCCGCTGGTCGATCGTGGTCGTGTGTCGGCCCACTCCACCACATTGGGTGGCGTTATCCTGAACACTTGGGACAGCGAATTGTGGAATGTCGCAGACTGGTATCGCATCAAGTGATGCGTTGCGCCGTGGCAGGTTATCCTGCCCCGGCCCTGCAAAGAAGCGCAGGGTGGGGTCGCACCCACCCTGTGTTTTTGCCAATAACAAGAATGACTGATTTACAAAGGCGCCGCCGATGCTGACCTTCACGATCCGACGACTGGTCTTTGCGATCCCGACGCTTTTGCTTATCAGCCTTGCCATTTTCATGCTCTTGCAGCTGGCCCCGGGCGATCCGATGGCGCAGGTGCCGTTGACGGTGCCGCCCGAAGTCAAACAGAAGATGCGCGAAGCACTGGGGATGGGGCAGCCGCTGCATATCCAGTATTTCAAATGGCTGGTCCAGTTTTTCTGGATCGAACCGCAGGTGTTGTTCGATCACTGGTTCGGCACCAGCTTTTCCGAAGGCAAGTTGCGCGTGATCAGCTGGCAAACCCGCAGCCCCGTCATGGATATCGTCGTGCAGCGTATGCCGCAAACCCTGTGGGTGGTGGGCATGTCCTACATCGTCGGCATCCTGATCGCTCTGCCCATCGGCATCTATTCGGCCTACAAACAATATTCCGTTTTCGATCAGGCCGGTACGTTCGTGTCGATGATCGGATTTTCCGTACCGCCGTTTTTCTCGGGTGTTCTGGTGATCGTGATCTTTTCCGTCAATCTGGGCTGGTTTCCATCGATCTATGACACCACCCACGAGGTGAATGACTGGGACAGCTTCATGGTGCAGCTGCGCCAGATGATCATGCCAGTCATGGTGCTGGCCCTGCAAACCACGGCCCAGATCAGCCGCTACATGCGCTCGGCCATGCTGGACAACCTCAACCAGGATTATGTGCGCACTGCCCGCGCCAAGGGGCTGAGCGAAAGCGTGGTTGTCATGGTGCATGTGTTGCGCAATTCGCTGATCCCCGTGGTCACCGTGATTGCCCTTGGTATCCCTGCCATCTTTGGCGGCGCCATCATCACCGAACAGGTGTTCAAGGTGAACGGGATCGGCCAGTTGCTGATCACGGCGCTGTTTGCCAACGACCTGCCGATGGTGATGACCCTGACCTTTATCTTTGCCATCCTGATCGTGGTGTTCAACCTGATCGCGGACGTGCTCTATGGTATTCTCGACCCAAGGATCCGCTATGACTGAGCCTGCCCCACAAACTGTCATCAGTGCCTTGCAGGACAGCGAACTGGTCAAGCCACCGCGCAGCCAGTGGGTTGATGTCTGGGACCAGTTCAAACACCACAAGGGTGCGGTGCTGGGTATGGGATTTCTGGTCTTTATCACTCTGGCAGTTCTGATAGGTCCGCTGATCTGGACAATCGATCCGCAAAAACTTGATATCCGCAACAAGGACCTGCGCCCGATTTACACCCTGCTGTGGGACTCGGATGCAAAGACCGCCTGGAACCGTCCTTTTGGCACCGACAATCTGGGGCGTGACGGGCTGGCCAACATGATGGCGGGTGGTCAGGCATCGATGGCAGTGGGCTGGAGCGCGATGTTGCTGTCCCTGATCATCGGCACGACCATTGGCGTTGTAGCGGGATATTTCCGCAAGCTGGATGGCATCCTGATGCGGTTTACCGATCTGGTACTGTCTCTGCCGATCCTGCCGCTGCTGCTGGTGGCGGTCACGTTGTTCCGCCAACCGCTGCGCGCCGCCTTCGGGCCGGAACAGGGCATGTTCATCCTGATTGTCGGCGTGATCGGCATTACAAGCTGGATGCAGACGGCCCGTATCGTACGGGGCGAGGTTCTGGCGCTTAAGGAACGGGAATTCATTCTGGCGGCACGATCGATTGGCACGACACCGGGCAAGATCATCAGACGCCATCTGCTGCCCAACATCGTTTCACCGATCATGGTGTCGGCAACGCTGGGTCTGGCAACCGCCATCATCACCGAAAGCGCCCTGTCGTTTCTGGGTGTCGGCTTTCCTTCCGACTTTCCGACATGGGGCAAGATGCTTTCGGATTCCGTACCGCGAATGGAAGAGTTTCCCGAACGTGTGCTGCTGCCGGGGCTGGCGATTTCGCTGACCGTGCTCAGCGTGAACTACATGGGCGACGGCCTGCGCGACGCGCTGGACCCGCGTATTCGCGGCAGATAGCGGGTAGAAAAACGCGACCGGTTGTGTTCGCTCGGACCTGCGGGATTTCCGTATTTCACGCAAAAAGAAAACCGGTGCGCCGGATCAAGGCAGCATCGTACCCGGCTATTTGTTGATACGCGCCCTGATCCGGCGGACAAAGTACCAGACCAGCGCCACCACCGGCAAAGTGGACAGCGCGAGAATGTTTCCTTTGCTTAGTCCCGTCACCGCGGTCAGCGGATAAAGAAGATACCCAACCAGTGACACCGCGTAATAGCTGATTGCCACCACAGACAGGCCTTCGACCGTGTGTTGCAGGCGCAGTTGCATATCGGCGCGACTGTCCATGCTTTCCAGCAGTTTCTGGTTCTGCGCGCTGCGTTCCACATCAACGCGCGTGCGCAGCAGATCGCCCGCACGAATGGCGCGATCCGCCATGGTTTCCAGCCGTCTTTCAGTGGATTTCACGGTGCGCATTGCCGGTTCGAACCGTCGCATCATGAATTCGCCGAATGTCTGCCGACCCAGAAAACGGGTTTCGCGCAGAACCGCGATACGCTGGTTCACGATGGCATCATAGGCGCCCGTTGCGCCGAACCGGAACGAAGATTGCGCCGCCAGCGTTTCCAGTTCCGCCGAAATCGACAGCAGCGATGCCAGCGTCTGATCCGCAGGGACACGCCCCTCTGACATGTCCCCCATCAGTGCCGTCAGACGGCCATCCAGCCCGCCCAGCATCGCCGACAGTTTGCGCGCGCGTGAAAACCCCAGCATCGACATGGATTTGTAGGTTTCAATCTCGCACAGGCGCTGCACCACACGGCCCACACGCCGGCGCCCGACATCGGGCGACACAAACACGGCAAACCGCTGGTGCCCCGCTGCGTCGATCCTGAAATCGCCGGCCACAACCGCCGCATGGTCCAGCACATGCGCAACCGCCACGCTTTCTGGAACGAACCAGTCGCCGATCAATGTGCTTATCTGTTCGTCCAAGGGGCGTTCCAGCACTCGCAACATGATCGATGTGATACGCTGCCCCGGTGCGCGCGCCAGCCAGTCTTCGGGGAACACCTCAAAATCGGCAGGATTGAACGGCCGGTCGCTGACGCCGTCCACGAAGGCTGTATAGGTCACGAATTCGGTGTGCTGTTCCCATTTCAGCATGTGGCGCCCGATCTTGCCGGAATAATGCGTCGCGCCGGGTTGGGGATGGGGCGCGCCGAACCGGTCCAGCAGGTCAACCAGATGATCCATATCCCTGGCACGGTCCCGGTGTGCGGCATCGTCGGGTTGTTTGATGGCGATATAGACTGCCGTACACGGCACGCTGGTGGCGGGAAACGGGCGCGCGTGCAGTTCGTTGGCAAGCGGATAGCGCAGCGGATGGTCCTGGATCGGGGGCATGAAACCTGTCCTAGATGTCGACATGGCCTTTTTACAGGTCGGGCGCATAAATGAAAGTTATTTTTGTTAATTTTCAGTAAGTTAGCAGGATACGATGGTATGCAATGCAATCTGGAACGGCAAAACCGGACGGCTTGAACGGAAAATGCCCCGCACATATCGTGCGAGGCATCCATAATTCAGGTGTCGTGCAGGCGGTACGCCCTACTCGATCATGGGCAAAAGCTTGTCCAGTGACGCCTTGGCGTCGCCGTAGAACATCCGCGTATTTTCCTTGAAAAACAACGGGTTTTCGATACCGGAATAGCCTGTGCCCTGGCCGCGTTTTGAAACAAACACCTGCTTGGCCTTCCAGCATTCCAGAACCGGCATACCGGCAATGGGGCTGTTAGGATCATCCTGTGCCGCGGGATTCACGATATCGTTGGACCCGATCACGATCGCCACATCCGTATCCGGAAAATCGTCGTTGATTTCGTCCATTTCCATCACGATGTCATAAGGCACACGCGCCTCGGCCAGCAGAACGTTCATGTGGCCGGGCAACCGCCCTGCCACGGGGTGAATGGCAAAACGCACATTCTTGCCCTTGGCGCGCAGTTTGCGCACCAGTTCGGCAACGCCCTGCTGGGCCTGCGCGACCGCCATGCCGTATCCCGGAATGATGATCACGCTGTCGGCTTCGTTCAGGGCGGTGGCAACGCCTTCGGCCTCGATGGCGATCTGTTCGCCCTCGACCGCCATCTGTTCGCCCGCAGGGCCGCCAAAGCCACCCAGAATAACGCTGATAAACGACCGGTTCATCGCCTTGCACATGATGTAGGACAGGATCGCACCGCTTGAGCCGACCAATGCGCCGACCACGATCAGCAGATCATTGCCAAGGCTGAAGCCGATCGCCGCCGCCGCCCAGCCCGAATAGCTGTTCAGCATCGAGACAACGACAGGCATGTCCGCCCCGCCGATGCCCATGATCAGGTGATAGCCGATGAACAACGCCGCAAGCGTCATCACGAACAGGGGCAGAAACCCGCCCGTGTTGAAATACCAGATCAGGCACAACACCGAGATCGCGGCCGCAGTCGCATTCAGCATATGCCCGCCCGGAAGTTTCTTGGCCGCCGTGTCAACCTTGCCCGCCAGTTTGCCATAGGCAATGACAGAGCCGGTGAACGTCACCGCACCGATGAACACGCCAAGGAACAATTCAACCCGCAGGATCGACACCTCGGTTGCGTCTTTCTTGGCCAGCAGGGCGGCAAACCCTTCCAGAGATTTGCGCGCGGTATCGTCCATGGCCAGCACCCGGCCCAGTTCGATATGCGCGATGAGGCCGACGAAAACCGCCGCCAGACCCACAAGGCTGTGCATGGCCGCGACCAGTTCGGGCATCTGCGTCATCTGCACGCGGGTCGCCAGCTGATAGCCGATGGCTCCGCCCAGCGCGATAAGCACGATTGATGCCAGCCACAGGCCCGATCCCGGGCCGATCAGGGTGGCAAAAACCGCCAACCCCATACCCACGATGCCATACCAGACCGCGCGCTTGGCGCTTTCCTGTCCGGACAGACCGCCAAGGCTGAGGATGAAAAGAACTGCTGCAACCACATATGCTGCTGTTGTGAAACCGTATTCCATGTCGCGGGCCCCCTTAGGATTTCTGGAACATGGCGAGCATGCGCCGTGTCACGAGGAAACCCCCGAAGATGTTAATTCCGGCCATAAAGACCGATAGAGCCGCCAGCAGGATCACGAGAAATGATCCTGATCCGATCTGCATGAGCGCACCCAGAATAATGATCGACGAGATTGCGTTGGTGATGGCCATCAGCGGGGTATGCAGACTGTGCGCAACCCCCCAGATCACCTGAAAACCGACAAAGACCGCCAGGACGAAAACGATGAAATGCTGCATAAAGCTGGCCGGAGCGACCAGCCCGACAGCCAGCACCAGGGCACCGCCGACAGCCAGCAATGTGACCTGATTGCGGGTCTGCTGCTTGAACGCGGCAAGTTCGGCCGCGCGCTTTTCTTCGGCGGTCGGTTCCTTGACCTTTTCCTTGGGTTTGGCCGCAATCGCCTGCACCTTGGGCGGCGGGGGCGGGAACGTCACCTCTTTGGCGTGGGTCACGGTGGCCCCGCGGATCACATCATCTTCCATGTCGTGATTGATCACACCGTCTTTTTCCGGTGTCAGATCGGCCATCATGTGGCGGACATTGGTCGCATAAAGTGTCGAGCTTTGCGCCGCCATCCGGCTGGGAAAGTCGGTGTAGCCGATGATCGTGACACCGTTGTCGGTCACAACCTTTTCATCTGCCACGGTCAGTTCGCAATTGCCGCCCCGCTCTGCCGCCAGATCGACAATGACCGATCCGGGCTTCATCGCTTCGACCATATCCTTGGTCCACAGGATCGGCGCGGCGCGGTTGGGGATCAGTGCCGTGGTGATCACGATATCGATATCGGGGGCCAGTTCGCGGAATTTCTCAAGCTGTTTGGCCTGAAATTCAGGGCTGGACGGGGGCGCATACCCGCCTGTCGCCGCGCCATCCGGCAGTTCGCTGGCGTCAAATTCCAGAAACACGAACTCTGCGCCCATGCTTTCGATCTGTTCGGCCACTTCGGGGCGCACATCAAACGCATAGGTGATCGCACCCAGCGATGTGGCGGTGCCGATGGCGGCCAATCCGGCCACACCGGCGCCCACAACCAGAACCTTGGCCGGGGGCACCTTGCCTGCGGCAGTCACCTGCCCGGTGAAAAAGCGCCCGAAATTGTTACCGGCCTCGATCACGGCGCGGTAGCCTGCGATATTCGCCATCGAGCTGAGCGCATCCATTTTCTGCGCACGGCTGATGCGTGGCACCATATCCATCGCGATCACGGTGGCGCCCTTGGACGCAGCCAGATCCATCAGTTTTTCATTGGACCCGGGGTAAAAGAACGAAATCAGGGTTTGCCCGTCGGTCAGGCGCTTGGCTTCTGTTTCGGTGGGGGGGCGGACTTTGGCCACCACGTCAGAGCCTTTGAACAGGGCCGCCGCGGTCTTTGCAATCTTGACGCCGGCCGCCTTGTAGGCCGCATCGGAAAACCCGGCAGCGACACCAGCGCCCGATTCAACCAGACACTCATGGCCCAGCTTTTGCAATTGAACGGCACTGTCGGGGGTCATGGCCACGCGTGCCTCGCCCTCAAAGACTTCTTTGGGTGTTCCGATCTTCAACTTGAATTCCCCCGTCTGGTAGATTTCATTTTGCCGCAGGGCAGCATGCGGCGTCAGGTTAGTTCCCTAGCGCGCGCAATATAGTTGCGCAAGCAATAGAGGCGATTGAAATAGAATTTTTCGCAATTGATCTAAACCCAGCGGCGCACCTTGCCTTCGTAGCGGGCAAAATCCATCCGGAAGGTGCGCCGCATCCGGTTTTCTTCGGGGATGATGAACCGCTTTTCCAGAACCCAGACGAAAACCGGCACCAGCGCCAGCGACGGCACCGCATCCCAGCGCAGGATCAAACCTGCCAGAATAAGAACGTCGCCCAGATAGATCGGGTTTCGCGATTTGCTGAATATGCCAGACTGGATCAGCCGTTCAGGTGTCTGGTGCGGTACGATTGTTGTCTTATGACGTCGGAATTCAACAAAAGCCATCAGCGCCAGGATTATTCCGCCACCGATCAGAATGCCCGCCGCAAATCCGGCCCACGCTCCGCCAAAATCCAGCCCGAATGAAAAATAGGACGACTGCACCCACGCCAGCGCAACAAATCCGGCCAGCCAGACAGGGGGCGTATCCAGCCATTTCATCGCGGACAGGTTCCGCGTTGCAAACCGAACCGGTCGCCCCCCATGCAGCAGATTTGCACTATTCCCACTCCATCTCTTCGAACACGCGGCCTGCATTTTTTGTAGCAAGCTCTTCAAACGTATCAAGCCCGGCCCAGTTTGACTGATCCACATAATAGGCGCCGGCCAGATCGCCGCCATGATCGATATAAGCACCGATTTTGGCGCGCAAATCCACCAGATAATCCAATGTGTACCGGCGGACCTGATCAAAATTGGTCGGGTGGCCATGTCCGGGGATCACATATGTCGGTGCTAGGGGTTCCAGTGCCGTTTCCCATGTTTCTATCCAGCACGAGGTGCAGGTATGTGCGAAAATCGGCAGCATCCGTTCGTGAAACGCGATGTCACCCGTAATCATGATGTTCCATTGCGGTATCCAGATCTGCGCGTCGCCGGGATCATGGGCAGGCCCCAGATGCAGCACCTGTATGTCTACGCCCCCCAAAGTCAGGTCATACCGGTCCTCGAACGACAGGTTGGCATGGACCACATCAGTTCCTTCGGCCTTGTCACGGTTATACCGCTGCATGCCTTGAAGGATGAAATCACCGTTTTCCATCGTTTCGGCAATCGCGTCCTGATGGGCCAGAATATCTACACCCTGTTCCGCCCAATAGCCGTTGCCCAGCATCGCATGGCCCTGCCCGTTTTCATTGATCACCAGAACCACAGGTTGGTCTGTGACCGCCCTGATCTCATCATGCAATGCGGCGGCCAGACGATAGGACGCACCCGAATTTATCACCACAACCCCTTCATCCGTCAAGATAAATGACAGGTTGTTGTTGTGGCCCGCGTTTTCATAGGTCGGCGGTGCCGTGGCCCCGATTGCGGAATACACATGCGGTATGAATTCAACGGGTTTGGAATACAGCTCTGATTGCGGATACTGGTCGGCGATCTCTTCGCTGGCCTGCGCAATGCCGGCTGTCAGGATCAGAATGGCACCCAAAAAATACTTCATGGCAGCTCCTTTCGCTCACATCACATTCACAGATACGAATGGGTAAGTAAAGCCGTTGCTTGCCCCCCGGCCATACCCCGCTAAGCTGCGTGAAAAGAGGAGAATTGCAGATGCAGTTAAGCGGGAAACATGCCTTTGTCACCGGCGGGGGATCGGGCATCGGGCTGGCAATCGCACAGGCGCTGGCCGATAACGGGGCCCACGTCACGATCACCGGGCGCCGCCAACAGGTACTGGATCGGGTGGCCACAGATCAGATCACAGGTCTGGCAATGGATGTCCGCGACGAAAGCGATGTCAGAAAGGTCATGTCGCAGGCCGTGCAAGCCCATGGCCCGATCCAGATTTGTGTTGCAAATGCCGGCATCGCCGAAGGGCGCGCCTTGCACAAGACAGACATGGCATTCTGGCGCAACATCATGGCCACCAATCTGGACGGCGCCTTTCTGACCATCCGCGAGGCGATGAACAGCATGGTGCAAACCGACTGGGGCCGCGTGATCACTGTATCGTCCATTGCGGGGGTGCGCGGGTTGAAAGGTGCGTCGGCCTATACCGCATCCAAACACGGGCTGATCGGGCTGACCCGCGCCCTGAGCGAGGATTACATGGGCAAACCCTATACGTTCAACGCGTTGTGCCCGGGTTATGTGGATACGAACATCGTGGCGCAAAACACCACCAGCATTGCCGAACGCACGGGCATTTCAACCGATGAGGCCCGAAACCTTATGATCAAGGCCAACCGGCACCAGCGTCTGATCGCGCCCGACGAAGTTGCCACCGCAGCGTTGTGGCTGTGTTTGCCCGGATCGCAAAGCGTGAACGGTCAATCTATCGAAATCGCTGGCGGTCAGATTTAGGCCACGGCTTTACACACAGCGTTTCGGGGCGTATGCCCGCAGATATACTTTAAGCCTAAAATACCTGATGAGGGCCAGATGACCGATTTCGCCGCCACCAAAGCCATGTTCGATCTGCCCGAAGGCATGATATATCTGGATGGCAATTCGCTTGGCCCCCTGCCTAAATCAGCCCCTGCCCGACTGGACGGGATGCTGCGGGACGAATGGGGCAAAATGCTGATCACCGGCTGGAACAAGGCCGGCTGGATGGCGCAACCGATGACAATCGGCGACCGTGTCGGCGCAATGATCGGCGCCGAAGCCGGCCATGTGGTCATGGGCGATACCCTGACCATCAAGGTGTTTCAGGCGCTGGCCGCTGCACTTGATCTGGCGCAGGACCGCAAGGTGATCCTGTCTGACAACGGCAATTTCCCGACCGATCTGTATATGGCGCAAGGGTTGCTGAACACGCTGGATCGCGGTCACGAATTGCGCATCGTCGATCCAGAAGATGTTGCCGATGCGATCAATGATGATGTGGCCGTTATGATGCTGACCGAGGTGGATTACCGCACGGGCCGGATGCACGATATGGCCGCCCTGACCAAAAAGGCGCATGACCACGGCATTCTAACGGTCTGGGATCTGGCCCATTCCGCAGGCGCGATCCCGGTGGATGTCGCAGCAGCGGGCGCGGATTTCGCGGTGGGGTGCAGTTACAAATACCTGAATGGCGGCCCCGGCGCGCCAGCGTTCATCTATGTCGCGCCGCGCCACGCCTATCACATCAAACCGGCCCTGTCAGGCTGGCTGGGCCATGCCGCCCCTTTCGCCTTTGATCTGGACTATCGCCCGGGGCAAGGCATCGAACGGATGCGCGTGGGCACACCGCCGGTCCTGCAGATGACCGCGCTGGAATGCGCGCTTGATATCTGGGACATGGCCGATATGACAGATGTGCGCGCCAAATCAATGGAACTGACGGACCTGTTTGTGGAACTGGTCGAACGCAAATGCCCGCAACTGACACTGGCCAGCCCGCGAGATGCTGCGCGGCGCGGTTCGCAGGTATCGTTCCGCTTTGAACAGGGATACGCGGCGATGCAGGCGTTAATCGCACGCGGAGTGATCGGCGATTTCCGGATGCCGGATGTGATGCGATTTGGCTTTACACCGCTGTACATCGACGTGAACGATGTACGCCAAGCTGTTGATATCATGGCTGACGTGATGGAAAACAAACTGTGGGACCGCGACGAATACAAGGTTCGCGCCGCAGTCACATGACACCGCTGATCCGCCCCTATCACCCGCAGGATCGCGCAGCATGCGCTGCGGTTTTCTACCGGGCCGTGCGCGAAGGCGCCGCAGAATATTACAGCACAGACCAGCGCGCCGCTTGGGCCCTTGCAAGCGCGCCGGATGATGCCACACCCGACCGCCTGCTGAACCAGCATTGCCGGGTTGCCGAACAGGATGGGCAAATCATCGGGTTCATGTCTTTGACCGCCGAGGGCTATCTGGACATGGCCTTTGTTCTGCCCGAGGCCAAAGGCACAGGCGTGGCCGATGCGCTGTATCGCGCGCTGATGAAACGTGCAAAGCAAGACAATATGACCACCCTGACCGTGCATGCCAGCCTTGGCGCACGGAAATTCTTTGAAAAGCACGGCTGGCAGATTGACTGCAGGGAGCAGCATCCCGTCAACGGACAGACATTAGAACGCTTTCATATGTCACTGATGCAAAAGGATATTGCAACATGACCGATCCCTACGACCCCACCAAAGAAGGCGCGCAAATGTCCTTTGACGGGCGTATGTCCTATGGCGATTATCTGAGCCTGTCAGCCCTGCTGGACGCACAGCATCCGGTGTCAGACGCGCATGACGAAATGCTGTTCATCATCCAGCACCAGACATCGGAATTATGGATGCGGCTGGCGATACACGAACTGACAGCGGCGCGCGCGACGCTGCAAACGGGTGACCGCCGCCCTGCGTTCAAGATGCTGGCGCGCGTCTCGCGCATTTTCGAACAGCTGAACAATGCATGGGATGTTCTGCGCACCATGACGCCCAGCGATTACACCGCCTTTCGCGACTCACTTGGCCAGTCTTCGGGCTTTCAATCGCATCAGTACCGTCAGATCGAATTCGTTCTGGGCAATCGCAACCCCGCGATGCTGCGCCCGCATGCACACCGCCCGGACATAACGGCCCTGTTGCAGGCCGAACTGGCGACTCCGTCACTCTATGATGTGGCATTGCAGGCGCTACATGCCTCGATTCCCCTGCCGGAGGAGGCACTGCACCGCGATATCGCCATGCCGCATACCCCCAGCGATGCCATCATCGCCGCCTGGAGCAAGGTCTATCGCGCGCCGCAAACCCATTGGGAACTTTATGAACTGGCGGAAAAGCTGGTCGATCTTGAAGATTACTTTCGCCGCTGGCGGTTCAATCATGTGACCACGGTGGAACGTGTCATCGGCTTCAAACGCGGCACCGGCGGGACCGGCGGCGTCAGTTACCTCAGGAAGATGCTTGAGGTCGAACTGTTTCCGGAGCTTTGGCATCTGCGGACCGGCCTTTGAAGCTGACGAAATCCTTTACGATGTCAGCCAGTTTGGCCCAATCCGTGTATTCCCGATCCGCGTGCGGATCGACGTCCTGATCCATCTTTGCCGCGATATAGCGCATCGCCCACGATTTGAAGAAATCGTACTGCGTGAAACGAAACGCACCGGCAACCTGGTGGATCGACAACGGGCGCAATCCGGCCTTGTCGCAGAATTCGGCCGCAATCCGGTCCAGATCGGCCAGTTCCTTTTGCAAACGGCCCATATGGACCGATCCGGCCAGAATGACCGCATCCGCCTGCCCCAAAGTACCGCCATCATCATCGGCAGCGCGCAACATTTCGACCGAATGGCCCATGGCCATCAATCTGTCAGCGCAATACCGCGCGATTTTTCGGGTCTGCCCCTCGGTCGAGGCGTAAACGATAAGTATTTTCCGGGCGTCAGAATGTGTCATGCGCCCAAAGTAAATCGTGTGATTTGAGTTTGTATTGCTTTGCGTTAAAGCTGCGCGGCTATTTTTGAAATTTCCGATGTGTCGTCATGCGCCGCCCAGTCCCTGACTGCTGCGCCGAACGCCTCGAAAAGGGGGCGCGATACGGGATCGTTGCAGGCGTCCCATTCCGGATGCCACTGAACCGACAGGGTAAAGCCCTTGGCACCTTGTATATAGATCGCCTCGGGCGTGCCATCAGGCGCGTATCCGTCGATTACGATATCCTTGCCCGGTGTCTTGATACCCTGCCCGTGCAAGGTGTTTGTCATCACTTCGGTGGCGCCCATAACACCGTGGAATACTCCGTTTTCTGTAAACCGCACCTTGTGGCGCAGTTCGAATTTTTCTTCCAACGTGCCATCGGGCGGCATGCGGTGGTTCATTCGCCCCGGCAAATCCCGGATTTCCGGATAAAGCGTTCCCCCCATCGCGACATTCACCTCTTGAAAACCGCGGCACACACCCAGAAACGGCTGCCCGCGCGCCACACAGGCGCGCACCAGTGGCAGCACAATAGCATCACGCGCGCGATCAAACGTACCATGTGCTTCGGTTTCCGCCTCGCCATATTCCTCGGGATGCACGTTCGGGCGTCCACCTGTCAGCATGAAACCGTCGCATACGTCCAAAAGCTCATCCACCGATACAAACCGGGGATCGGCCGGGATCAGCATGGGCAGACAGCCGGACACATCGGCAATCGCAGCCGAATTCATCGTCCCGCCCGCGTGGGCCGGATACTGGTCATTCAGCAGATACTGATTTGAAATAATGCCGACAATCGGGCGCTGCGGGCTGCGACGGACCATGATTTTCCCTGTTATGGACTTCACGCGCTTATAAAATGCCTTTTAACCCTATGCCAGTGGCTTCGTGCGCACACGCGCGTGTGCCCAATTGCACAATGGCGGGTTCCAACCCGGTTAAAGCTCGGCCAAACCCTGCTTGCAGCGGATGCGCAATCTTTCTACCGTCTGCGCGTTCCCAGCCCGAAAGGTTCCCCATGAAAGACGCTGCCCCAGAAACAATTTACCTGAGCGATTATGAACCTTTCGGATATCTTGTGGATGCGGTTCACCTGACCTTTGATCTGTCGCCTCATGCCACCAAAGTAGCCAGCCGGATCCAGTTTCGCCCCAATCCCGATGCAAAGGACCGCACGTTCTTCCTGCACGGCGAAGACCTCACGCTGATCCGCGCCAGCATTGACGGCACCAAAGTCGATCCCGAATGCACGGACGACGGGCTGAGATGCCCCGTTCCGGACGCCCCGTTTATCTGGGAAGCCGAGGTCGAGATTGATCCGGCCTCAAACACGGCACTGGAGGGCCTTTATCAATCCAGCGGCATGTATTGCACCCAGTGCGAGGCGCAGGGGTTTCGCAAGATCACCTACTATCCGGATCGCCCCGACGTGATGTCCGTGTTTACCGTACGCATAAATGGCCCCCACCCCGTTCTGCTGTCCAACGGCAACCCTGTCGGGGCCGGCGACGGATGGGCCGAATGGCATGATCCGTGGCCCAAACCCGCCTATCTTTTTGCTTTGGTTGCCGGTGATCTGGTGAACCATCCCGATACGTTTACAACGATGACTGGAAAAAAGGTCGCGCTGAACATCTGGGTGCGTGCCGATGATCTGCACAAATGTGCGTTTGGCATGGAAGCCCTGAAAAAATCCATGAAGTGGGACGAAGACGTTTACGGCCGCGAATATGATCTGGACGTATTCAACATCGTGGCGGTGGACGATTTCAACATGGCGGCGATGGAGAACAAGGGGCTGAACATCTTCAACTCCTCAGCCGTTCTGGCCAGCCCGGAAACATCGACCGACACAAATTTCGAACGGATCGAAGCGATCATCGCCCATGAATATTTCCACAACTGGACGGGCAACCGCATCACCTGCCGCGACTGGTTCCAACTGTGCTTGAAAGAAGGATTGACGGTATACCGCGACGCCCAGTTCACGTCCGATGTACGCAGTGCTCCGGTAAAACGCATCACCGATGTGATTGATCTGCGCGCGCGCCAGTTTCCCGAAGATAACGGTCCGCTGGCGCATCCGGTACGCCCGGAAAGCTTTCAGGAAATCAACAACTTCTATACCGCAACTGTATACGAAAAAGGCGCCGAGGTGATCGGCATGCTGAAAACACTGGTCGGGGATGAGGCCTATGGCAAGGCGCTTGATCTTTATTTCAAACGCCATGACGGTGACGCCGCCACGATCGAGGATTGGCTGAAAGTGTTCGAAGATGTCACAGGTCGCGACCTGTCACAGTTCAAACGCTGGTATTCACAGGCCGGAACACCGCGCCTGTCCGTCGAAGAAGATTTCAAAGATGGGGTTTTTACCCTTACCTTTCAACAGGATACAAAGCCAAGTTCTACTACGCCCGACCCGCAGCCACAGGTTATTCCCATTGCTGTCGGTCTGCTGGGCCAGAACGGTGACGAGGTACAGGAAACACAGGTTCTGGAAATGACGCAGGCGCGCCAGTCCTTTTCCTTCAAAGGGCTTGCCACGCGCCCCGTTGCATCGATCTTGCGCGGCTTTTCGGCGCCGGTCATCCTGTCCCACCCCGAGGGCGAGGCGCAACGCGGTTTCCTGCTGGCCCATGACACCGACCCATTCAACCGGTGGGAAGCGGGACGCGCCTTGGCGCGCGCCGCCCTGAGCGACATGATTCTGAAAGACGCGCCCCCCGACACCACCTTTCTTGCCGGGATGGCGGCCGTGTTGCGCGACGACAGTGTTGACCCGGCAACCCGTGCCCTGATGCTGGGACTGCCCAGCCAGTCCGATATGGCCACCAGTCTGCACGACACCGGGCATGTGCCTGACCCGCAAGCGATCTGGGCAGCCAGCGAAACGATGAAGCAGGCTATCTCGCAATATAATCAGGATCTTCTGCCACGACTCTACAGTGAAATGCATATTGACGCCCCCTATTCGCCGGATGCCGATCAGGTCGGCAAACGCGCGTTGCAGGGGGCTGTTCTTGCACTGATGTCGCGCCTTGACGGTGGCGCGCAGGCGGCGCGGCAGTTCGAATCCGCGGATAATATGACTCAACAATTGTCGGCTCTTGCCTGTTTGCTGAATTCCGGAAAAGGGATCGCGGAAACACAAGCGTTCTACGACCAGTGGAAACACGACCGTCTGGTGATCGACAAATGGTTCAGCCTGCAAATCATCCAGTCCACGCCGCACCAGACCGTGGAAATCACGAAGAACCTGACGAAACATGCTGATTTCAATTGGAAAAACCCCAACAGGTTCCGTGCCACACTGGGTGCTTTGTCAATGCATCACGCAGGGTTTCATCAACAGGACGGCAGCGGGTATGCGCTGCTGGCCGACTGGCTGATCAAACTGGATGCGGCCAATCCGCAGACAACCGCCCGCATGACCAGCGCGTTCCAGACATGGCGCCGCTATGACAGCAAACGTCAGGATCATGTGCGCGCCCAGCTTGACCGAATCGCGGCAACGCCCGATCTGTCGCGCGACACACATGAAATGATCAGCCGGATCAGGGGGGCATGACACAACCCGCCCCCTTCCGGCATGTCAATTACGGGCGCAACCACCGCACCGCAACAATCGTGATTGCGATCTATTTCGTCCTGATTGCAGCCGTAATTCTGGTGGATGCGGCATGGTGGCTAATGGCCATTCTGGCGGCCTTTACTCTGCCGGCGCTGTGGGATCTGTTCACCAACCGCGCGGCGGGTGTCGAACTCGACGAGACAACCCTGTCCTGGTTCACCGGAAAGCGCAGGGCCGATATGGCGCTGCAGGATATCGACCACATGCGCTTTGACACAAGGCTGGATTTTTCAGTGCGCGTCAGCGCAGTGACGCCGGCACGCAAAAAGATCAGACTGCCTTATGAAAGCCTGCCACCACACCAGATATTCGAACAGGCGCTGAGCGCACAGGGGGTGCGGGTCGAACGACATCACTTCTCTCTGATGTGAATGCCCGGCAGATCAGCGATCGCCACCCGTGCCCGTGCGTTCACGCGGACGCACGGACTGAAGCGGGCGGCAATAGGTTTGTTTGCCGAGCCATGCCTGCATGTCAGCGCGCTTGTTGGCATTGCGCATCGGCCCCCAATCGGCAGCGACACCGCCCCAGCGCCCGCCTTTGGTTGCAACGACACCGTCACGCGGCACCGTCACGGCCATGATCCGAACCGCGCAACTGACATTGGATGCGCCGTCTTTCAGGTCCTGCCCCGAACGGGCAGCGCAACCATATCCCCGCGCGGTCGATGGCTGGATTTGCAGCAATCCGAACCAGCGCCCGCCGCCGCCCACGGCATAGGGCCTGTAGGTGCTTTCATGTTTCGCCAGCGCAGACAGAAACCCGACCCAGAATGCCTGCCGCTGGGCCAGATCCGCCTCCGGATAGGCGGGGCACCAGTCTTTGATATCAACGGGTTCCGATTGCGCGAGCGCCGCACCATGCGTTCTAAGCGCCGCCAGCGCGCCCCGTGTCCAGATATCTGACCCTTGTTGGTATTCCCAACGGGTCCGCGGTAGATTCGCTTCACGTACCAGCGGGCGCACCAACCCATCCTCTGTCGACGCCAGCAACGGCGCTGTCGATGCCAGCCCCAAAGCACCGGCAATGACCAGATAAAGAACGCGTTCAATCATCAACGCCAGTATTCCCTTGTCCGCAGGGCAGCGCAATTGAAAACCCGGGCAGGTCAACCGCCCTTTCAATTGCCAGATATCACCCCAGTTGCGCCTTTTTTAGGCCTGATTGCACAGGCAAAACCCTGCCCTGTACCCAGTTAAGATTATCAATGAGTTGGATGTTACCGAAATGCGCGATCTAAGGCTTAGTTTTTCTGTTTTGCGCAATGCAATTGCGCCGGTTTCCGCTTGTATGGAAACTGCAAAAGCCGCGATGCCCGCCCGAAACCGGGCGGCACAACCTGTTTGCCACAGTGCAGAACCCATCGACTTTCAGGTCAAGCGCAACATTGCCGATCATCTGAACATTCCCGTTGTCGAAGCAACATCGGAACATGCCGAACGCACGGCGTTTCAGAACAAGGGCCAGAAACTGGCGCGACAGGAAGACTGGGAAACGCTGTCGCAGCTGATTTTCGATGCCGATCAGACCCGTGCGAAAACACGCGGCGGCATGCCGGTTGCCGATCTGTTGATGTACGGGGCGCGGGCCGATGTTGTTCTTGCCGCCGAACATGCCTTGTTTGACGGGAAACCCGCCAGCGGCGCACCTATTCTTGATGGCATCGAAGCGCTGGAACAGGTGCTGGACGAACATCCAGACAATTATCCGGTCGCCCTGATTGTCGCGCACGCACATTTGGATATGGGGTGGGCGTGGCGCGGTACAGGCTGGCTGACCGAACTCAAACCGCAAAACCGCGAGGCGTTCGCCGCCCATTTTGACCGCGCAACCGGAATTCTGAACCAGTTTTCCGGTCTGGAACCGCTTAGCCCCGCGCTTGCTGCGGCGCGCTGTGCGTTGCTGGCAGGCTATCCCAATTCCCGCACCCGCGTCGCGGACGATTACGAAGCGCTGATTGATCTTGATCCGAAAAACCCGCACCACATGCGTGCCATGGGCAACCATCTGCTGCCCCGCTGGTTCGGATCACTGGCCCAGCTGGAACTTGAGGCCCGTCGCACCGCGTCGCGCACCATCGATATCTGGGGCGCTGGCGCCTATACGTGGTCGTATTTCGATGCTGTCGTGATCGACGATGCCGCTTGCGCACAGGTCGAGGTGGAATTCTTCATTGAAGGGCTGCATGACATTCTGGCCCACGCCCCCGACCAGCACACCGTGAACCTGCTGGCCGCCTATTGCGCGGTTGCCGTTCGCGCCGGATGCGGCAGCGCGGACGAGGTGGACCTGGTGCGTCATCAACTGATCGATTGCGCCGATTGGATCATTCGCGACCATATGACAGAAATCCATCCACTGGTCTGGGCTCATGCCACCACCGGCTTTGACAACTCGGCACGGGTGCGTTCCATGCGCAATTTTGCCGAACACGGACGCCGCAACGCGCTGGACGTGATTGCCACATTGTTCCGCGATGATATCGCCCGCGGGCATCAGGTGACCTTTACACCCTCTGGTCCGATGGTCAGCGCCGCCTGACCGCTCTTGCCCTGATGCGCGCCCTGCCCTAGAACCCACATCGTTGCGAGATGATGAGGCAGACCATGCTGGACCACACCTACGAGGCCCCGACCCCCAAACGGATAGCCGGTGCCAAACACGACTGGGAACTGGTGATCGGGATGGAGGTGCACGCCCAGGTCACCTCGAACGCGAAACTGTTTTCCGGCGCGTCCACCAAATTCGGGGCGGAACCCAATGCCAATGTGGCCTTTGTGGATGCCGCGATGCCGGGCATGCTGCCGGTGATCAACCGATTCTGTGTCGAACAGGCGGTGCGCACCGGGTTGGGCCTGAACGCGCATATCAACCTGAATTCAGCCTTTGACCGCAAGAACTACTTTTATCCCGATCTGCCGCAGGGCTATCAGATTTCGCAATTGTATCACCCCATCGTAGGCGAGGGCGAAGTGCTGGTGGAAATGGGCGAAGGCAAGGCGCGTCTGGTCCGGGTAGAGCGCATCCATCTGGAACAGGATGCCGGAAAATCGATCCACGACATGGATCCGAACATGTCTTTCGTCGATCTGAACCGCACCGGCGTGGCGCTGATGGAAATCGTCAGCCGGCCCGATATTCGCGGCCCCGAAGAGGCCGCAGCCTATATCACCAAACTGCGCCAGATCCTGCGCTATCTGGGAACGTGTAACGGAGATATGCAATCGGGCGCGATGCGTGCGGACGTGAACGTATCGATTTGCCTGCCCGGCCAATACGAAAAATACATGGAAACACAGGATTTTTCGCATCTGGGCACGCGTTGTGAAATCAAGAACATGAACTCGATGCGGTTTATCCAACAAGCCATCGAAGTCGAGGCCCGCCGGCAGATCGCCATCGTCGAAGCCGGTGGCAAGGTCGATCAGGAAACCCGCCTTTATGATCCGGACAAGGGCGAAACCCGTTCAATGCGGTCCAAGGAAGAGGCGCATGATTATCGCTACTTCCCCGACCCCGACCTGTTGCCTTTGGACATCGAACAAAGCTGGGTGGACGAAATCAAGGCGGGCCTGCCCGAACTGCCCGATGCAAAGAAGGCAAGGTTCATCACTGAATTCGGCCTGTCCGATTACGATGCATCGGTTCTGACCGCCGATGTCGAAGCCGCGGCCTTTTTCGAAAAAACCGCAGACGGGCGCGACGGGAAAATGGCCGCGAACTGGGTCATCAACGAACTGTTCGGTCGGTTGAAAAAAGATGACCGCGACATTGACGCAAGCCCTGTCAGCCCGGATCAGCTGGGCGGCATTATCACGCTGATTTCCAAGGGCGACATCAGCGGCAAGATCGCCAAGGAAGTCTTTGAAATCGCCTACACGACAGGTCGCGATCCGGTCGAGATCGTCGAGACGGAAGGGATGAAGCAGGTCACGGACACAGGCGCCATCGAAGCGGCTGTGGATGCCGTGATTGCCGATAACCCTGCGCAGGTCGAAAAGGCCAAGGCCAATCCGAAACTTGCAGGCTGGTTCGTGGGTCAGGTGATGAAGGCAACCGGCGGCAAGGCCAATCCGGCGGCGGTGAACAAACTGGTCAGCGAAAAACTGGGCCTGTGATCGGACAGGGCACCGCAAACACTTGGCGCATGCAGCACCGTTTGCTATGACGCCGTTCTATCCCTTCAAGGCTTAACCCATGCCCCACTACGAGTACAAAGTTGTTCCTGCCCCGACCAAAGGCCTTAAGGCGCGCGGGTTGAAAACGCCTGAATCGCGGTTTGCAAATGCGTTACAGCACCTGATGAACGACATGGGCAGCGACGGATGGGAATTTCAGCGGGCCGAAACCCTGCCCAGCCGCGAACGCAGTGGATTGACCAGCTCTGTCACGACCTATCGCAACGTGCTGGTGTTTCGTCGTGCGCGTTCCGGTGATCTGGAAGAGTTCAAACCGGTTGTGCTGAAAATGGCTGACGACGCGGAAGTCGCGGCGCCAGAACCCGTGACGCCCGCAGAGCCCGAGGTTGCACAAGACCCGGAAAGGCCGGCAGGACAGCCGGGCGCGACCAAGATGCTAAGCGACAATGGCGTCGAAGAACTGTCGGAAGTCGCGGGCATGACCGAAGCCCTGAAAAAACGCGCCGGTCAGAAAAAACCTGCTGAATAAAGCCTGTCTAGACGCCGATATCCAACGCCAGTGCGTGAATACGCGCAATAAGCGCAGGCCCAAGCGCGGCATGAACCGCCCGGTGACGCGCCACCCGCGATTGCCCCTTGAATGCGTCGGCGCGGATCATCACATTGAAATGGCTCTGCCCGCCTTCCTGATATCCACTGTGGCCGCGATGCGCCTCGCTGTCATCCACAACCTCAAGCGCGGTGGGCGAAAAGGTCTGTTCAAGGCGATCGTGGATTTCATCCCGCACCAGAACCGGCACAACGCCAGCTGCATCCAATTTATCTGTCATTTTTTGAACCTGACCCCTTCAATCTGACTGTGTTTACTTTAAACTCTCTGGGCCGAGTCGGAAAGAGGACCACGAAAATGAACAAGAACGATCCGTTTGGATTTGACATGTCTGTGTCTTCGGCCAAGAAGAAAAATCCGCGGGGCCGCCGCGGAATGTCGGGTGCCTCTGAAACATCGGTCCGTCTGTGCGAACATGAAGGCTGCGAAGAGCCGGGAAAATACCGTGCGCCCAAAGCACCGGATGTTCTGGACGATTATTTCTGGTTCTGCCAACAGCACGTGCGCGAATACAATCTGAAATGGAATTTCTTCCACGGCACGACCGAGGCTGAAATCAATGCGCAGCAATCCAAGGACAAGGTTTGGGAACGTGAAACCAAACCGATGAAAGACCCCGAGGCGCGCGCCTGGGCACGTTTGGGCATTGAAGACCCGCATCAGGTTCTGGGTGCGAATGCCACGCAGAACCCCGGCAAAGGGGTCAGCAACAGCCGCAAACTGCCGCCCACCGAACGCCGCGCCGTCGAAATTCTGGAAGCCAAGGATCACTGGACAAAGACCGAGGTTCGCAAAGCCTACAAGGCGCTGATCAAGGTCTTGCACCCGGATATGAACGGGGGTGATCGCAGCCAGGAAGAACAGTTGCAGGAAGTCGTCTGGGCATGGGATCAGCTAAAGGTCAGCCGTAACTTCAAAGACTGATAACCGGCCTGCGCCCACCGGGCGCTTGGCTGACCTGTACAGTTCGGGATCGTCACACTACGGCGATCCTTATGGGGGCACCCCTTGCGGGGACAGCGTTATTTTCCACCCCCCTTCCCCTTGCCCTGCTTCGCGATATGTTGCACCACGGAAACTGCACAAATGACGCCCCGTTCCGGGGATATTTTACAAGGATAAGACAGATGGCGGACGGCTCGATCGATATCAATGCAAAACCGACCGAGACGATTTCGGTGCGCGATGTATTCGGCATCGACACAGACATGACCGTCAAAGGGTTTTCGGATACATCCGATCGGGTTCCGCTACTGGACAGCACCTATAAATTCGATCCAGATACCACGCTGGCCATTCTTGCGGGGTTTTCACACAACCGGCGTGTGATGATCCAAGGCTATCACGGCACCGGAAAATCCACCCATATCGAACAGGTCGCCGCGCGGCTGAACTGGCCCACGGTACGGGTGAATCTGGATAGCCACATCAGCCGGATCGATCTGATCGGCAAAGACGCGATCAAACTGCGCGACGGCGTTCAGGTGACAGAATTTCAAGAAGGCATCCTGCCATGGGCGCTGCGCACACCAACGGCCATCGTGTTCGATGAATATGATGCCGGCCGCGCAGACGTGATGTTCGTGATCCAGCGCGTGCTGGAAGTTGACGGAAAACTGACCCTGCTGGACCAGAACAAGGTGCTGGACCCGCACCCCTATTTCCGCCTGTTTGCCACTGCCAACACTGTTGGTCTGGGCGATACAACCGGGCTTTATCATGGCACACAACAGATCAACCAGGGCCAGATGGACCGCTGGTCACTGGTGGCAACGCTGAATTATCTGAGCATCGAGGCCGAAACCGCCATCGTTCTGGCGAAGAACCCGCATTACAACAGCGACAAGGGTCGCAAGACGATCAAACAGATGGTCACAGTCGCCGATCTGACGCGCACCGCCTTCATGTCGGGCGATCTGAGCACGGTCATGTCACCGCGCACTGTGATTGCCTGGGCGCAGAATGCCGAAATTTTCCGCAATGTCGGCTATGCGTTTCGCCTGTCGTTCCTGAACAAATGCGACGAACTGGAACGCCAGACCGTGGCCGAGTTCTACCAGCGCCTGTTCGACGAGGAACTGCCCGAAAGCGCGGCCAGCGCGAGCCTGGGATGACGCGATTTGCGCGCATGATACCAGCGCTGCCGCGCACCGTCATTGACGCATCGGGGCCCGTAGCGACGGGTGCCCGTTTTACATACCGGCCCGGAAGATGAGCAAACCAACCGACAACCCTGCCGATCCGTTCAAGAAAGCGCTGGCCGAGGCGACCAAGGTCATGGCGCATGATCCGGAATTGAGCGTCAGCTATACGGTTGATCCATCTGGCCTGTCGGGCGATGCGATGCGCCTGCCACAAGTCAGCCGCCGGATGACACGCGACGAGGTGCTTCTGGCACGCGGCACAGCCGACGCGCTGGCACTGAACCGGCGCTATCACAATGACAGCACCCATGCGCGCTACGCCCCGCCCGGAGAAATGGCGCGCGAACTTTACGAAGCGATGGAAACTGCCCGCTGCGAAGCGATGGGCGCGCGCGATATGCCCGGCACCGCAGGCAATATCGACGCCAAGATCGCCCATGAGGCGACGCGCAAGGGCTATGAGGACTGCAAGCAGCCATCAGACGCGCCGCTTTCCGTGGCCGCCGGTTACCTGATCCGCCATCTGGCCACCGGGCGCACATTGCCCGCCGGCGCGCAGAACGTAATGGAACTGTGGCGTGGCTTTATCGAAGAACAGGCCGGCGGCACGCTGGACAACCTGCAAGACACCCTGTCGGATCAGGCATCCTTTGCCAAGTTCGCGCGGCAGGTTATTTCCGATCTGGGCTATGGCGACCAGTTGGGCGACGACCCCGACCAACTGGATGATGAAAACGAAAACGAAGCCGAAGACGGCGGCGAAGAAGAACAGGATCCCGACAGCACCGGCGATCAGGACGACGACGATCAGGACGCCGAAGCCAGCGCCGAGCAAAGCCAGGAAGACCAGCAGGACGCGTCACAGGCGCAGGTCAGCATGGACGAAATGGCCGACGAAGAGATGGGCGAAGAAGCGGAAATGCCCGAAGGCGAAGCCCCGCTGGAGCCGCCCGCCCCGCAACCGATTTCAGACGCCGACCCCAATTATACCGTATATCTGAGCGATCACGACGAAGAAATCGCCGCCGAGGATCTGGCCGAACCGGTCGAACTGGAACGGCTGCGCGCTTATCTGGATCAGCAACTGGAACCCCTGAAAGGCGCGGTGTCGCGGCTGGCCAACAAATTGCAGCGACGCCTTCAGGCGCAACAGAACCGGTCCTGGGAATTTGATCGCGAAGAAGGTATTCTGGATGCCGGTCGTCTGGCCCGTGTCGTGGCAAGCCCGACAACGCCCCTGTCCTTCAAGGTCGAAAAAGACACCGAGTTCCGCGATACCGTGGTGACCCTTTTGCTGGACAATTCCGGATCAATGCGCGGACGCCCAATTTCGATTGCCGCGATCTGCGCCGATGTTCTGGCCCGGACACTGGAACGCTGCAACGTCAAGGTGGAGATCCTCGGCTTTACCACCCGCGCATGGAAAGGCGGGCAGGCCCGCGAAGCGTGGCTGGCCAATGGCCGCCCCGGACAACCCGGCCGCCTGAACGATCTGCGCCACATCATCTATAAATCCGCCGATGCACCCTGGCGGCGCACACGGCCGAATTTGGGCCTGATGATGAAGGAAGGTTTGCTGAAGGAAAACATCGATGGCGAAGCGCTGGAATGGGCCCACCGCCGGATGCAGGGTCGTGCGGAATCGCGCAAGATCCTGATGGTAATCTCGGATGGCGCGCCGGTCGATGATTCCACCCTGTCGGTCAACCCGGCCAACTATCTGGAAAAACACCTGCGCGATGTGATCGCGATGGTAGAGCGTCGCCGTGCGGTCGAGCTTTTGGCGATCGGCATCGGCCACGATGTCACCCGCTATTATGACCGGGCCGTGACAATCACCGATGTTGAACAGCTTGCCGGGGCCATGACGGAACAACTGGCCGCCCTGTTTGACAATGATCCACGGGCGCGGGCGCGCGTCATGGGTATCCGGCGCGCGGGCTGATGGCGCCGGAGCCTCCGGCGGAAGTATTTATGAAAAGATGAAGGGGTTGGGATGTTTCAAAGTTTTGAGGTGACCGCCCGGCCCGAACAGGGGCCACCCCGATTGGCCGACTTGCGTGCAGAAATGCAAAAGGCAGGGCTGGACGGCTTTCTGGTGCCACGCGCAGATGCGCATCAGGGCGAATACGTGGCCCCGCATGACGAGCGGCTGGCCTGGCTGACCGGGTTTACCGGATCTGCCGGATTTTGCGCCGTTCTGGCAAAGAACGCCGGTGTTTTCATCGACGGACGCTATCGCACTCAGGTCAAGGCGCAGGTGGCCGATGTGTTCACGCCGGTACCATGGCCGGAAACAAGCCTTGCCGACTGGCTGAAAGACACCCTGCCCGACGCCGGCAAGGTCGGGTTTGATCCCTGGCTTCACACCGTGAACCAGATCAAACAAAGTACAGAGGCGCTGGTGGGCAGCGGTATCGCTTTGTGCCCCTGCGAGAATCTGGTGGACCGGATCTGGCCGGATCAGCCGGTGCCGCCGATGAACCCTGTCAAACCGCAACCGCTGGAATATGCAGGTGAACGCCACGGGGACAAGATCGCGCGGCTGGCGGCATCCCTTAAGGACAAGGGCTGCAAGGCTGCCGTGATCACGCTGCCAGATTCGATCATGTGGCTTTTGAACATTCGCGGCAGTGATATTCCACGCAATCCGGTGGCGCATGGCTTTGCGGTTCTGCATGAAGACGCGCGCGTTGACTTCTTTGTGCATGAGGACAAACGCGGAAACATTGCCGATCATCTGGGCCCTGCCGTTCGCCTGATGGATCCGGACCGGTTTCTGGCCCATATCGCCACCCTGGACGGCCCTGTTCTGCTTGATGCGGGCAGCGCGCCGGTGGCGGTGGAACAGACATTGCAGAATGCAAAGATCGATATCGTGCCGGGGGATGATCCCTGCGCGCTGCCCAAGGCCCGCAAAAACGCCACCGAAATCGCCGGCAGCGCCGAGGCCCATCTGCGCGATGCGGTTGCGATGGTCGAGCTGCTTGCCTGGCTGGATGCGCAACCGCCCGGCACATTGCGGGAAACCGATGTTGTGACCCGTCTGGAACAGGCGCGCCGCGCCAGCAATGCCTTGCAGGACATCAGTTTCGAAACCATTGCCGGCACCGGTGCAAACGGCGCGATCATGCATTACCGCGTCACGACCGAAACCGACAGCGTTCTGAAAGACGGCGATTTTCTGGTGCTGGACAGTGGCGGCCAGTATCTGGATGGCACAACAGACATCACCCGAACCATTTCGATCGGAACTGTAGAGGAAGAACCAAGGCGCTGCTTTACGCGCGTCTTGCAGGGTATGATCGCAATGTCGCGACTGCGCTGGCCCAAAGGCCTGGCCGGTCGCGATATCGAGGCGATCGGGCGTTTGCCGTTGTGGCAGGCAGGGCAGGATTTTGATCACGGTCTTGGGCACGGGGTAGGCGTATATCTGAGCGTACATGAAGGGCCGCAGCGCCTGAGCCGTGTCAGCCACGTGCCCCTTGAACCCGGCATGATCCTGTCGAACGAGCCGGGTTATTACCGCGAAGGCGCGTTTGGTATCCGGATCGAGAACCTGTTGGTGGTGGAAACAGCCCCCGACATGCCGAGCGCGGACACGCACCGCAAAATGCTGCACTGGCAGACCCTGACCTATGTGCCCATAGACCGCCGCGCGATCATTGCCGAGATGCTGAGCGAAGCCGAACGCGACTGGCTGAACAGCTACCACCGCAGCGTTGCGGAAAAAGTGGGGCCGCGTCTGGGCAAGTCCGCGAAAACATGGTTGGATACCGCAACGGCCCCGATCTGACACCGTAATGTCGCATCACAGGGCCACTATCTGAGAGATTGAAGTCTGCAAGAAAGGTTCTGACCGTTATGGCTGATCACATAAGAATTCGCAAAGCACCGGGGCGCTGGTCGGTCCGCGCAGGCGGTGCCGTTCTGGCAGAAAGCGCAAATGCCCTTGAACTGTCCGAGGGCGATTACCCGCCTGTGATCTATTTTCCAAAATCCGATATCGCCATGGCGATGCTGGACCAGTCCGATCATAGCACCCATTGCCCGCACAAAGGTGATGCGACCTATTACGCCATCGCCAGCCGCAGCGCGACATACAAGAATGCCGCTTGGTCTTATGATGCGCCCATGGAAGATGTGGCGCGCATCAAGGACCATATTGCGTTTTACAATAATGACGACGTCACCGTGGAACAGATCTAAATCGCGCCACGGCGTGCACTGGTCAGGAATGTTCTTCGGCCGCTGTGTCGGCAAGTGCCCTGTTATAGGCCTTCAGCGCATCGACATGGAACAACGCCCCGCTCAATTCCGGCGGGGCATCTTCACCCTGCAACGTGACCACCGGAATGAAAGCGGCGCCCGATTTTTCGAACACCGGCATCGCAGCCTCAAGCGTGGCATTTCCATCGACATAGATGCCATCCCTGATCATGTCCCAGCACTGGCTTTCATCAATGCCGCGTTCGTCGTGCATGTTGCGCATCACCGTTGCGACGCGGAACATCGCCAGAAGATAGGCTTGCGGACCGGCAGCCAGATGGATGTTGCGCCGTTCCAGCTGGGTCAGGAAAAACGACCGGTCGACCAGACGGGACGCCAGCGCCGTGGACAGCGACACCGACACCATAACTGCAATTCCGGTTTGCCAGTCACCGGTCAGTTCGAACACGATCAGCGTTGTTGATATCGGCGCCCCCAGAACCGCAGCCGCAACAGCACCGGTGCCCGCCAGCGCATAAAGCGTGGTCGACCCCGACACATCGGGCAAAATGCCTGTGGCAACCAGACCAAAAGCCAGACCTGTCAGCGCACCCACCATAAGAGATGGCGAAAACACCCCGCCCCCCATGCGCCCGGCCATGGTCACTGCCACCGCGATGGTTTTCAGAACCGCGAACACCACCGCCTCGTGAAAGGCTAGCTCTCCGTTCAGGGCCAGCGATGTCGTTTCGTATCCGACGCCGATGATGTGAGGAAACCAGATGGCCAGCGCGCCAAGCAACGCCCCCGCGACAGCCGGGCGCAGCCAGCGCGGCAATCCTGTCTTGTTCTGGATATAGGTGCCAACGTCTTCGGCCCAGAAAACGGCTTTCATCAGGGCAACGGCCACCAGCCCGCACAACAGCCCCAAAAGCAGGAACGCCGGCAATTCGACGTAAAACTGCAATGCGCCCTCCAGCGGGCGGGCGAATTCGGTGACGTTGCCAAACTCAAGCCGGTTGATCACGGTACCGGCGACAGAGGCGATGACAATTGGCGCGAAGGCATGGACCGCAAAATGGCGCAACACAACCTCGAGCGCGAACAGGGTTCCCGCAATGGGCGCGTTGAAACTGGCTGACACCGCTGCCGCGACGGCGCAGCCCAGCAAATCGCGCCCGGTTATGCCGTCAGCCTGAATCCGGTTGCTGACCCATGTCGAAATGACGCCGGCCATGTGAACAACCGGACCTTCCCGCCCCGTTGATCCACCCGAACTAAGCGTCACGAGAGAGGCAAAGGCCGATGCGATCCCGGCTTTGGTTTCAACCCTGCCGTCCTGCATCGCAGCACCTTCGATCACGTCGGCGACAGACCGGACACGCCCGTCCGGCGTAAACCGGTGCAGGACAAGCCCGACAATCAAGCCGCCGACAATCGGAATAATCAGCACCCAGTACCATGGCAGGCCCGACGCAAAGCTGTGCAAATGCTGCACATCGTCCGTCCCGTATAGCAGCGCCTGAAGGCTTTCGATGGCTTTGCGAAACGTCAACGCCGCAAAACCGGCCCCGATCCCGATCAGCAAGGCAATGAACCAGAACTGTATCTGGCTGGGCCCGCGATCCAGCATGATCCGCCACACGTCCTTGCTGGCCTTTTTTGCCTGGTCCATCTGCTGGGACAAAAAAGAACGCGCTGGATCAGACATCTGGAGCTTACATCAGGAAACCTGTGCCAAGACTAAGCAAATATGAACGGGGCGCGATAGCCCCGTTGGCTCTAATAGCGTGAAACTGCGGCCAAAATCGCACCTTTGATCCGGCCACAGCTATATTGCGGGTTCAGCGCGTTTCACACCGGTTGATTGACACACCGTAACAATCCTGGCTTTGCACTTGTGCGGCCGCCCCGTTCAGGTCGATGAAGCCGAACTGGCCCACGATATCCCGTGGAATCTGTTCATCATCCGGTGCGCCCTGATCATCACGACCGGCAGGTTCATTGGCAGATGGGCCGGCAGACGGACCGGCAGACGGTCCCGCCGGATCATTGGACGGACCAGTGTCACCGGGCGAATCATCGGCGCCGATAAACGCGCCAGAGGCGGTTGCCAAGCATGCAAAAACAATGACATAGGGGATGGTGCGGGTGGCGGACAGTATCCGCAGTGGTACTGATACAAACATTACAAAACTCGCTTACAAACACAAAAAACTACTACACTCTTAACGGTAGTCCCTGCGATGGCCTTTGGTCAACCCAATATTTTGACACAATAGGTGCACATTTCTGACACAATCGGCGCCGAACACACCCGCCAAGCGTTATCCGGCCAGCAGAACCCGCGCCGCGCCGCGTGCTTCGTCCGTGATGGAATCGCCGGCCAGCATGCGCGCGATCTCGTCAACACGCGCGTCCTGAGGCAAGGCAACGACTGTCGATGTCGTCATGCCGCCCTTGACCTGTTTTTCAACGCGCCAGTGATGCGCGCCCAGGGCCGCAACCTGCGGTGAATGCGTGACAACCAGAACCTGCCCGTCCTCGGCCAACGCTGATAGCCGCCGCCCGACCGCATCTGCGGTCGCGCCGCCAACGCCACGGTCGATTTCATCGAAAATCATCGTCACGCCACTGTTCTGGCCGGTCAGGCAAACCTTTAGCGCCAGCAGAAACCGGCTGAGTTCCCCACCCGAAGCAATGCGCGCCAGAGGGCCAGCCGGGGCACCGGGGTTTGTGGCCACGGAAAAAGCGACAAGATCAATACCGTCCGGCCCAGGATCGGCCGAACTGACCTGCGTTTCAAACACGGCCCTGTCCATTTTCAGCGGTGCCAGTTCGGACATGACCGCCTTGTCCAGCTTCCCGGCCGCTTTCTTGCGCGCGCCGCTCAGGCGTTCGGCGGCTTGGGTATAATCGGATTGCGCACTTGATAGCGCTTTTTTCAACGCTGCCAGATCGGCATCACCCGCATCCAGCGCAGCCAGTTTCTGGCGCAGCGTGTCCCCGAACAATCCCAGATCATCCGGCAATATATCGTGTTTGCGCGCCAGTGCGCGGATCGCAAACAACCGTTCTTCGGTTTCCTCCAGATCGACCGGGTTGAAAGACAAAACATCCAGAGCACGGGCAATCCCGTCCGTCGCTTCGTCCAGTTCAACCATCGCGCGGCCCAATGCCGAAAGCGGTGCATCCAGATGGCCTTCGGCTTTGTCGGCGACCCCGTCCAGCCAGCGCATCGCATTGCCGACAGCGCCTTCTGCACCGTCATGTCCCAGAGCATCATGGGCGCGCTGGACGTCTTCGCGGATTTTTTCCGCGCCCTGCATCAACCGGCGCGCAGCATCAAGTGCCCTGTCTTCGCCTGCCTGCGGATCAAGCGCGTCCAGTTCTGCCATTGCGTGGCGCAGATATTCTTCTTCATCGCGTGCGGCTGCCAGCGCGGCTTCGGCCAGTTCAACCGCCTTGCGCGCCTTGCCCAGCA